>JAMONX010000040.1 GCA_027066435.1 Campylobacterales bacterium
TCAGTTAAAGTTTTTAAAGTTTTTGAGAAACTTATAATATCTCTTTTCATATCAAGGTTTTTTACAAATATACCTGATTTTTCAAACTCACTGTTTAAGTCATTTTCATGGTTTAACCCAACAACAAATGAGTTGATTTTTTCACTATCGATATGAGTACATAAATCTAACAAAACCTTTTCTGCCCCACCAATTGGCAATCCTGTAATAATATGTAAAACATTAATTTTTTTCAAGAAATTCTCTTAACTTTTTTCATATAATTTAATTTCATATCCATCTCAAAACTCTCATTTGTTGGGTATTCATAACCAAAAACTTCCCTCCAAAGTGTATGGTCTTCCATACATAGATAAAAAAATACTTCCTTTTGCCAAAATTCAAATGAATTATATGCAAATTTAAACATCTCTATTTTTGTTTTCAGAGGATATGAGAATTTTTTGTTTGCATTAACGAGTGGGATTTGTAGGATTTTTGTTTTAAAATCTCTTTGTCGTATCTGTTTTAAAACAGGCTTTATGAAGGTAAGAGTGCCAAATGAGACAAGTACAACATTTTTAGGATTAAACTCTTTTTGGAGTTTTCTAAAAATATCTCCGTACTCATTTTGCCAATTTTCAATCTCTATCATTGGGTGAAAATGAAAACCTACCAAACACCCTTTTTGCTCTAGTTTTTTAGCTGCCTTTAGTCTTGCATCTAGAGATGTGGTTAGGTGTTCTTCGTTGTCAATAACTATTTGAGGATTTAATGACCAAGTAAATAGAAGATTTTTTGGCAGATTAGGATACTCTAAAAAATAGGAAATATTGTCTGATTTTGTTTTAAACTCTAGTAAAACATTTGGATTTTTATGAGCAAAATCTACCAAGTTATCCAAAACTCCAAAACGATTTCCCCACATAAGAGAATCAGATGCTTGACCTGTTCCGATGTGATAAAACTCATTTGCATCTAAAACAATATTGTCAAGTTTATTTTTTAGTGAAGTATCAAATGTTACTTTTCCCTCATTGTAAAATGATTGAATAGAACAGTAACTACAATCATATCCGCAACTCTCGACCGCATCAAGGGTAAGAAGATTACAACATCTGGTTTTTGGGCTTGCTACGGGGCATAATCCAAAGCCTAGATTTTCTTTATTTTGTGAGATTAGCTTGATTTTGGGGGTATTTTGGCTTTTAGATTTAAAGTTATTGTAATTGGTTGGAGAACTTTTTAGTCTGTTGTAATAGAGTTTGATGTATGATATTATCTCTTGCTTTTGTTTTTTTCCTTGAAATTTTTTAGCTTTAGTATCATCCCATATCTCTATAATATTTTGTTCATTCCACATGTTTAAATCGATGGCGATTTCTACAAGTTGCTTTAAATCTTGATGTGAAAATCTATAAAGTTTCTCTTTTTCATTTAAAAATTTTTGTTCTTTTAAAGAGAGCTTATCAAAGTATGGATGTAAAGCTACTTTACTAATTTTATAACCTTTGAACTTTGAGCTAAGAGAGTAATTGTAAAACTATTTTCCTTTACCAAACCTGCTGATTGTTTTGTGAAATAATCTTTTATAGATGCAACTTTGTATGGTAAATTATTAGGTATAAATGTTACGGATATCTCTTTTCTTGTTGGGTTTGCCAATATCATATATCCTTGATTGTCAACTGTTCGTGTTCCATAGATGATTTTATTATTATCAGCTTTCACACTCCAAGAAGTTTTATGATTAGCTCTAATTAGTGGCATCATAAGTTCAATCTCTTTTGCAATTTTTGGTAACTCACTCCACCATGATTGTTTTGCAATATCACCAACACTTCCGCCATCTCTCCAAAATGCCATTCCTCTTGCACCTTTAGCAATTGCACCAAAAAGAATAGGTCTAAAATTGTTATCAACACCTCTGTTGATTTGGGCAATGATAGCTGGTTGTGTTTGATTTTGGGTCTCATTTAGGGTGAGAAGAGCATTTGTTATATCGGTTTCAAATCTATCTTGTGCTACATAGGTTCCTGTAAAATCTATTCGTTTGTTATATTTTCGTGCAAGTCCATATGTTCCACTTAGCATATATATCGGATGCATCCTATTTCCATTTTTGTCCTTATCTTGTTCTATTACGATATCCATAATTTTTGTGTATTCATCTTTGATATGGTAAAACTCATTATCAACATAGTAAAAAAGTAAATCTTTTTCAAGTCCTTTGTCTTTGATTTTTTGTAAAGTATTTTTTAAATGAGCAATTTTTTTGTTTTCCTCTTGTGGTATCCATTCTGGGTCAACAGAGACCATATACTGTACGATTTGCATAGAAGAGTAAAGAGATGCTGATTTTGCTTTTTGTATTGCTCCAGAACCATCTGTCCACATCGCTATGTTGAATCCTTGCTTTTTGTAGATACTCCAGTCTGCTCTTTTATGGTCAGTATAAATGCCTATTGGAAAGAAAGGTTCAAATATGCCATTTTTCTTGATTTCGATATTTCCCAATTTGTCAAACCTTGTAACAGAACCTTCAAAAGCTTTTTTTATGGGTTTATTTTGTGAAGTGTGAAAACCTTCTTTAAATGTAACATCATCAATCCAGATATTACCATCTTTTCCTTTTTTAGGTAAACTCAAAATCCTAATTGTAAAATATTTTATTTCAAGATTGTTTGGCACATCAATATAAACCGTACTCTCTTCCCAAGTGCCTGTTTTGGAGTTTGCTGTCATCGTTCCCATAGAGTTTGAGATGCGATCTTTTTTGCTGTAGTATGTGCCAAAAACTTCTAGTGATGGTGGTGGCCAGATATCTGTTTTTGATTTAAATGAGATAGTGTAAGTTTTATTTGGTTCAATTGGTAGTTTAAATTCAGAAACAAGTCTATCAGATGTTGCCCATGTAGTGCCTGATTTTGAGAGTTTGACTGCTTTGGCTTTAGCATCATACTTTGCACCTGCACCCAAAGACCAACCATTTGCGTTTGATGAAAAATCACTTCTATAAGGAAGAGCCATAGTTTCTTCATTAGATGCAAAACAAGCAGTAAAGAGTATAGTTATAAATATAGCTAAAGTGGTTTTTGTCATAATATCTCCTAAAATTTGGTATTATACATAAAAATAGAGGATTTAAGCAAGATGAAGATAGTTATTTTAGATAAAAAAACTTTGGGTGATGATATAGATTTGAGTGAGTTTGAGAGTTTTGGTGAAGTCAAAATGTATGAAAGTACAAAAAAAGAACAAACTCAAGAGAGGGTAAAAGATGCAGACATTGTTGTAACTAACAAAGTGGTTATAGATAAAGAGACAATGGATATTTCAAATATAAAGCTTATCTGTGTAGCAGCGACTGGTATGAACAATATTGATTTAGAGTATGCAAAAATAAAAAATATAACAGTAAAAAATGTAGCAGGATACTCAACGCCATCTGTTGTACAAACGACATTTTCTCTTGCTCTTTATTTGATTGGTAAGCTTAGATATTATGATAATTTTACAAGGGGAGATGGGTGGATTAAGAGTCCTGTTTTTACTAACATTGAAAAACCATATTTTGATATTGCAGGTAAAACTTGGGGAATTATTGGACTTGGGACTATCGGCAAAGATGTTGCAAAAGTAGCATCTGCTTTTGGTGCAAGTGTACAATACTACTCCACAAGTGGAAGAAATAGAGATACAGATATACAAAGAGCATCTTTGGAAGATTTATTAAAAACTTCAGATATTATTTCTATCCACGCACCGTTAAATGAGCAGACAAAAAATCTTTTAAATAGAGATAATTTAACACTATTAAAAGATAGTGCAGTATTGTTAAATCTTGGAAGAGGTGGTATAATAAATGAAGAAGATTTAGCACAATATATTGAAAAAAGCAATGTTTTAGTTGGGCTAGATGTATTAGAAAGTGAACCAATGAGAGAAGACAGTCCTTTTCGCAGAGTCGCAAAAAATGATAGATTGTTTATAACTCCTCATATTGCTTGGGCTAGTGTAGAGTCAAGAGTTAAATTAGTTGATGGAATTTGTAAAAATATCAAAGATTTTATAGGAAAGTAGGGGAAAATATATGTATGATATTTTAATCATTGGAGCAGGTGGGGCTGGCTTATCTGCTGCTTTGTCTGCAAAAAAAGAGGATGCAAAAGTAGCAGTTATTTGTGAGGGGTATCCAACAAGAAGCCAAACTTCTATGGCTCAAGGTGGTATAAATGCAAGCTTGGCAAATGTGGAAGAAGATTCAGTAGAACTTCATATAAGTGATACGATTAAAGCTTCTGGAGAAATTGGCTCTAAAAGTATGATTTCAAAGATGTGTCAAGATGCACCTGCTGTTGTAAAGTGGTTAGAATCTATAGGAATGCCATATAGCAGAACAGATGACAATAAAATAGCACAAAGACAACTAGGCGGAGCCTCTAGTAAAAGAGCTTGTTATGCTCAGGATTTTACAGGTTTAAAAATTTTGCATACACTTTATGATAGATGTTTAAAAGAGGATATTGAGTTTTTAAATGAAAAGTTTTTACTAAATTTTTGTGTAGAAGAGGGTGTTGTAAAAGGTGTGAGTTGTCTTGATATCAGAACTACCGAAGTAGAGTTTATCAAAGCTAAAAGTGTCATCGTGGCAACTGGTGGTTATGCTGGACTTTATCACGGGTTTTCGACAAATACAAACCAATCAACAGGCGATGGGATAGCTGCAGCTTTTAGAGCTGGAGCAAAAGTTAGCAACATGGAGTTTATACAATTTCACCCAACAGGACTTAAAAAGTCAGGCATCTTGATAAGTGAGAGTGCTAGAGGGGCGGGTGGTTATCTGGTCAATCAAAAAGGAGAAAGATTTACTGATGAACTAGCTCCTAGAGATAAAGTTAGTCGAGAGATCTATTCACAATTGCAAGAGGGAAATGAAGTTTTTTTAGATATTAGACATCTTGGAGAGGAGTTTATAGATGAAAATATCCCTCAAGAGAGAAAACTTGCAATCACTTATGAAGGGGTAGATCCCGTTAGTGAGCTTATTCCTATCGCTCCTGTTGCTCACTATAGTATGGGTGGGATTAGTGTGAATGGGGATATGATGAGTAGTATTAAAGGATTGTTTGCTATTGGTGAGTGTTCAAACTCTGGAGTACACGGAGCCAATCGTCTTGGTGGAAATTCACTTTTGGAAATTGTCTCTTTTGGAAAATTAGCAGGAGAGAGAGCTGTAAAGTTTTCTGCTGATTGTGTATTTAAAGAACCCTCTTTAGATCAGTTTGAGAGTGATAAGCTTTTTATAGAGACTCTTTATGATATGGATAAAAAGATAGACTTTTATGAAAAAAGAGAGTTCTTGGGAGATATGTTTTATAAAGATGTTGGAATTCTCAGATGCAAAGGGGAGTTACAATCAGCCTTATTGGAGATAAAAGCATTACAAAAAGAGTTTGAATTTATGGGGCTTGGAGATAGAAGCAGGGTTTACAATACTAATCTTGTTGAGTTTATCAAGTTTAAAAACACGCTAGAGCTTGGAGAGATTATTTTGGAGAGTGCCTTGAAAAGAGAGGAGAGTCGAGGAGCACATTTTCGTATAGATTTTCCGAAAATAGATGATAGTCTTAAAAAAGAGAGTGTATCGCAAAAGGTTGATGATTATCTTTGTGTAGATTTCAAGGAGGTGCTATCGTGAAGCTTAAAATACAGAGATATTGTCGGCATAGAAAACCAAAAAATATGGTTTTAATAGATTATGAAGTGCCACTCAAAGATGTAACACTCTTGGATTCACTAAATTTTATAAAAACAAAAATAGACGCAACACTAACATATAGTAGTGGATGCAAAAGTGAAGTGTGTGGAAGTTGCTCAGTTAGAGTAAATGGCAAAGAAGAGTTAGCATGTGGATATAAACCAAAAGATGGTGATGTGATAGAGCCACTTCGTTTTATGGAAATTTTAAAAGATTTGGTAGTTGATTACTCAAAGGCTCAAGAGACTTTAAAAAGAGTCAAAAGTTGGCAAAGTGGTATCTCACAAAAAGATGATATGAGTTATGAAGAAGAGAAGAGAATTGAACTTCAAAGTGATTGTATCTTATGTGCTAGTTGTTTTAGTTCATGCCCTGTTTTTGAAGTTGATAAAGAGTTTTTAGGACCTTTTGCATTGACTAGAAGTTATCGTTATGTTAGTGATGTCAGATGCAATGACGAAAAACAAAAGATAGATGCAGTGCAAGAAAAAGGTGTTTGGGATTGTACTCTTTGTGGAGAGTGTACTTTAGCTTGTCCACAGGGGATTGACCCAAAAAATGATATCTTGATGCTTAGAAGCAAGAGTGTTCAGCACGGATATAGTGATCCAAATTTTGCTAGTGGTGGATTTGGATTGGAGTTTTAGAGAAATAAGTTTTATAAATATGATACAATAACTAAAAAATATCAGGAGCAAAGATGGCAAAAGAACATAGTTTTGATATAACAGCAGAACTTGACAATCAAGAGATGAAAAATGCAGTTGAACAAGCAAAAAAAGAGGTTAATAATCGTTATGATTTTAAAGGTTTAACAGCAAAGATTGATTATAGTGAATCGGGTAAAAGTATATCTTTATTGGCTTCTAGTGACTCTAAAGCTGAAGCTATGATGGATATAGTGATAGCAAAAATTATCAAAAGAGGTATCCCTGCAAAGGCTGTAAAAGAGTTTAGTCGAGACCAAGTGGGTGGAGGCAATACTAAGTTAGTTTTATCTATCACTGATGTTATCTCAAAAGATGATGCTAAAAAGATTGTAAAAGGTATCAAAGATAAAAAACTCAAAGTTCAAGCTCAAATAAGAGGCGATGAAGTTCGAGTTATAGGAAAGTCTATCGATGATTTACAAACTTGTATAGCAGCGGTAAAAGAGATGGATATAGATGCACCACTCAACTTTACAAATTTAAAATGAAAAAATTTTATACTGATCCAAATGATGTAAATATGACTCCTATTATAGAGGGACTAAGATGCAAAGCTTTAGCGTATGGGCTATTTTTTGCTTTGACAATTTTACCTTTGGTTATTGGTTTATATGTTGGTTTTGTTTATGATTGGTTGATTGCTATTGGGGTGATTTTATTTTTGTATCTTGCTAGTTCCATTGTGGGAAGTAAGCTAAGAGTTAGCTCAGTTCCCACAGAACTTAGAGAGCGGTCGCTCTCTTCTATGGATATCGCAAAATGGTATATTCATCAATATTTTTGTTAGATAGGCAATACTCTTATGCTTTCATCAAGTTTATCTTTTAAAACAGATTCTATTGCATAGAGTGTACCGCCAGCACTACTTGCACATCCGTTACAAGCTCCTAGATATCTGATATAGATATCTATATTTGCTCCGTTTTCTTTGATATCAAGTACTTCCATATTTCCACCATCCATGATAAGCATCTGTCTGATATTTTCATCAAGTACTTTTTCAACATTTTTTAGTTTTTGAACTAAAGTCATTTGAGCAAATGCGATATCTGTACCGCTATCTGTAAGATTTGTAGAAGTTTGTAATCCTTCTACTGCCATCTCATCTCTTGTCTCTTTTAGTATATCAACAAGATAATAATCTCTATCCTCATGACCTCCTGGTCTTATGCATGATTTACAAAATGCACCAGCTTTTGTATAGTCTGTAATCTCTTCTATAGTTTTCAAGTCATTTAGTTTGATAACCTCTTTTAGTGTTCCTAGACTAACTCTTGCACATTCACAAACAATTATCTCATCTTCAAGACTATCAAACTCAACACCCATATATTGAGCAGCTGCTTTTTTTATAACATCATATGCCATAACTGAACAGTGCATCTTTTGAGGTGGAACAGCTGGAGTTTCAGGATTGTCTCTCATTGCAAATTCAACATCGATATTGGTAATCTTAACTGCCTCTTTTACTGTTTTACCGATGGTAAGTTCAGCCATTACATCGCTACTTGCAATCGCCGTACCACATCCAAAACTTTTAAATTTTGCAGTTTTTATGATATCCGTCTCTTCATCTACAACCCAGTAGAGTCTTACCGCATCTCCACAACTTTCAGCACCAAAATCAGCAACGATAAGCTTACCGCCTATCTCCTTGGCTTGCTCTTCTGTTATTTCTCCCATATTTAGTGGAGTATTCATTCTGTCTTGTACTTTTTGGCTATACTCATCCCAGATGGTACCGCCAACTAAACTATCAAATCCCATTTTTATCCTTTTCTATAATTGGCTATTGTGATTTTTTGGTGTATAAGCATATGAGCTTGAAATCTCTCTAAGTCTTATAACCGCCTCTTTTACAACACCGATTGTATAATCAATTTCATCTTTTGTTGTAAATCTACTTAGTGAAAATCGGATAGCAGTATGTGCCAAATCAGCTTCAGCTCCTATAGCCTCCATAACTGGATTTGACTCCAAATCTTCACTAGCACATGCACTTCCAGTACTTGCTGCAATTCCTGCTTTATTCAAATCCCAAAGCATTGATTCTCCCTCAACTCCTCTAAAGCTGATAAGCATTGTATTATCAGTCCTCTTCTGCCTTGGAGTAACAACAAAAGTATCTTCTATTTTTAAGAGTTCATCTTCAAGGTGGTCTCTAAGCTCTTTAACATCAGGCATATCAAAATCAATAGCATCTACAGCTATTTCCATAGCTTTTCCCATACCAACAATCCCAGCAACATTTAATGTACCACTTCTGTGTCCACCCATCTGTGAACCTCCATGAAGTAGGGGAGTTAGCTCTTTACCTTTTTTCATATAAAGAGCACCAACACCTTTTGGTCCGTGAAATTTATGAGCAGAAAAAGATAGATAATCTATATCTAAATGTTGTACATTGACTTTAATCTTTCCTATAGCTTGAACTGCATCTGTATGAAAAAGAACTCCTTTTTCTTTACAAATCTCTGCAATCTCCTCTATTGGAAAGATGGCTCCTGTCTCATTGTTCGCCCACATAACTGACACTAGAGCTGTTTTATCAGTTATGTTATCTCTTACAGATTGAGCTTCTATCAAGCCTTCGCTGTTTATTGGCAGATAGGTAACTTTTGTTCCCAGTGATTCCAAAAATTTAGCAGTAGCTATAATAGAAGGATGTTCTACTTCAGAAACAATGATATGGTTTTTTCTACCAGTTAGTATATATTCAAAATATATACTTTTAAGCACCCAGTTGTTACTCTCAGTGGCACATGAAGTTACTACAATGCTATCTTGTTTTGGAGCATTTATTCCTGCATAAATTTTTTCTAGTGCATTGTTTAGGTCAATGTGTGTATCACTTGCAAATGAATGTAAAGAGTTTGGATTTCCATAATATTGTGAAAAAAATGGATCCATCGCACTTTTTACCTGTGGATCTACAATTGTTGTTGCGTTATTGTCTAAATAGACTCTCATCTTTTCTCCAGTTTTTAATTAGGACTAAAATTGTCTCATTCGTAATTCTACTACTAGGTAGATTAAAAACAACTTAATTAGTTAATCCCTTCAGTTTATCCAAAGTTTGTGAAAAATCTTCATATATATTAGGGTCTTGTTTTAAAAAGTTATTCATTGCTTCTTTTTTATTCATAGCTTCGTCTAATTCTGGGTCACTTCCTTTGGTGTAGGCTCCTATACGAATTAAAACTTCATTCTCTTTTAGAAGGGAGTAGAGTTTTTTAAATTTCATAGCACTCTCTAAATGCTCTTTGTTTGTAACATCTCCCATAACTCTAGATGCACTATTTAGAATATTTATAGGAGGATAGATACCAAAATCGGTCATTTCACGACTCAACACTATATGACCATCAAGGATGCTTCGAGATTGATCTGCAATTGGATCGCTCATATCATCCCCCTCGATTAGTACCGTAAAAAAAGCGGTTATTGAACCTTTACCCTCCTCTTTTCCAGCCCTTTCCATCAACTGTGCAAGTAGTGTTAGAGATGATGGTGGATAACCTTTTGATGTTGGTGGTTCACCAAGAGAGAGTCCTATCTCTCTTTGTGCCATAGCAAATCTAGTGATTGAATCCATGATAAAAAGGACATCTCTTCCTTGGTCTTTAAAGTATTCAGCTACACTCATAGCAGCAAATGCTCCATACTTTCTCATAAGTGATGAATCATCACTTGTAGCTACAACGATAACAGTATCAGTTAAATCCCCGCCTAAATTTTTTTCAATAAATTCAGGAACCTCTCTACCTCTCTCACCGATAAGTGCGACAATCTTTATAGGAGCTTTGCTTCCTCTTACAATCATTCCCATCAGTGTAGATTTACCAACACCACTTCCAGCAAATATACCAACCTTTTGACCAACTCCAGCTGTTAAAAGTCCATCGATGGTTTTAACTCCAACAGGAAAAGGCTCTTCAATCAACCCTCTTTTCATTGCATCTATTGGAGCTTTGATGATAGGCATCTTTTTAGAAATCCCTCTAATAGCACCTTTTGAATCTTTTGGAGCCATAAGTGGATTTACAACCCTGCCAAGTAACCCCTCACCCACAGAAATAGCTAATCCTTCTTCGTCAATATAGGCACGATCACCAATCTTTAAACCTTCAACAAATCCAAATGGAGAGACAGAAAAACTATTTTTATGAAGTTCTACAACCATTCCAAGTCGTTCTTCATTTGTAGTTGTAGTGACTATTTTGATGATATCACCAATACTAGGACTTAGTCCTGTTATATCGATATTTGCCGCATTGATTTTTTGTACGATGCCAAAATGGATTTCTATCTCATAAGGAGCGATTTTTTTCTTGATATCTGAGAGTTTCACTTAAAATCTTGTTGATTGGGGTGCATTTATGATGTTAAAAAACTCTGCTCTTGTTTTCTCTTTTAAAAACATTCCTCTAAGTGCTGAGGTAGTTGTTGTAGAGTTTACTTTTTCAACTCCTCGCATCTCCATACACATATGTCTTGCTTGTATGACCACACCAACACCCTTTGGTTCTATGACCTCTTTTATTGCATCTGCTATCTGTTCGGTCATCTGCTCTTGGATTTGGAGTCGTCTAGCAAATACTTCTACCATACGAGGGATTTTAGAGAGTCCTACAACTTTTCCATCAGGGATATAAGCAACATGAGCCCTGCCGATAATAGGAAGTAGGTGATGTTCACACATAGAGTAAAACTCGATATCTTTTATCAAAACCATCTCATCATTTGAGCTTTCAAAAAGTGCTTCATTTAAAATGACATTTGGGTCTTGCTTGTAGCCTTTTGTCATAAACTCATAAGCTTTATAGACTCTTTGGGGAGTTTTTAGAAGTCCTTCTCTTTTTGGGTCTTCTCCTATAATAGTAAGCATATTTTTAACTGAATTTTCAAATAGTATTTTATCATCCATTGTAATGTGCCTTTTAATAGTTATGAATAGTTTAATATAGCTAGTTTTTTATAAGAAATGGATGATTAAAGATTCTTTGATAGGAGCCGATTTTAGTATAGCTAATAAAAACACAAGGTTTATCAAATGACATTATCCAATACAATAAAGGCAGGCTTCGCTGCAATAACGGTACTTTTGGTTATTACGGCTTTAGTTTCAATTAAAGGTGTGAGTTCTATAGGTCATGAACTCAAAGAAATTGCTGATTATCAAGTTCCGTTAAATAATTTGGTGATTGAATTAGAGAAGGATATATTAAAAGAGGAAGTGTTGACTTATGAGCTTATTTTAGAGAGTAAAGATATAAGTTCACAGAGTTTTAAAAAATTTGAATCAGAGTTGGAAGTAGTCAGAGAAGATATAGATGTTAAATTACAGCTTATATCTCCACTAATAAAAAAAGCTCTAACACACATTAAGGGGAATGATGAAGTTAAAGCAAAATATAAAGAGATAGATGGACATATTATACAGATAGCATCTATACAAAAAGAGTTTTCAGATTACTTAAAAAAGTTTACAAATGATTTAAAAACTGGTAGTAAGGAACATTTAGTACAAGAGAGAGAAAAAATAAAATTTGATATACAGAAGATGGAAATGGAGATAGTCTCGATATCCAAAATCATAGAGCATTTGCTTGATAATTCAACTCATACTGCCCTTAGTGATGAAGAAAGTCTTCTTTTAACAACTATTGTATTGGCGGGAATTGCCATAATGTTTGCGATTTTTATAACTTTTTATATTGTTTCAACCTTTAATAAGTCGCTAGGTAGGCTTGAATTATATATCACCGAGGTTGGTGATACAAAAGACCTTTCAAAACAGATGGTCATAGAAGGAGATCGTGAAATTGATAGAATGGGTAAAAATTTAAATCAGCTTATTTCGCTTTTTCAAAAATTAATCGAAGATGCAAAACAATCCTCTAATGAAAATGCTTCAATTTCCCATGAACTTTCAACAACCTCTTTTGAAGTTGGCAATAATGTAGAAAGTTCAGTAGATATTATTGACAATGCAACTTCACAGGCACATGGGGTGATGGTGGAAATTGAAACAGCAATAAATGAAGCAAGAGAGACTAAAATTGATATTGAACAAGCTAGTAGTAACTTAAATATCGCTAGAAATGAAATTATAAAGTTAACAGAACAAGTGCAGAAAAGTGCTCATGTTGAAATAGAGTTGGCACAGAAGATGCAGACACTCTCTGGTGATGCTGAACAAGTAAAAAGTATTTTAGATGTGATATCAGATATCGCAGACCAAACGAATCTACTTGCTTTAAATGCCGCAATTGAAGCGGCAAGAGCAGGTGAGCATGGGAAAGGATTTGCCGTTGTTGCTGATGAAGTTAGACAGTTGGCTGAGCGTACACAAAGATCTTTGGCTGAAATCAATACAACCATTAGCATCATTGTTCAATCAATCGTTGATACAAGTGAGCAGATGAATATAAATTCAAAAGATATTCAAGCTTTATCAGATACGGCAAGGGATGTTGAAGAGAAAATCAATATCACAACCACTCTTGTACTTGACGCAACAAGTGCAACACAAAAAAGTGTTAGTAATTGTGAAAAAACAGGAAAAAATGTTAATACTATGGTAAAAAAGATTGAAGAAATTAACAGTATCTCAGCATCTAGTGCAAGAAGTGTTGAAGAGATTGCAGGGGCGAGTGAACACTTAAATAAAATGACAGAAGAGCTAAATGTACAGCTTGAACTCTTCAAAACATAAACTTATTCTTATCGGGGCTTCTACAGGAGGTCCAGGTCACATACAAAAAATTCTTGAAAATATTGAGGAGGGTTTTAAAGCATCTATTATTATCGCTCAACATATGGGAAAAGAGTATCTTCCAAGCTTTGCAAAGATGCTTAATCAGTATTGTACCTTGAGTGTGAAGATGGCGAAGGAGGGTATGATATGTGTACCTTCAGAAGTCTATATCTGTTCAGGACAATGTGTTTTACAAAATAAATCCATATTTTCAATGAACCCAAGTAAGGAGTATAGTTATAACCCTGATATAAATATCTTATTTGATTCGGTTTCTAAATTGACTGCAGAGTTTGAAGTTCTTAGTGTGGTATTAACAGGTATAGGGGATGATGGAGCTAAAGGTACGCAATCTCTTGTAAATGTGGGGGCTAGATGTCTGGCTGAGAGCAAGGAAAGTTCGGTAGTGTATGGTATGTCAAAAAGAGCTTCGGAGGTAAGTAGTCAAGTTGAAGTCAAAACACTTGAAGAGATTATTGGTGAAATCAAAAGGTTTGGAAGTTAATATGTTTGGAATTTTTAAGAGATATGAAGAGAATATACAACAGTTAGAGAGAGAATATATTGAAAACTTTGTGGATGCTAAATCTTTGCTAGCATATTTCAAAGAAGAGACAGGAATTGACTTTGTAAAAAAAGAGGAGATTATCACGGTAAAACTTGCTAATTTTTGTAAAAAAAGAGGTTTTTATAATTTTGAAAGTTTTTTAGATAATATTAAAGTTGATTCTTTTCTCAAGCAAGAGCTTGTGGATTATCTTACCGTAAATGAAACCTATTTTTACAGGGAGTTTCAGCAGATAGAAAAATTGGTTCAAAAAGTAAAAAAGAGTAGCAAAATAAATCGGATACTATGCATCCCATCTTCTACTGGTGAAGAGCCTTATACTATTGCTATCGCACTATTGGAAGAGGGTATTAGTAGAGATAAATTTGAAATTATAGGGGTAGATATAAATTCAGAAGTAATTACTTTAGCTCTTAAGGCAGTTTATCGAAGTAGAAGTTTGCATAGAGTTCCTTCAAATATAAAAGAGAGATATTTTACTAAAGAAGGAGAATCTTATGCTCTTTCAAACAGGGTAAAAGAGCTTGTATCATTTAAAATTATTAATCTTTTTGATGATACTTTTGATGAACTTGGAATGTTTGATTATATTTTTTGTAGAAACATGATGATTTATTTTGATAAAACTACTAAATTAAAAGCTAAATCAATACTAGAGATGCATCTTAAAGATAGTAAAAGTGAGATCTTTTTTGGTCA
>JAMONX010000041.1 GCA_027066435.1 Campylobacterales bacterium
TCTCTTTTCTAATTCTTGTAAACCAAGAATATCTGAATAGATCCAAAATGGTTTAACAGCAAACTCTGCATCTTTATCTAAGATACAGATATAATGTTTCTCTTTAGCAACATCGATTCCAACATAATACATAATAAACTCCCTGAGTGTTAATTTTAAAAATCTCATAGCTTCGTGTTATAAAAGGTAGAAATTGTCAATTTCTCCTTAGCATCCTATAGATGAGTTAATAAAGCTAACACAAGACGTTTTATGTGCTGGTGCAAAAGCCCAAAAAGGATAGAAACTTGTTTACTATTAGCTTTTGTGAAAACTATGAGTCTTTAATGAACTCAACCTTATTTTATCGATTTGGTTGATAAATTTATTATACGAAGGAAGATTATGAAAAATAAAAAAAACAGTGTTCCTGATAAGGAAATTTATACAAAAGATGAGCTAGAACTATTTGAACAAATAGAATCAGGTAATTATGATGCTATGCCTGAAAATGAGCTAGAAAAAGAGAAAGGTTTTTATAAAAAAGTTGCTACAAACAGTATCAAAAATATAACTAAAAAAAAATCTCTAAATTTAAGAGTTTATGAACAAGATATATCAAGTATCAAGGGAATAGCATTAGAAAAAGGTTTACCATATCAAACTTTTTTAGCTTCTATTATTCACCAAATAGCAACTAAACAAATCAAAGTTTAAAAAATCTAAACTCACTACTTATAGTTTTGTTTATTTTACTTGATAAATAGGTAAAAGAGTGATTTTAAATCACAATTTAAAAGGGTATGTAGCTTTTCTTGCCAAGTTTGTTTAATCATAAATCAGAACATAGCGAAATATATTGTCGGTAGATAATAGTATAATAAAATACAACTTACTTAATATATGTATAATATAGATTAAGATATAGTTTATTTTAAAGGGTTCAAATGATACGATTCAGTATAGATTTGACTTTAGGTTAAATCAAAAAACTTATAATTTTTCGCTTTATCTTTTTGAAGAAGCGACAGGCAAACTCCCATATGTCATAAGTGCCATTCACAAGATGCTAACAGAGCAGGGCTTGACAGTAAGTAGAGAAAAGTTTGAGATAGATAAGATACTTTGCAATGAAAAAGAGGTCTATAAAGATGGAAAATTTGATCTAAAAGATGTAAAAGTCAAAGAGTTTATAGTTGATGAACTATTTGAGCGTGGAAAAATAGAGTTTGTAACACCACTAAGAACAAAACAAGCAGGTAAAATACTAAGTAAAAAACCACATCTTGAACTACTACTATACTCTATATCAAACAGAGTAAATGAGATAAAAAATCTTCCCAAAGTAAAGCTTACATTTACACCAACATACAAAGAAAAAAGTGCATCTATATCTTTTGTAGATCAAACAAGAAGATCAAATAGGCAAAAACAAAAATTACAAATAGGGGGAGTTGTTGGAAATATCATATATGACAAAATAGATGAAAAAAGCTTGATACTTTTAAAACTTGGAGAGATTATAGGTGTGGGAAAACAAACTGTTTTTGGAATGGGGAAGATAGAGGTAAAAAGTTTATAAACGACATAAAATGTCGTTTATAGTTGGTAGAATTTTAAGATGAAATGGAGGTAAAAATGAAAGATGTTGACTTGATGGCACTTGCTGGGCTTTTGCATGATATTGGGAAGTTTGGGCAGAGGGCTGACTGCTACAAGCTTAGAGATGGTGCATATAAAAGATATGACTACAAATACACTCACGCAAGTTATACCGCTCAAATTTTAAATGATTTAGCTTTTAATCTAGGTGAAGATATGAGCGATGCATCTTCTATGCACCATAATCCTAAAAATGATATAGATTGGATAATCGCAAGTGCGGATAGAATGGCTAGTGGGTTTGAGCGGGAAAGATTTGAAGAGTACAATGAAAAATATGATAAAGAGGATTTTAAAAAGCAGAGACTTTGGTATCTATTTGATGAGAAAAAGAGATATAAGATAGATACTCTAAGCCCTGATAATATCTACCCACAAGATGCAAATGCAGTTACAAATGAATATGATGAACTTTGGGATAGATTTGTATCTGATATGAAAAAGATAGAAGATAAGGGAAATAGTTCAATTGACTCTTTTACCATTGACTATCTACTTAAAAAATTCACCTCTTTTATACCCTCATCTACAAGTTTTAAAACTCAAAAATATGATGCAGTTAGAGCAAATATACCACTTTACGAACATTCAAAAGCAACCGCGATATTTTCAAGTGTGATTTATAAGCTTTGTGAGCAAGAAAATTACAATATCTTAGACTATTACAAAAATAAGCCTTGCGATATAGATCAAAATGACATGCTTTTAATTGCTGGAGATTTTTTTGGTATTCAAAAGTTTATCTTTAATGCGGTTGCATCTAGTAAGGCTAGTAAAATTTTACGAGCAAAATCAGCTTATATTCAAATCCTTACAAAAATAATCGCTTTGTATATTGTAGAAAAATTGGAGCTTAGTTATCAGAGTATCATATCTACAAATGCAGGAAAATTTGAGATATTGGGTGTTAATGATGAAGATACAAAGGTAAAACTTCAAGAGATACAAAAAGAGTTAAATGAGTTTTTTATAGAAAAATACTTTGGTGAAACAGGAGTTGGAATAAGTTTTGTAGCGTGTAGTTTGGCTGATTTTATCACAGAGGGGCAATATAAAAAAAATCTAAGAAAAAGAGTTGATAAAGCAGTAGAGTTATCAAAGTTTCAAAAGTTTAATCTTTCAGAGATAAATGCAGTTTTAAAAACAGATGATGATATAGATAATCAAAATCTTTGTCCACTTTGTAGTAAAAGAAAAACAGTAGATGAGTATTGTAAAGATTGTAATGATTTTGTTCGTATTGGGCAGGAGCTACCTAAAAAACCATATATGAGTATTTCTAAAAATAGTGGTCAAATAGAAATCCTTAGATTCACATAATAAGCGAATACCCTACAAGTGATAGTTGGGAGTATCTACTAGAAGAGTTAGATACACTTAATCAATCATAACAAAGCATTAAGGGTAAAAAATGGCATATATCCAACT
>JAMONX010000042.1 GCA_027066435.1 Campylobacterales bacterium
TTTTGTATTGACTTTTACAGCACAGTTTTCAATCAATAGAACAGATATAATTATAGAAGCTATCTCATCTTATATTAGCCAACAAAAAGCAAATATGTTTTATAGTGATTTTGATAGTGGATGCAAAGAGCTAAAAGAGAAGATTGAAACCAATGATACAAACTCTTTAAAATCTCTTGATAAGCTAATAGATGAACTTGAACATACAAACACTTAGTACTTTTGACAAAGATGTCAAGCAAGAAAGAGGCATACCATTTGAGCTTAAGATTCCAAATGAAGAAACTCTTAAAGCGAGGCAAGAAGCTAAAGATGGTGTGGGTGAAACTATAAATTTTGTAGATTTTATCAAAGAGAGTGGAAAATATGCTAAATCTCTTTAGAGCTAAAACTTTTTTAAAGGAGTATAAAAAGATAAGATTTACAGATAAGTTATATACAAAATATGTGGTATATATTTCAACTCTTCTAAAAGAGAGAGCTTTGAAACTTATCAGGATAGGTTCACATAGTGAGCTTTTCAACTAATGCTTAACAACATCTTCTCAAACATATACACACAAATAGCTCTTGTATTTGCAGCTTTAGGTGGGCTTATATCTGATCAATTTGGTGGCGGTTACTTTGCTGTTATTATAATGGCTTTGGCAGTTTTGTCTTATGCTGTTTATGATGAGTATAAAAAACAAAAACTCTACTCAAAAAAAAATATTTCGATACCTTTGGTTTTCAATATCTCAAATCCAGCTAACTCAAAAACAGCACTAGATGCACTGTTTGAGATTTTAGACAAAGAGTATCCAAGCCACAAAAAAAATCTTAAAAAGTATTTTAATATCATCGAAAATGACCTGATTTTTAAATATGATGGAGATATATTTGATGAAAAACGATTTATCGACTTTCTAAAAATAACTAAACACGATATCAAAAAACTAGAAGCACAAATACCACAAAATATCCATTTTCACATAGTCTACATAGGTCCAATTGCAAATGCTATTCTTATAGGAACGATGTTAGGAACAGAAGGAGTTACACTCTATCAGTACAACAAATCCTCTGATAGCTACACGATTTCCTTAAAGATAGATGGACGAGAGTACAAAGAGCATGTTAAAGAGTTTAAAATAATTACAAAAAAAACTATCGGTGAGGTTAAAGAGTGTGTTACTATAGCGATAGATTTAGCTTCTCACAAAGTAGCCCTTGGCAAACTTGAAGAGCCTATCGTGCATCTTGAAAGTACCATCGGAGCAACTATCAAAAATCCAAAAGATTTCATCCGTGCAAACCAAGAGATATACTCAGTGATAAACTCTCTTCAACAAACTTGTTCACACATCAAGCTAGTCTACTCTATGCCTACAACAGTAGCCCTACTGCTTGGTATGAGTGTGCAAAACTATTGGGATATAGAGGTTACTCAGTTTAGTGATGGAGAGTATAAGAGGGTAGTTGGGCATCTTGATGAGATAAAATATTATTTTTAAGGAGAAAAAATGATTATTTCTATTTTAGGCATGTCAGGAATGGACAGAGAGAAGGTTAACAAGACAACCGCATCTTACGATTGTAAGCTACTTGGCAAAAAGAGTGGAGATTACTACAATGCCACAGATATGCTTTTGAAAAACTATGATGATTATTTCTATTTTTTAGGAACCAAAAAAGCAATAGACTTTCAAAAAGAGTTGTTGGAGTATTCAAAGGAGAAAGTAGCATTTTTAGAGATTGAAGATAACAGTCTTGATGATATATTTGAAAGAGTGTATGAGTTGATTTCAGGTGCTAAGGGTGAAGAGGTGATTTTAGATATCACACATGGGTTTAGGCATCAGCCGATATCTGCTATATTTTCAGCTATATTGCATCGATTTTTAAATGATAGTAATTTGAAAATTATCTTTGCAAAGCAGATTATTGAATTTAAAGAGTATCAATACATCATGTTAAATGAGTATATCGATATCACTCAACTTTCACTTCTTTTGACTGGTTTTATAAGAACTTTAAATTTTGTAGATAGTGGGAAAATATCTGATTTTGAAACTATTGCATTTTCTAACTTTTCAAAAGCACTTTTATCAAATGATTTTTATACACTTCAAAACTCTTATAAAAACTTGCTCTCTACTGTACAAAGAGCAAAAACAGATAAAAAGTTTGACCACCTTAAAGAGCTGTTTGAAAAGATAGAAGAGACACTATTCGTTTTTGATAATTTTAGTGAAAAACCAATTTATAAACAATATCTTATTGTTTCTCATTTGATGTTTGAGAAAAATTATATATTGCTTTCTTTGACATATCTGTTTGAGGCTATAAGATTTTATTGTAGTGATACTTTTTATGAGAAGAAGCTTATCAGTAAACATGCATGGAAAACTTTTGATAAATACAAACTTAATCAAGATGTTATCTCTTTTATCACACAAGAGAGTATTGAAAACTACAGACCAAATTTTTATGATAAAAAATACCCAAAGTTATATGAAGCAAACAAATCACTTTTTGAACAAATCACAACACAATATAAACACCTAAAAGACCTTAGAAATAATCTAACTCACATCAATTCAGAAAAACATTCTCCAAACATCAAAACAAAATTAGAAAAACAGTTAGACAATATTGGTAAAATCATCAATCAAGATATATTGTGTAAAACAGAGATATAACATGCCTTTTAAAAAACTCTAATCGATATAAAAAGCACAAGAGTATAAATTCTAATTAGCTCAATATCATTGAGCTAACCAAGTGCTTTTACACTTATTTGGCTCTTCTACAAGTGCTTTTATAAGTCTATTAATTAGACTCTCTTTTTGAGTAGATTTTTCCTCTTCTATTTGGACCCAAGGGGCATCTAAAACTTTCTCACTATCTTCTTTTATTTTCAGTGCACAATCAAGCAAAGATATATCAGCTAGTTTCATTTTGGAGATTTTATGGTATTTGTTTACCTCTTCATAGGCTTTGATCAAATCTTGTTGTTTCTC
>JAMONX010000043.1 GCA_027066435.1 Campylobacterales bacterium
TGGGAGTAATTAAAAAGATTACAAGTTATGGTATGTTTGTAGATGTTGGTGGAGTTGATGGCTTGGTTCACTACAGCGAAATTAGTTACAAAGGTCCTGTGAATCCCTCTAATCTTTATGACGAGGGCGAAGAGGTAGAAGTTAAAGCAATTAAATATGATGAAGAGAAGAGGCATCTTTCTCTATCTATAAAAGCAGCTATTAGTGATCCTTGGGATGATCTAGCAGAACAACTTGAAGTTGGAGATGCGGTAAAAGTTCTTGTTAGTAACATTGAGCCTTATGGTGCATTTGTTGATTTAGGAAATGATGTAGAAGGTTTTTTACATGTTTCTGAAATCTCTTGGGATAAAAACATTAAACATCCAAAAGATTATCTTGAAGTAGATCAAGAGATTGATGTAGAGATAGTTGAAATGGATTTTGAAAAGAGAAAACTTAGAGTATCACTGAAGAAAATTCTTCCAAAACCATTTGAAGGTTTTACAAAAAAGTATAAATCTGGAGATATTACAAAGGGTGTTGTTACAACTATCACAAACTTTGGTGCATTTGTGAGAATTGACAGTGTTGAAGGTTTGCTTCATAATGAAGATGTTTCATGGGATAGAAGTCAAAAGTGTAGAGATGTATTGACTGAGGGTGATGAGGTAGAGGTAAAAATTGTTAGAATTGATTATGAAAAAGAGAAGATTTCATTGAGTAAAAAAGACCTTGAAGAGAGTCCTATTGATTTGTTTGCTAAAACTCATAAAAAAGGTGACTTAGTTATTGCAAAAGTTAGAGATAAAAAAGAGTTTGGTGTTTTTGTAGAGCTTGAAGATGGAGTAGACGCATTGATTAGACACGAAGATCTCGGTGAGAAGAAAGCTGATGATTTAGAGATCGGTGAAGAGATTGAAGCAGCTATATCTTTTATTGATACTGATAAAAACAGAATTAGATTATCTGTAAGAAATGTAACTCGCATAAAAGAAAAAGCTGAAATGGATGCTTACAATAATGATGAGAGATCAACTTTAGGTGATGTTTTAGGAGATCAGCTTAAAAAAGGTTAATAGTGAAAAAAAGATATCTTTATCTTATTTTTATTAGCTTAAGTGTCGTAGTTGTACTTTTGATTGCTTTAATTTTTAAGCTTCAAAAGACAACTAGCGAAGTAAATATAGTCATAACCCAAGACACTGGGGAAGAAGAAAATATGGAAATTCTTAAAAGTGTACAAAACTACAAAGACAGTTGGATAACAAAAATAAAAAATACTCAAGATAAAAAAGATTATTCATATGCCGTTGAAATATTTCATAAAGAATTTTAAATTATAGACATGGGGAAAAAATGCAAACAAAAAAAATAATAGTATGTGATGCAATACATCAAAGCGGCTTAGAGATACTAAAATCTTGTCCAAGCATAGAGTTTATAGATGCATCAAAAATTGCAAAAGATAAGTTATTGGAAATGGTTGGAGAGTATGATGTTGCCATTACAAGAAGCTCGACTGATGTTGATCAAAAATTTATAGATGCTGCCACAAACTTAACCTCGATAGTAAGAGCAGGTGTTGGTGTTGATAATGTTGATATTGATGGATGTAGTAAAAAAGGTATAGTTGTTATGAATGTACCAACTGCAAATACAATAGCGGCAGTTGAACTTACAATGATGCATCTTTTAGGAAGTGCTAGAAGCTTTTGTGGTGCAAATAACCACCTAAAAATTGATCGTGTATGGAAAAGAGAAAAGTGGTATGGAATAGAGTTAAAAGGCAAAAAACTAGGAATTATCGGGTTTGGAAATATCGGTAGTAGAGTAGCAAAAAGAGCATCTTCATTTGAAATGGATATTGTGACATATGATCCGTATATCGACCCTGTGAAAGCTATTGATTCAGGTGTTTCATATACAACTAGTTTTGATGATATTTTAGCATGCGATTTTATCACTATTCATACGCCTAAAAATAGTGAAACAGTTGATATGATAACTGAAGTAGAGATATCTAAGATGAAAGATGGTGTAAGGTTAATAAATTGTGCGAGAGGTGGTTTATACAACGAGGATGCACTTTATGATGGATTAAAAAGTGGCAAAATTGCTTATGCTGGAATTGATGTTTTTGCAAAAGAGCCAGCAACTGACCATAAATTGTTAGATCTTGAGAATATCTCTGTAACACCACATCTTGGAGCAAATACTCGTGAGTCACAGGAAAAAATAGCAACCCAAGCAGCAGAACAGGCGATAAGTGCAGCAAGAGGAATTAATTATCCTAATGCATTAAATCTTGCTTTTAAAGAGAGTGAGATGCCAGAGTTTGTTAAGCCATTTTTAGAACTTGCTCAAAAGATAGGCTATATTGCTGCACAGATAAATGTAGGACATATTAAATCTTTAAAAATTACAGCTGAGGGAGATGTCTCAGAGTATCTTGACTCTTTGACTACATTTGCACTAGTTGGTTCACTAAAAGAGTCATTGGGAGAGAAGATAAACTATGTAAATGCAGAGTTTGTAGCAGATGAGAAATCTATTGATGTTTCAAGTATAAAAGTACCAAATACTAGCGAGTATAAAAATAAGATTGAGATTGCATTAACAACTGATAAAAAATGTATCTCAATTGGCGGTACAGTTTTTGATGAGGGAATTGAAAAAATTGTACATGTAAATAAAATAAAACTAGATTTTAAACCAAAAGGTAGAATGATTTTCTTTTCAAACAGTGATAAACCAGGGGTTATTGCAGATATTTCCAACACTTTGATGAAAAATAGTATAAATATTGCTGACTTTAGACTAGGTCGAGGTGAAAAAGATAATGCTCTAGCTGTTATACTAGTTGATGAAGCAATAAGTAAAAAAGTGTTAAAAGAACTTGAAGATATTAAATATTGTAATTGGGTATCATACGCAATAGTATAATAAAATCTTATATTAAAAAAAGTTATTTTTAATAAAAATATAAGTAGCGATGGGGTAGAATCTCCTATTCTAAAAATAGGAGATTCTTTGAAAAATAGACTTTTATATTTTTTGCTACTTATTTCTACTCTTATTTGGGCAGATAATAATGCAACTTATGAAAACTTAACTTTGTCAGATGCATTGGAAATTGTCCAAAAAGATAATTTAGAGATAAGTATTGCTAAATTTGATAAAGATGTAGCTTCGCTTGGGACTAAAGTTGCCAATGGTTATAGTTTTGGTAAGTTAGATGCTGAGATTATGGGACTTAGATCTAATGACGCTGGAAATGTATTTGGTTTTAAGCTTCAAAGTAGAGAAGCTACATTTGGAGATTTAGGTTTTAGTGATTTTCTTGGTGGTATTAGCCAAGCTATTAGTAGTTCTGCTGGTGATTTTGCTACATTCTCACAAATGATGAGTAATCCACAGATGAGTGATAGTTTGCTAAGCACTATTCCCAATGATTTAAATTTCCCAGATACAAGGAATCATTTTGATGTTAAATTGATTTATATGCTTCCTCTTTATACCGGGGGGAAACTTGCAAGTTATAGAGCGATTTCAAAAAAAATGGTTGAGATGAAGAGCTTGGATAAGGAAAAGATTAAAGCATTAAAGATATTTGAAGTTCGTAAAACTTACTATGATATCTCCCTTCTATATAAATTTGAAAAAGATTTAGAACTTATCAAAAATAACATTGAAAAGTTAAGAGATGCAACTATCTCTTTTCGTCAAGAGGGATATGCAAAAGAGACAGATATTTTAGAGGTTGAATCTAAATTATCAAATGTAGAAAGAATGTTTTTTCAAGCACACGCAAATAGAGAACTCTCATATCAATTTTTAAGCTTTTTATTAAACTCTGAAGTGAAATCCATTAAAAAAGTTTCATTAGAAGAGTTGGAGTGTAAGCTTACATTGGACGAAGTATTAGATTCAAATAGTGATATCAAAAAAGCAAAACTGGGTTTAAAAATTCAATCTAAAATGGTTGATGTATCAAGGGCAAGTTTTAAACCAGAAGTTGGTGCATTTGCAGAGTATGGCAGTAGTGATGATAAGTTTTTAAATGATTTTAAAGAGAAAGATAGATATACATTAGGAGTACAAGCAAAACTAAATATCTTAAATGGTGGCGTTGATAGTGCAAAACTACAACAAGAGAAGATAAAACTATTAAAAGTCAAAAAACAGGTAGAACTTGCATCTAAAGGTATATCTTTACAATATAAAAAGATAAAAACAGAGATATTTAACCTTGATAAACAGATAGAGAGTATAAAAAAAGAGAAAGAGTTAGCTCAAAAGATATATACAGCATATCAAGAGAGATACAAAGAAGGGTTAGCCTCAATCAACGATGTAGTGATAAAGCAGTCACTTCAAATTGAAAAACTTTTAAAGCTTTTGGAGCTACAAAACAGTAGATTACAAAAACTTTTACAAATCCAGAAAATGGCACATTAGGAGATAGTATGAAAAAATTTTTAGTTTTGATAATATTAGTAACCACATATATAAATGCAGCACAATTTGAGTTAGCGGCAACGGTAGTTTCAGATAATAGCAAGATGTTAACAAGTAGATATATGGGATTTATAAGAGCAGTTCATGTAGGTGAAGGTGATATGGTAAAAAAAGGAGATCTTTTATATGAGATAGATTCTAAAGAGATTGATAGTGCTAAGGCACAAGTTGAGTTAGCAATACAGCAAGCCATACTTTCACTTGGAATGTACCAAAGTCAATATACAAACCTAATATTAAATCTTGAACGAAATAGAAGATTATATGCCAAAGATATTGTTTCAAAGTTTCAACTTGAAAATTTGGAACTTGGAGAGAAAAACCTAAGGGATATGATAAAAGTTGCCAAAAAACAAGTTCAACAGGCAAAAGCAAGACTTAAAGAGGTTGAAAATCAATACAACTATTTAAGAGTAAAAGCACCAAATGATGGTGTAATTGTTCAAAAAAATATTAACGAAGGTGAGATGGCTATGCCTGGGATGCCAGCTTTGATACTTACAGATTTGAGTCGGTTAAAAATTGTTACTGAAGTTTCTGAGAAAAACTTGCAATATATTAAAATTGGTAAAGAGGTTTCTGTTTCTGTGCCATCAGTAAATCTTGAAACAACGGGTAAAATTGCTTCTATTATTCCAAATTCAAATCCTATGACACACTCATTTAAAGTAAAAGTTAGTTTTGATTGGGGTGATAAAGTTATCTATCCTGGAATGTATTCAAAGATATCATTTAAGTAAAAAGGTAAAAAATGCAAGAGAAAGATATATCACATATCAAAGTTACTGATTATGCTGGTAAGTTGGCAAAAGCGTTTATTTATAATCCCTTAACTCCAATTTTAGCAGTATTTTTGTTGGCTATTGGCTATCTGTCATTGGTTATTATGCCAAGAGAAGAAGACCCGCAAATCGCTATAAGTGGTGGTACAGTTATGGTTGTACTCCCGGGTGCATCTCCAAAAGAGGTGGATAATATCATAGTAAAGCCACTAGAGAGAAAACTTCGTGAAATTTCAGGAGTAGAGCATATTTATGGTGTGGCAACAGATAATGTTGGAATTATCAATGTCATGTATAAAATAGGCGAAAATAGAGAAGATTCAAATCTAAAACTCTATGATAAAGTTATGCAAAATATGGAGTTTATGCCAAAAGGTGCGATGCAACCTTTGATAAAGCCTTTTGATATCGATATAGATGTTCCTATAGCTACTGTAGCCTTTTATCTCAAAGATAATTCAACACTTAAAAATGTAGACTTATTCAAAAAAGTAAAAGATATTCAACAGAGTTTTAATGAAATAGAACATGTTTCAAAGACTACACTAAAAGGGGAGCATAAAGAGCAGTACAATGTTCAAGTTGATCTTCATAAGCTTTCAGGATATCATCTATCTCTTGGGCAGATTATGGAGGCACTGAAATCTCTTGCTGTAAATGTTCCTGATGTGAAAAATAGTGTAGGTGATGGAAAAATTGTTATCTTTGGTGTTAAAAATGCAATTAATAGTGTTGAAGATGTCGGAAATGTTATCGTTGCATCTTATATGAATTCACCAATATATCTTAAAGATATTGCAATGGTTGAAAAATCGTATGATACTCAAAATTATAAATCTGCGGAAATAATTTATAAAGATGGAGATAAGTTTTCAAAAACAAAAGAGCAGATAACACTCTCTATATCAAAACTAAAAGGTACAAATGCTGTTACAGTTTCAACAGCGGTTACTGATAAACTTCAAACTTATGAAAAAGCATTAGCAGAAGCTGGTATTGGGTATATGATAACTAGAAACTATGGAAGTCGTGCTGATGAGGCTGTCAATGAGCTTGTTAGCCATCTTGTCATTACTATTTTAATTATTGCTGTTGTTTTGGTTATTGCTCTTGGTTGGAGAGAATCTTTGATAGTTACTTTTACAGTTCCTGCTATATTAGCTATAACTTTGTTTATCGCTTATCTAACTGGGCAAACTATAAATCGTATCACTCTTTTTGCATTTTTGTTAAGTCTTGGGCTTTTAGTGGACGCTGCTATCATAGTAATAGAAAATATTCATAGACATATGCATTCTCATGACGCAGTAGATAGAGAAAAGTCAGAAATCATGATAACTGCTACTGATGAGATAGGAGCTCCTACAAATATCGCAACATTAGCTATCATCTTGACGATGGTTCCTATGGCATTTGTAGGTGGAATGATGGGTGAATTTATGAAACCGATACCCTATAATGTTCCTGTTGCACTTTTTGCATCTCTAGTTATCGCTTATATATTTACGCCATATTTGGCAAATTTGATGTTAAAAAAACCGACGATGCACCACCATAAACACCATTTTCAAAAAGATAAACTAGAGGATAATAAATCATGAAGTGGCTAGAAAACCTGATATATAATATAAATGGAAGTGGATTTAAGCGAATGTTGGTCATCGTATTGACCTTTGTTGCACTTGGACTCTCTATTCTTACTTTACCTTTGGAGCTTGTAAAAGCTAGAATGCTTCCTGGAAAAAGTACAAATACTTACTCAATTTATGTTGATACTCCAACAGGGAGCTCGATAGAGGAGACCAAATCGGTAACAAATTGTGTTTTGGATATCTTAAAAAGTGAGAATGAAGTTCTAAATGTAGAAGTTTTTCTTGGACAAGGCTCCCCACTAGATTATGCAGGTCTTGTAAAAGGCTCAACACTAAAACAGGGTGAGAATGTTGCCGAAATTGTAGTTAATCTAACAGATAAACATAGTAGAGATGAAGCTTCATTTTTGATGGTAAAAAGGCTTCGTCCAGTGATACAAAGTAAGTGCGAATTCAAAGAAAATACAAGTATAAAGATGATAGAACAACCAGCCGGTCCTCCAACTCTTGCATCTATTGTTGTTGAAGTATATGCACAGAGTGAAGAGTCTATTCGAGATATGTCTGGCAAAGTTGCCAAGATATTATCTGAAACTGAGGGTTTAGTAGATGTTGATATCATGCAAGATGAAAGATATACCAAGTATGAACTCATAGCTGATAGTGAAAAGATAAGCCGTTCAGGGGTATCACTAGAACAGTTAAACAATATCTTATATCTTGCGTTTGAAGGTATGGAAATTGCTGTTAAAAATTCACAAAATTCACCTGATCAAATACCTATATTTTTAGTTTTAAGTGATGAGAGTAAAAAGCTAGATAGTTTTTCAAAAAAAGCACTTGAAGCAAAACTTTCAGCATTGAAACTTATGAATAAAAAAGGAATGATGGTTCCTGTAAATGAACTAGTATCGGTTAAAGAGGCACAAAATAGTCCAACAATCTTTTCAAAGAATTTAAGAAAGATGGCAAATGTTCTCGCTGAAACAGACATGGTAAGCCAACTCTATCCTCTTCTAGCTGCAAGAAACAAAATGATAGAAGTTTTTAGCAAAGATTATGAAGTTTCAAAAGTCCCTGGAATGTCTACTTATATGTTTGATTTAACTCTTGTAGATAAAAAGAGTGGTGAAGAATTTTTACTTAGATGGGATGGAGAGATGAAAGTCTCACTTGATACCTTTAGAGATTTGGGTGGAGCTTTTATAGCAGCACTTGTTTTGATATTTTTGTTGCTTGTTATCTACTACAAGAGTTTTGCTATTAGTGGTATTATCTTAGGAGGTAGCTTTTTATCTATTATTGGGGTGCTTATAGGACATTGGGTTGCAAATTGGTTTACTAGTGAAACATTCTTTTTAACTGCTACTTCATTGATAGGATTTATAGCATTGATGGGAATTAGTTCTAGAAATTCGCTTCTTTTAATCGATTTTACAAAGTCATTGATGAAAGATAAAGGAATGGAAAAAAGAAAAGCAATAGCAACTGCAACTGCAACAAGAGCCACACCAATTCTTTTAACAGCAGTAGCCATTATACTAGGTTCAGCACTTTTAGCAACCGATCCTGTATTTGGCGGATTGGGGGTCGCTTTAATCTCTGGTACAGTCGCTGCAGTTGCAGTGTCACTTATTTTTGTACCTATACTTATGTTTAAAACGAAAGCAATATAACAGGATTAGGGGCATTATCTTTATAATTAGAGATGCCCTTAAGAAACTTTTTATCTTTTTACTATTATAAAATTAAATATATTGTATTTATGCCTATTTAATCATAAATTTTTATAATAATTTATATTATGCTTAAAATATATAATTGAAGTCCAGAATCTTTAATTTAGTTAATAAAATGGCAAATAAGTTAATTATATTTAATTAAATTTAAGAAAAGTATGTTACAATTTCAGTCAAGCAATCTTAAAACATTAAAGGAGTTGAAATGAAGTTTGCAAAACTTAGTATAGCTGCGTTAGCAGTAGTAGGATTTAGTAGTAGTGCGGTGGCATTGGATATGAGTGGTGTTACAGCGAAACCATATGTAAAAACAAAATTATTTTATGAGACAGTGAGTGTAGATAGTCAGGTTAATGCTAATGATACAGATTTTTTTGCTAAAGATCCGTTTGGTAATTCTTCTGGGCAGGCTATGGTAACTGCTGGTATTACTGGTGCACTTGACAGTTGTTGGGGATATGGTTTTGAATACAATATTGTTGATACATTAGGTCTTGAAAATAATCTCGTTTCTAATACAAGAATGGGTTGGGGAAGAGAGAGTCAAAATGAAATTGCTACGGGTGGTGGGACACTTCCTGAAATAGTAGCTGGTGCTGTTGATACTCAGGATTGGGCAAGTCAGGCATATGTGACATACAGCGCATGTGGAACTATTCTGTCAAATACAACATTTAAAATTGGTCGACAGTTTTTAGATACACCATTAGCATTTACAGAAAAGTGGAACTTAGCTCCAAATAGTTTTGACGCAGTTGTTGCAATTAATCAAGATATTAAAAATGTTACACTTGTTGGTGCATATATTGGAAAAGGTAATGGAGTATATGGCAGGGTTACAAACGGTGATAGATTTGAATCTTATGGTTCAGGTAAAGGTGCATATGCCGTTGGTGCACTTACTAATTTAATTGATGGTTTGCCAATTAACGCATGGTATTATGAATTACCAAGTTTAGCAACAGCCGTATGGGCAGATGCTGGTTATACATTAAAAGTAGCTGATGATATGTCATTTGGTCTTGGTGCTCAATATGGTTTGATTAATCCGTCTGATACAGCGTATAATGGTGTGGATGATACAAGTGGATATGGTGTAAAAATCGGTGGAAAAATCAGTATGTTTGATGTAATGGCAGCTTATACAAGTATGGATGATAAGGGTGCAGTAGCACTTGCAAATACAGCAACTATGAAGAGCTTAAAAGGTAAGAAAACAAAACTTTATACAGCAGGTATCTATACTGATGGTGCACATGTAGGTATGCCAGGTTCAGATGCTATGAAGTTTAAAGCTTCTGCAAAAGTTGACGGTATTGGTAAATTTATTGTTCAATATATCAATAATGAAAATAAAGGAAATAATTTATTAGATGTTGATGAAATTGATGTAATTTTAGCTACAAAATTAGCAGGTATTGGTGCAAAAATTATTTATATGAATAGAGATTATGATCAAGCAAGTGAAAATGATTCTCAACACATTAGAGTTATCCTTTCTAAAGATTTCTAAGAAAAGATACTTTCTCTTAACAAAGGGCTTTTGCCCTTTGTTTATTTTCCTCTAAAAAATCACAAAAAATTCTACAATAACTAAAACACCAAATAAAATATTAAAAAAGTTCTTCTCTCTATTTAAAAATGCTAAACGAAACCGTCTTATAGAATCACCTCTACCGCCCCTTGTCAGGGTATTTTTTACAAATGTTTTTTTATGAACCTCTAAATTTTCAATCTGTTCATCTGTTAGTGGATTTTTCCCTTGTGAAACTAAGAAAAGTGAATACTCTCTATTTAAGAAACGAGCTACACCTGGGGTGATGTCTTTATGGTCTATAAGTTTATCAAGAGAATTAGCTACAATAGCTCTAGCTTTTAGGATGTTTATGCCTAAAAATAGATGAAGAGCAAGTGCGGTAATGGTAAGATTTATATTTATGTTGTAAATTATAAATGCAGTCAAAATGCAGGTAGAAAATACAAATAGAAATGTTATAAAGTCATATCTACTTATTGTCTTAATTATATTATTTTTATCAGTACTTGCGATATTTATCCAAGTTTGATAATCATTTAACTGTTTCTTTATTGCAAAAATCATATCTTTTAAACCTTTTAATTTTTAAATCGACAAAGATTAAAAAAACTATATATTATTTGGTTATAATCCCCATATGACAGTTGATAATTATAATAAAAAGATAGAACTACTCAAAAAATATGCTCATTCCTACTATGTTGAGGATAATCCACTTATTACAGATGAAGAGTATGATAAGCTTTATCGTGAGGTTTTAGAGTTTGAAGAGAAAAGTCCAAAACTTAAAGCTTCTGATTCTCCAACACTTAGAGTTGGTGGCATTGTTCGTGACGGTTTTTCTAAGGCTTCTCATATTAGGCGAATGTGGAGTATGGAGGATATATTTGATTATAATGGTTTAGAGGAGTGGCTAAAAAGAGTTTCAAAAAATGTTACAGCTCCCACATATTTTTGCGAACCAAAGTTTGATGGTGCTAGTCTAAATATTATTTATGAAAATGGTCTTTTAAAACAAGCAATCACTAGAGGAGATGGGGTAGTTGGCGAAGATGTAACAGACAATGTCAAGACAATTAGATCTGTTCCTTTAGAGATAAGATATAAAGAACTTATAGAGATTCGTGGTGAAGTAGTGATAAAAAAGAGTGATTTTTTAAAGATAAATGAAGAGAGATTAAATGAAGGTTTGGCACTTTTTGCAAATCCAAGAAACGCAGCTGCTGGAAGTTTAAGACAACTTGATAGTAAAATTACAGCAAAACGAAGACTCTTTTTTTATCCATGGGGTGTTGGCGAAAATAGTTTAGATGATAAGTTGCTCAGTAAAAAGATGGAGTTTATTTATAATTTGGGCTTTTTACCTCCTCCTATGTACAAATATACAGCGAACATTGATGAAATAGAAGCTTTTTATAAAGAAGTAATTGCAAAAAGAGACGAGATAGCGATGATGATGGATGGGCTTGTGATAAAAGTTGATGAAGTTAAATTGCAAGAAGAGTTAGGCTATACAGTAAAAAATCCAAAATGGATGTGTGCATATAAATTTCCAGCATTAGAAAAAAGTACAAAGATAAAAAATATATTGCTCCAAGTTGGTCGTACAGGTGTTGTAACGCCAGTTGCAGTTGTAGAGCCGACAGATATTGAGGGTGTAATAGTTGAGAGAGCTACACTTCATAATTTTGACGAAATAGAGCGAAAAGATATAATGATAGGTGATAGAGTTATCATTATCAGAAGTGGTGATGTGATTCCTAAAATTATCAAAGTACAAGAGCAATTTAGAGATGGAACACAAATCAAAATAAGAAGACCCACCAATTGCCCAGTTTGTGAAAAAGAGTTGCTAGATGAGGGCATACTTATAAAGTGTCAAAACTTGGAGTGTAGTGCAAGGATGGTCAATTCTATCAAATATTTTGCTAGTAGAAAATGTTTAAATATCGATGGACTTGGTGCAAAGATTGTTGAAAAACTCTATCAAGAAGGTTTAGTTAAAAGTATATTAGATCTTTTTTATCTTAAAGAGGATGAACTTTTAAAATTAGAAGGATTTAAAGAGAAAAAAGTACAAAATTTACTAAACTCTATCGCCAAAGCAAAAGGAAGTGAATGTTGGAGAGTTGTAAACGGTTTTGGTATGGAGCATGTTGGAGAAGTAGGCTCTAAAAAGCTTTGTGAAGCTTTTGGATTAGAGTTTGTAACCGCTGATAAAGAAGCTCTTGTTTCACTTGATGGTTTTGGTGAAGAGATGGCAGAGTCTGTTTTGGAATTTGTAAGGGTAAATGGTGATATGATTGCTAAACTTTTTAAATTATTAGAACCTAAAGTACCATTAAAAGTAGAGGTAAATGATAACCCTTTTAAAGACAAGGTTATTGTTTTAACAGGAGCTATGAGCCAAAGCCGTGATGAAATAAAAGCAAGACTAGAAAGACTTGGAGCAAAAGTGACTGGTTCGGTCTCTAAAAAGACAGATTTTTTGATTTATGGTGAGGATGCAGGCAGTAAATATGATAAGGCTAAGGCTTTAGGAATAACGCTTTTAAATGAAAAAGAGATGATTAATAAATTTTAAAGGAGAGTGTAAAATAAACTGTGTAAGTCCACCACTTACTACCACTTAAATCCAAATCACCTAGTATATTTTGACATAATTTCACTAAAGAATATACTAAGTTGAGGATAAATTTCACTCCAATTTCTGATTCTAGTTACCTCCCATTTTTCTTGAATTTGCCGTGTTGCTAAATATAACATTTTAAAGGCTGATAATTCAGTAGGGAATGAGCCTTTAGATTTTGTTTTTTTCTTGATAATTGAATTGAGTGATTCAATTGGATTTGTAGTATAAATTAGCTTTCTAACTGAATCTGGATATTTGAAAAAAGTAGATAATTCATCCCAGTTATTTAACCATGAAGCTGTTATATTGGGGTATTTATTGCCCCATATATCATTAAACTCTGTAAGTGCGATTTGTGCATCTTCTTCATTGTGTGCTGAATATACAGATTTTAAATCTTTGGCAACTTCTTTTCTATCTTTCCAAGATACAAATTTTAGTGAATTTCTAATTTGGTGTACTATGCATCTTTGTATCTCAGCTTTAGGGTAAACAGCTTTAATTGCTTCTGAAAAACCATTAAGACCGTCTATTGCAAAGATAAGTACATCTTCTACTCCACGCTTGTAGATATCATTTAGTACTGTAAGCCAATATTTAGATGTTTCATTTTCACCTATCCATATCCCTATAATCTCTTTCTTCCCTTCAAGTGTGATTCCCAGCATAATATATGCAGCTATATTTTTAACTACTCTATCTTTAGCACTGTTGCATCCATGAAAATTATGGGATAAATCGACTCTAGTGGTCTTGTTTGCCATTGGTTAGCTTTTTCTATTACTTTAGAAGTAATATTGGAAATTGTTTGTTCTGATAACTCACATCCATACAAATCATCTATATGATGTTGTATATCCATTACACTCATACCTTTGGTGTATAGTGAAAGAATTAAATCTTCACTTCCGTCCAAAAGTACCTCTCTTTTTTTTACAAGTTTATACTACCCCAAGGAAATCAAACAATT
>JAMONX010000044.1 GCA_027066435.1 Campylobacterales bacterium
TATGCATCTTCTCTTGAAACTCCCTTTAGAGGAAGCTCCAATAAAACTCTTTGGGAAAAGACCAATCCGCCTGTAAGATTTAAATTTTTCATCATGTTTTCTGGATAGACAACTAATTTATCGATAACAGAATTTAAACGATGAAGCATAAAATCAGTAGTTATAAAACTATCAGGTAAGATAAATCTCTCGACACTAGAGTGTGAAATATCTCTTTCATGCCAAAGTGCGACATTTTCCATAGCGGGCATTGCATATGAGCGAATCATTCTACAAAGCCCTGTGATGTTTTCTGTAAGTATTGGATTTCGTTTATGTGGCATTGCAGAACTTCCTTTTTGCCCTTTGGCAAAAAACTCTTCTGCTTCATAAACTTCTGTTCTTTGATAGTGTCTTATTGCTACTGCTATCTTTTCACAAGTAGAAGCCAAAAGGGCTAGAGCATTCATTAAGTTCGCATATCTATCTCTTTGAATTATCTGATTTGATACAGGAGCAGGTTTAAGTCCTAAATCTTTACATACTAATTCTTCAAGTTCCATTGGTGCATGTGCAAAATTACCCATTGCTCCACTTATCTGTCCAACTGTGATAACTTCCATCGCTTGTTTTAAATTTTCTAAATTTCTTCGCATCTCATCATGCCAAATAGCAAGTACCAAACCAAAAGTTATAGGCTCTCCATGGATGCCGTGACTTCTTCCTACCATCAAAGTCATTTTATGCTCTTTTGCTCTTCTTTCAAGTGAGCTCATAACCATCTTGACATCTTCTATAACAAGTTCCAAAGAGTCTCTTATTTGTAAAGCAACTGCAGTATCTATACAATCAGAACTTGTCATCCCATAATGAACCCACCTACTCTCTTCGCCCAATGAATCTGCAACACTTGTTAAAAATGCGATAACATCATGTTTTGTTACTTTTTCTATTTCGTCAATTTTCTCAATGCTAAATGTGGCATTTTCCAAAATCTTTTTACAATCATCATCTGGAACAAGACCTAGTTTATTCCAAGCTTTTACTGCTGACTTTTCTACCTTTAGCCATGCATCATACTTTGCTTGAATAGTCCAATTATTTTTCATCTCTTCTCTTGAATATCTTTCAATCATATTTTGAAAACCTTTTTGAGTTGTTTTAAATGTAATTTAATGCTCTATTATATTATAATATTTTAACAAAAAGGATTTAAATTTTGTCATATCAAATAAAGAAGTTTAATCTTCAAAGAAAAGCCAAAGTTTTTAAGTTTTTACTTGAAAACTTTGATATAAGCATGAAAGATGCACAGCGATGGATAGATAAAAATCGTATCTCTCAAAATGGACAAATTATCAACAAAAAAAACTTTGAGTTATTTGGTGAAGTAGAAGTTTCAGTTTTTACTCCAAGTACTTTAGGACTTGAGCCAATTTTCCAGACATCCTCCTTTGCACTCTTTGATAAACCTTCAGGAGTCTTAGTGCATCCAGCAAATAGACTTACATCTTATTCACTAACACATGAGACAAAATTTCTTTTTGGATTAGAGTCAAATATTATCCATAGAATTGACAAAGAGACAAGTGGATTGATTATAGTTTCAAAAAACAAAAGTTGCGAAAAAGAGATGAAGCAACTTTTTGAAAATAGAGAAATTAAAAAGGGTTATATCGCATTAGTAAAAGGTAGAATTGACAAAGAACTTTTCATAGATTTACCTATATTAAAAAATAGAGAATTCTCAGAAATAAAATTAAAAGTGCATATAAGTGAGCAGGGCAAAGTATCTCAAACAATTATAAAGCCACTAAAATATTATAAAGAGTTAAATCAAACTCTTGTAGAAGCAATTCCAAAAACAGGAAGACAACATCAGATAAGAGTTCATTTGTTTCACGTGAAACATCCCATAATTGGAGACCCCATATATGGTGTTGATTTTGAAACAGCCGATAGCTATCTAAATGGAAAATTAGATAAACAAGAAAGAATTATAAAAACAGGAGGGAGTAGACTAATGCTTCATGCATCTTGGCTAGAGTTTAGCTATAAGAATAAATTCAAACTCTATTCAAAATCACATATCGAAAAGTTGTTTAATTTGATTTAATCTTTATCAAAAAAAACAGCTTTAATAATTCCTCCAACACCTACTATAAAGACCAATGAAATAAATACTATTTGAGCTATATCAAGCCAAGTCATTTTCTGTTTTCTCCTTTAATTGTCCACATGCAGCACTTATATCTAAGCCTTTTGATTGTCGAATTGTACATATTATCCCATGAGTGTTTAGATACTCTTTAAAATTTATCATATCTTTTTCATCTGGTCTTTTAAATGGCGAATTAGGGTAGGGGTTAAAGTAGATGAGATTTACTTTTGCTTTTATACCATGTAATAATTTCACAAGCTTTTTTGCACTTTTTAAATCATCATTTAAACCTTTCATAACAAGATACTCAAACATAACTCGTTTTCTTGAATCTATTGGAAAGTTTTTGACGGCATTTATAACTGATTGTATATTGTAGGCTTTATTAATAGGCATTAGTTTTTCTCTAAGTTCATCATCAACTGCGTGAAGAGAGATTGCCAAAAGCACACCTAAATCCATCTTTCCTAGTTTTTCAATTTGAGAGCTCAAGCCACTTGTTGAGATAGTTTGTCTTCTTGCCCCTATCTCTAAACCATCAGGGTCTTTAAATATCTCTATAGCTTTTACAAGATTTGTCATATTGTCAAGCGGTTCGCCCATACCCATATATACAATATTTACTCTTCTGTTTTGTGGTATGGAGTTATCTTTTTTGATTTGCAAAACTTGAGCTACTATCTCTCCTGATGTCAAATCTCTTTTAAACCCTCCTTTTGCAGTTAAACAAAATGCACATCCTATCTTGCATCCTACTTGGCTTGAAACACATATGGAATATTTTGTTTCAGATGTAATCTTTCCATCTTCATCAACCTGCTCTTTTTTCATCGGAAGCAAAACTGATTCTACTGTATAGCCATCTTTACATCTGAACAAATACTTTTTACTTCCATCAGAGCTAACTTCTATTTTTACGATTTCAAAAGGATTTATAACAAAGTTTTGTGATAGTTCTTCTTTTATTTCTTTTGGAATATTTTTCATATCATCAAATGAATCTACATATTTTTGATATATCCAGTGATATATTTGTTTTGATCGAAACGATGGCTTTACGATATCTGATAACTCATCTTTGCTTAAATCCAATATGGTTTTCATGTTTTTAACTCTTTATATTTATCCAACATATAAAAGGATAACAGCTCTTTTGCTTTATTGTGATTAGATACAAAATCTTTATGAGCATCTTTATCACAATAATTTGTCACAATAAATATACCAAGAAGAGGTATTTTAAACTCTTGTGCAACTCTTAAAACTGAAAAAAATTCCATATTTTCTAACTCTATATTGTTCTTTCTATAGCTTTTGCCAATAGATACATTAGTAGTAATATAGTTGCTAGAGTTTACGATATCCATTGTTTCACGTGAAACATTATTATCATGATAGGCTTCTATAACATTGTCTATAGGGGTATATGAACCACCTGACCAAAAAGAGTTTTCTATATTTGAACCAACAGAAGATTCAACTATATCAAACGGTTTATACTTACCATAACTCCCTGCACTTCCAACAAATATCAAAAAATCAGGCTTATCAAAAAGTGCTAATCTTGTCAAATTTATAGCACTTTCTATCAATCCAACACCTATTGGAGTTGCAAATTCAAATGTTTCATTATTCCCTGCACATATAACCATGGTTAAACCCTTACTGGTATTTTATTGTCTTTTAGATACCTTTTAAGATCCATTATATCAATCTCTCTAAAGTGAAATATAGAAGCGGCAAGTGCAGCATCAGCACCACCTTTTGTAAAAGCATCTTTGATATGTTCCATAGTCCCAGCACCTCCACTAGCAATAATTGGTATAGATATACAAGAGCTTACTGCAAGATTTAACTCATTATCAAATCCCTTCTTTGTGCCATCTGCATCCATTGAAGTTAGAAGTATCTCTCCAGCACCTCTATCATATACCTCTTTTGCCCACTCTATTGCATCAATGCCAGTATCTTTTCGTCCACCATTTAGATATATATTCCAAGAATTTCCAACTCTCTTTGCATCTATCGCTACAACTATACACTGTGAACCAAATCTCTTAGCTCCATCATTAATAAAATCAGGATTTTTGATAGCAGCAGAATTTATACTCACTTTATCACAGCCAACATTTAAAAGATTATAAATATCATCAAGTTTTCGAATTCCTCCACCAACAGTGAGTGGTATAAAGACCTCTTTTGCAACTTCTTCTACTATATGAACAATAGTATCTCTTTGTTCATGACTTGCAGTAATATCTAAAAATGTTAGCTCATCTGCACCCTCTTCATTGTATCTTTTTGCAACTTCCACAGGATCTCCTGCATCTCTAAGTCCAACAAAATTAACACCTTTTACAACTCTCCCTTTATCTACATCAAGACAAGGAATTATTCGTTTTGCAAAGTATTCCATATTAACCTTTTTTAATTTAACTTATTTTAACATAACAGCTATGAATATCATAATGTTTCACGTGAAACAATATTCATCGTAGAGCAGTGGATACTTCCGCCTTCCTCAATCAAACGAAGTGAATTTATCGGAATTATTTCACGAGTTGGAAAAAGTGATTTGAACAGTTTTATCATCTCTTCATCTTTTTTATCATCGTAAATCGGAAGCAAAACTGCATGATTTATAATCAAAAAATTTGCATAAGTTGCAGGAAGTTTTTGAAAATTTTTATATTTAGAAGAGGGCAAGGGAAGAGGAATAAGATGATAGTTTTTTCCATCATAAGTTTTGAAAGATTTTAATTGCTCTAGCATCTGTGGAAATCCCTCAACATAGACTATAGTTTTTGAATCTACAAACCTAGCCAAAGTATCTATATGAGCATCCGTATCATCTCCCTCTAACTCTCCATAATCTAACCACAATACCCGTTTTGTACCAAACAAAGTTTTAAACTTCTCTTCTATACCTGTTTTTGTCATAGAAGGATTTCTGTTTGGATTTAAAAGACATTTTGAAGTAGTAAGAATCGTACCTTGTCCATCACTATCAATAGAGCCACCCTCTAAAATAAAATCTTCTTTAATAAGCTCTGAAAGACTAAAATAGCATTTATCGTGCAGTTTTTTTGTAACAGCATTATCAAGCTCAGATGCAAATTTGCCTCCCCATGCATTAAACTTAAAATCAATCAGCTTCCGCTCACCATCTTCAAAAATAGATATAGGACCATAATCTCTTATCCAAGTATCATCTGTTTCAAGCTTGACAAATGAAATCTTATCGTGATAACAAAAAATAGATTTAGTAGCTTCAATATCATCACAAATCAAAATAAGTTTCTGTTTATAACTGATTGAATTAGCAATTCTCAAAAAAATAGATTTTGCAGATGCAAGGTCATTAGCCCAATCACTATTTTTATGAGGAAAACTTATAAGCACTGCATCTTGTTTTTCCCACTCAGCAGGTAGACGACGAGTCAATCTTGCACCATAAATGTAGAATCTATTAAAGTTATGATGTCAATCATTCTGTCATCATGATATTGAAGTACCTCGTTGCCTGAATTTACTTTTTTGTGAAATTTATCCATCACATTAAAGCTAGGACAACTGTTTGCTCCCCCATATGATTTACAAGCATACACAGCCCAAGATCTTGCTATCTCCATAGCTTCACTAAAATCATCTTCATCAAAATTTTTATTTCCATTAAGCGAAGAAACCATCCCTGAACAATATGCATCTCCAGCTCCAGTTGAATCAACAAATTCTTCACCAAGTTCAATCGGTCTAGCCATAAATATAGTCCGTTTTTTTCCTTTCATAAAACCGATAGAGCCAAATTTATCAAGAGTAATTACTCCAGAGATACCTAAAGATATCAACGAGTCAATTATAAATAAAAGAGAAGGGCTTTTTTTATCACACTTAAAAAAGTGTTTTGCTTCATAGATGTTTAACTGTAAAAAATCTATTGATTTTAAATGCTCTTTCCAAAACTCATATCCATATTCAATCTGAGCAGAACCAAAATTACAATAAATAACTCTTTTTTCATCTGAAAAGTACTTTATCGCAAAAATGGTGGATAAACTCAAACTATCTTGATTTAACTCTGCTTTATCATTGTGGATATGCCCTATAACAACCGTAGATATATTGTCAAGTCGTAAAATTTGTGATTTTAAAAATAGAAAGAAAAAGTTTTGATTGTTTTTATCTTCTGTCAAAATAGTCCGATGTTGCCCATGTGTCACAATGATAGAGCGAATAGTTGTAAGCTCCTTTATAAAAAAATTCTCACTTGAGATAAACTTATGAACCAAAGATAATGGATCACAATATTTCAAAAGAGTTTTTTGTATATTTCTTCCACAACTATCATCTCCAATATAGACAAGAGGATAAACAGATGCACCATAAGCCAAAAGCCTCAAAGCATAGTTTAGTCCACTTCCTCCATAAAGCTCTTCAATATCGACTAAGTTTTTAGATCCTTTTACAATATCAGATTTACTTTTAACGATATACTCTATGTTTGCACCGCCAATGACAGCGATATCTCCTTTAGTCACATAACTGCCTAAAACTTATAATGGACTCCAAAACCAAGTGTTAAAGCTGAAATATTATAATGTTCTATACCAGTTTGACTAAATGCAATCTCTATATTTCCAGTAACTGGTGGTAAATTCTCATCTATTGATTGCATATCAAACTCTACCCCACCACCTAAACCAAATCCTAGAGCGGTTTCAGTATCGATAGAGTAGTCATAAGTCCACATTCCAACACTTGCAAACCCATAAGTATGATAAATTTCATCTTGTGTAAGCTTATAATTTCCTCTAATCAAATATGTATTTACATTACCAAAAAATCCCAAAACTCCTTGTAAATTGATTTTATCTGAAATATCACTTCTTACACTAAGACCTATAGAGGGTAAAGATGTTTGAATACCCACCGACATATTTTTACTCTTTAAGGTATTTGAAAGTGTATCAGCTTGTAGATTATTAAAAGACAAGGTAGCAAAAGCAACTGCAACTAAACTCATTTTAATTTTTTTCATTATATTTTCTCCCGATAAATTAGGCTCATATTTTACCTATTATCTCTTAAATAAAAGTAAAATAAAGATATGTTTGTAAAAAATAGTTTCTTAACTTTAAAATTTATAATCATGTAAGCATTGTTAAAGTACAATGTCTCCTTTTATTGATGAAATTAGGATGGATAGATTTGATTAAAGCAAAAAAGAGGTTTGGTCAAAATTTTCTAAAAGATGAATCTGTACTTCAAAAGATCATCCAAGCGATGCCCAATGACAATTTAAAAGTTGTAGAGATTGGACCTGGCTTAGGTGATTTGACAAAAAGACTGTTACAAAAATGTGAGAAAATAACAGCTTTTGAAATCGACTTAGAGTTATGTGGTTATCTGCAAAAGAGATTTTCGGATGAGATTGAACAAAAGCAGTTAGAGTTAGTTTGTGATGATATTCTTAAACAGTGGAGCCAAGATGCACCGCTTGTAGATGAAAATTATCATTTAGTTGCAAACTTACCCTATTATATTGCTACCAATCTAATTCTAAAGGCACTTGATGATAAAAAGTGCCAAACGATTATCGTTATGATACAAAAAGAGGTCGCTCTTAAGTTTAGCTCCCGTGCGGGAGAAAAAAACTTTTCAGCTCTCTCAATCTTGGCAGATAGTGTGGCTTATACTGAAACTCTTTTTGATGTAAGTTCAGAATGTTTTGAACCAGCACCGAAAGTAACTTCAGCAGTTTTAAAATTGACAAAATTTTCAAATTATCTTGATGAAGATATAGAGAAAGCTCTTTTTGAAAATCAAAAAGAGTTAAATGATTTTAAAAGTTTTTTGAAGGTTGCATTTTCTGCACCTAGAAAAACTTTAATGAAAAATCTTGGACAAATTGTTAAAAAAGATGATTTGATTAAATATTTTGAAGATTTAGAGATAGAAGCAAAGCTAAGACCACATCAACTAAAAAGCGACAAATATCACCTATTGTTTAAAAAATTAAAATAATAGGAAAAAACTAATGGAAGAAAAGAACAACGAACAACCAAAAAAACAAGTTCCACAAAATACAAAACCCCAAGGAACCAACAACAATCAAAATCGCCCACAAGGACAACGACCAAATAAACCTCACGGACAACAAAAAAAAAGAAGAGGACCACCAAAATTTTCAGCGAAGCTTGGAAATCAACCGTGGGAAGTAGAGATAAAAGAGTCTATAACTGCAAATAAACTTGTCCACTCAAGAGCACTCCAATCTTACAATAAAATCAACACAAACACAGATGCAAAAATAAAAATCACTCCCCTAGGCGGACTAGGAGAGATTGGTGGAAACTTTATGGTTATGGAGACAAATACATCTGCAATTATCATAGATGTAGGTATGAGTTTTCCAACTGAGGATATGCACGGTGTAGATATTTTGATACCTGATTTTTCATATATTAGAAAGGTTCAAGATAAAATAGATGGCATAGTTATCACTCATGGACATGAAGATCATATCGGGGCACTAGCATATTTTTTCAAAAAATTTAAATTTCCAATTTATGCAACACCTCTTCCTTTAGGAATGCTTTCAAATAAATTTGACGAACATGGACTCAAAAAAGATAAAAGTTTTTTTAGACCAGTGGAGAAGAGAAAAATTTATAAAATAGGTGAATTTGAAGTAGAGTGGATGCATGTAACACACTCTATAATAGATGCATCTTCATTAGCTATCACAACCGAAGCTGGAACTATCATCCATACTGGAGATTTTAAGATTGACCATACTCCAATTGATGGTTATCCTACTGATATGCATCGTTTTGCACACTATGGAGAGAAAGGTGTTTTGTGTCTTTTGAGTGATAGTACAAACTCATACAGAGAGGGGATAACAAAAAGTGAAAGCTCTGTTGGACCTACATTTGATGGAATTTTTAAAAATGCAAAAGGTAGAGTTATTATGTCAACCTTTTCATCAAATATACATAGGGTTTATCAAGCGATTGAACACGGAATAAAACACAATAGAAAGATTTGCGTAATAGGTAGATCTATGGAGAGAAACTTAGATATTGCTATGGAACTTGGATATGTAAAACTAGATAGACGGATATTTATAGACCCAAATGAGGTAAGTAAATATAGCGATAAAGAAATTCTTATCGTAACTACAGGAAGTCAGGGTGAATCTATGAGTGCACTTTTCAGAATGGCAACGGATGAACATAGACATATTAAGATAAAACCAAGTGACCAAATAATAATCTCAGCAAAAGCGATTCCTGGAAACGAAGGTAGCGTTTCAAGAGTTTTAAACTATCTTATAAAAGCTGGAGCACAAGTGGCTTATCAAGACTTTAGTGAAATTCATGTGAGCGGTCATGCTGCAATAGAAGAACAAAAGCTTATGATTCGTCTATGTAAACCAAAGTTTTTTCTTCCAGTTCACGGAGAGTATAACCACATCCATAAACATAAACAAACAGCAGTAGCATGTGGTGTGAACCCTAAAAATATCTTGCTTATGAGCGATGGAGACCAAGTAGAGCTTTCGCCAAAGTATATGAAAAAAGTAGGTACAGTCAAAACTGGTAAAACTTATATAGACAACCAAATGAATAAACAGATAGATGATGATATCGTAAATGATAGACAAAATTTAGCAGAAGCTGGAGTTGTCATGATAGTAGCTCAAATCGATAAACAAAGTAGAAAACTTATCTCAAAACCTATTGTAAAAACTTATGGAATTGTACCAGATCGTAGAGATAAAGCATTTTCTAAAGAGATGGAAGACCTCTTAGATCAATTTTTAATCACTGCAAAACCAGAGATGTTTGAAGATAAAAGAGGAATAGAAAACGGAATAAGACAAGTTCTTAGAAAACATATATTTAGACAAAAGAAGAAATATCCTACAATAGTACCTACAATATTTTTGATGTAGTACAATTATGGATTATTCTAAAATAGCCAAAGATGTTTTGCAAACTGAAGCAAAAGAGCTAGAATTTGCATCTCTTAGGCTTGGAGATGAGATAGAAACAGCAGTTTCTCTCATAGCAAACTTAAAAGGCAAACTTATCATCTCAGGTGTCGGCAAAAGTGGACTAGTAGGTTCTAAAATGGCAGCTACTTTTGCAAGTACAGGAACAAGCAGTTTTTTTCTACATCCCACAGAAGCTATGCATGGAGATTTGGGAATGATTGGCAAAGAAGATGGACTTTTAGCCATAAGCTATAGTGGGGAGAGTGAAGAGCTTATCAAAATTCTCCCACATATCAAAAGATTTGATATACCACTTATTGCAATGGCAAAAGATAAAAACTCTACACTTGGCAAATATGCTGATGTTTTTTTACCAATTTTTGTTGAAAAAGAGGCTTGTCCACTTGGAATTGCTCCTACCTCTTCTACAACTTTAACTATGGCTTTAGGGGATGCATTGGCTATCTGCTTGATGCGTTATCGTGGATTTGAAAAAAAGGATTTTGCATCTTTTCATCCTGGTGGAAGTTTGGGGAAAATGCTTTTTATAAAGATAAAAGATATCATGAAAAAAAGAGATTTACCCATAGTGGAGCCAAAAACACCATTAAAACAAGCGATAGTTACCATGAGCGAAGGAAGACTTGGAAATGTTTTGATTGCAGAAAATGGCATACTTAAAGCGGTTTTAAGCGATGGAGATTTAAGACGAGCTTTGATGAGAGATGACTTCTCTATGGATGTAGACTCTATAACCTATGCAAGTTGCAATCCAAAATACACAACAGATGAAAATATGTTAGCAAGTGACGCTCTAAGACTCATAGAGGAAAATAAACTACAACATCTTGTCATAACAGATAAAAACAAAAATATAAAAGGGGTCTTGCATATACATGACCTTGTGGAAGCAGGAATAAAATGAACGAAAACAGCGAAGGCACAAGACTAAACAAATACATATCACACAACTCAAAATATTCTCGCCGTGAAGCAGATGCTCTCATAAAAGAGGGGAAAGTAAAAATGAAAGGCAAGGTTATAACAGACTTAGCTACCAAAGTTCAAAAGGGGGATAAAGTCTATATCCATGATAGATTTATGCATCCTAAAAACGAGTTTACAGTTATCGTTTATAACAAACTAAAAGGGGAGTTAGTAACAAAAAAAGATGACCGAGGTAGAAAGACTATTTATGAAAATTTATCGAGAAGATATCATCATTATATCCCAATTGGAAGGCTTGATTTTGCTAGTGAGGGGCTTATCATGCTTACTGATTCTCCAGTTATCGCTACTGCTTTGATGACAAGCCGACTTGAGAGAGTCTATTATCTAAAAATTAGGGGAGAAGTAACTTCTGCTATGGAAGCTGGGATGAAAGAGGGGTTAGTAGCTGAATTTGCTACAAAAGGTGCTCATGAAAAAAGTGAAATAGTTTCTATGGATTTTGCTCCTTTTTTATGGTACAAAGTTCAAAAAAATGATCGTAACTTTTCTAAACTCAAAGTATCTATATCAGAGGGCAAAAACAGAGAGCTTAGACGATTTTTTGGATATTATGGTTCTGAAGTAATGGATTTAAAAAGAGTAGAGTTTGGAGGAGTTAGTCTTGATATACCTCCAGGAAAGATGAGGTATCTTAGTAAAACTGAATACCATAGTCTACATACTTTTATGCAGGGAATCAAAAAATCACAAAACGATGAATGATTTTTCTAAGATTTTTAGACCACAAAGAATTGAAGATGTCATAGGACAATCTCATCTTTGTGATGAAAACTCAGCCTTTTATAAACTTCTAAAAAACAAAAATATCCCTCACTCTTTTTTTTTCGGTCCACCAGGAACTGGCAAAACAACTATGGCAAAAATCATTGCAAAAGAGATGGATTCCCCTTTTTATCTCCTAGATGCAACAAGTTTGAAAGTAGAACAATTTAGAAAGATATTTGCATCTCATAAAAACACATTTATAAAACCAGTAATCTTTATAGATGAAGTCCACCGTTTAAGTAAAACTCAACAAGAAGTTCTCTTAATCCCAATGGAAAATAATGAAGCGATAATTATCGGTGCATCCACAGAAAATCCTTACTTTTCACTAACAGCTGGAATTCGCTCTCGCTCTATGCTTTTTGAATTTAAATCACTTACAAATTTAGAGCTTAAAAGATTACTAGAAAAGGTAAAAAAAGAGGTTAATTTTACAATCAATGAAGATGCATTAAATTATCTTATCAGTTCTAGTGGAGGCGATAGCAGGGCACTTTTAAATTTACTAGAGTTTTCAATTAAAGTTGATAATCATATAACTCTTAAAAATTTAAAATCCCTGCGACCTACAATGCTAAAAGATGGTGTAAGTAGTGACGATACTCACTATAATCTTGCATCTGCTATGATAAAAAGCATAAGAGGAAGCGATATAGATTCATCCCTATATTATTTAGCAAGATTAATCGACGGTGGAGAAAGCCCTGAATTTATTGCAAGACGACTAGTGATATTATCAAGCGAAGATATAGGAAATGCAAACCCAAATGCACTAAATCTTGCCACAAGTACGATGTTAGCCGTCTCAAAGATAGGTTATCCGGAGAGTCGAATAATCCTTTCGCAATGTGTTATATACTTAGCATCTTCTCCAAAATCAAATAGTGCCTATATGGCGATAAATGAAGTTCAAAAATATGTAGAAAATGAAGATAAACTAGAAGTTCCAAACCATCTAAAAAGCCCAAGCCCAATAGGGTATCTATATCCTCATGATTATAATGGATGGATAAAGCAAAAATATCTAACAAAAGAGCTTAGTTTTTATAAATCAAAAGGAATAGGATTTGAAAAGACCTTAAATGAGTGGATAAAAAAGATAAAGGAAAATTGATGATAGGTTATTTATATGATAGTGATTTTTCACTACATGATACGGGAGAGCATTTAGAAAATAGGCACAGAACAGAATCCATAGACGAAATGGTGAAAGAAAAATATGAACTCATTCACATACCAACTAGAGTTGGAGATAAAGAGGAACTTTGTGCAGTTCATGATATAAGCTATATAGATTGGATAGAAAATGGTTATGAAAATGGTATTAGAAATATCATAAGTGCTGATACGATAGTAAGTTCAGAAAGTTATGATGTGGCACTAAAAGCTGCAACAAGTACCAAAAATGTCATCACAGCTTTTAAAGAGGGGATAATCAAAAAAGCATTTTTAAACCTCCGCCCACCAGGTCATCATGCAGAGGTTATCACAGGGCAGGGCTTTTGTATCTTTAACAATATAGCTATGATGGCTAGATATGCTCAAGATATAGGGTATAGAAAAGTTTTGATTATCGATTTTGATGTGCATCATGGAAATGGTACACAAGATATATTTTATGATGATGAGAGTGTATTTTTCATAAGCTTTCATGAGAGAAACAACTACCCATTTACAGGATCAGAAGATGAGAAGGGAGGAGGATTTACAAAAAACATCCCATATAAAGACAATATAGAAGATGATGAGTTTTTAGCTCTATTTGAACAATTACCAAAAGATTTTGATTTTGATATAGTGCTTGTTTCTGCTGGTTATGATTTGATGAGTGATGAACTAATATCTAGTGCAAATATTTCATATGAGGGATTGTCTAAAATGGTTGAAAAAATTTTAGAGTTTACAGGTGATAAACCTATCGCTTTTTTGCTTGAGGGTGGTTATAATATAAATTCACTTGTTAAAAGTGTAGATATAACGATAGAAAATATGGTAAATTACTCCCAATAATTTTGCTTCGCTTTTACAGATATAAGTTTGTAATTTTTAGTATCAACTTTTCCACTCTCTTTAATGCTAAATTTTACAGCGGTCAATTTTCCGCCATATACACAACCTGTATCTATACCGATGGAATATTTATCTATCTTTGGCTCATCAAAAGGGTGATGACCAAATACGATAAAACCTTCTCCTCCTTCATAGAGTTCTGACCAAAATTTATATCGTCCTTCAAAATCATCCCAAGGAATTGACTCTAAATCAAGATTTAAATATCTCAAAAGTGTAATCTGTTTTTTGGTTTTTCTATCTAAATCTTGATTAAGTTTTACATCATTCATAATACCTGCATGGATTATTGTAAGATTGGAAAATTTTAAAAAATATGGCAATGAACTTAGATATTTAAGTTCATTTTCTGTAATCTTTAAAACAGTATCTCTCTCATGGGGCTTTATAGTTTTGAGGTATTTTTCTCCCTCTTTTAAGTATCTTTTATAAAGTTTTATAATTTTAACTTCATTATTTCCTAAAATACAAGAGATATCTTGCTTTAACAAATAATGTAAAGTTTCAATCGAATATGGACCTTTATTTAAAAAATCACCAACTGAGACCTCTATATCATCGGGTTTTAAATCTACTTTTTTTCTAAGCGCTTTAAATTCATCAAGACAACCGTGAATATCACCATATACTACAATACTTTTCATCCTTGCAGTATAAAGTTTTTATATTTAGAGTTTGCTATTTCCATCGTTTATAAGATGTTTACTACTTTGTGAATCTGGATTTTCATATGTATAATAGAGAGATAAACAACTTTTTTTATCTCTTTTTAACTCATCTTTGCTTAATTCATCAAAATTTAATGGAAGCATCTTTTTATGTTCAATATAAACTTTTAATCTCTGTGTTGTATTTAATACTTTTCCCTTAAATAGAGTTTTGGTTAAAAGTTCTTCTTCCATATCTTCACTTTTATTTCTATAAAGTATATAGTCACGACAAGTATAAATCCCCAAAAGCTCTCTATCAAGTTTTACCCGCTTATCAACAGAAGCGTCAACTGGAAGATTTAGTATATTTTCAATTTTTATAGCAGCTTTAAAAAACATATCTCTTTGAAATGGATTATCTTCATACTTACTTAACACAAACTCTTCTACATCATCCCTTACTTTATTGTTGTTTTGATCTAAATCTTGAGCTATGTACCTATTTTTATCACTTAGGCTTACCAAAACTTTTAAATCTTGTAACCATTGATTTTGAGTAAAATCTAAATTTTTATCTGATGCATTTAGGGTAAGTAAAGATCCAACTAAAACTGTTGTATAAAAAAACTTTTTCATATAATTTTTCCTTGCTAAGTGACTTGTTATATAAAGTATACAAGTTTTTTTTACTTATAGGTAGTTTAACTATATTATTTTTTAATTTTTTAATTTTTTTGTTACTTATAGTTGCAAAGGTATAAAATATTAATTGATATAAGAGGTTTTTTTTAAAGTTATCTTAGCTTATGTATATTTTTTTTACCAAGTTTAAAGATACTTGAAGCAGACTCCTCATAAAGACCTCTTTCATCTTCTATGATGATATCTGCCATAGAATAAGAATAATTAAAATCATACGATTTTTTATTTTTATTAGCAGATGAAGAGTATAAAAAATCAAATTGTTTTAAAAACTCTGCATGATGAGGCTCTTTTACGACTCTTATCGCTTTTTTATTTGGATATAAAAAACTTATTTTACTGGCTCTTCTAATCTGTTTTTTATATTTCTTTGGAATTCTAGTAAGTTGTTTTAATTTTAAATAGGAGTCAACACAAATTAAAAATGGTTGGTTTATATCTCTACATTTAGCTTCTGAAAGTAATTTAGAATCAGATGATACAAACCCTACGGTAGTATCCGTTTGGGCTAAATATATCAATTTAAGTAGTCTTGAAGTGCTTTTGGCTCTAATACTGTATCATCAGATTTAATAGCTGCTATGGCTTGACCTGCTGCAAGAGCTGCTGCGATAGTTGTAAAATAAGGTATATTAACTCTTATCACACTTTGCCTTATCTGTTTTGCATCATCTTTAGATTCACTCGAATCACTTGTATTTATGACAAGCTGTATATTATTGTTTCTAATTTTATCTTCTATGTTTGGTCTGCCTTCACTAATTTTGAATACTTTTTCAGATGCAATTCCTGCATTTTTTAAAGCATTATGTGTACCGTCAGTTGCCACTATGTTAAAGCCAATAGATACAAATGTATCTCCAATCTCTTTGGCAAACTCTTTATCATTATCACTAAGTGAAACAAAAACTGTTCCTTCAATTGGAAGAGCATTATCACTTGAAAGCTGACTTTTTGCAAAAGATAGAGCAAAATTATCACTAATTCCCATAACTTCACCAGTTGATTTCATCTCTGGACCCAAAATCAAATCTGCACCTGAGAGCTTTTTAAATGGAAAAACTGCTTCTTTTACTGAGACATGTCCTCTGTCTTTTGGCTTATAAATTCCATTTTCATTATAAACTATGCTAAACTTGTCATAAAATTCTAACGCCTCTTTTAAATTTCCCTGATACATAACACGAGTTGCCACCTTTGCCATAGGAATACCAGTTGCTTTGCTCACAAAAGGTACTGTACGGCTTGCTCTTGGGTTTACTTCTATCATATAAACTTCATCTTGATAAACGGCAAACTGGATATTTAAAAGTCCTTTGATTTGAAGTCCTAAAGCAATATCTTTTGTCTTTGACTCTATCTCTTTTTGAATCTCTTTTGACAATGAGATAGGAGGAAGCGTACAAGCACTATCTCCACTATGTATTCCAGCCTCTTCGATATGTTGCATTATAGCTCCAACATAGACTTCATTTTGGTCACAAATTGCATCTACATCTACCTCAATTGCTCGATCTAAAAATTTATCGATAAGAACTGGAGAATCGTGGCTAACACTCACAGCTTCGTCCATATATTGGCTAAGTTCTCCATCATTGTAAACAATTCTCATAGCTCTCCCGCCTAAAACATAGCTTGGTCTTACAAGTACAGGATATTTAATGATATTTGCTATTTTTAATGCCTCTTCTTTGGTAACTGCACTATCGTTTTCAGGTTGTTTTAATTTTATAGACTTTATAAATGCCGAAAATTTTTCTCTATCTTCAGCAAGGTCAATAACCTCCGCAGTCGTACCAATAATCTTAGCACCCATACTTGTTAAATCTTTTGAAAGCTTCAAAGGTGTCTGACCACCAAAATGAACAATAACCCCATCAGGATTTTCATACTCAATTACATTTCTAACATGTTCAAAATCAATTGGCTCAAAATACAATATATCACTTGTATCATAATCAGTAGAAACTGTCTCAGGATTACAATTGTACATAATAGTTTGAACACCCATATCACTTAAAGCAAATGAAGCATGAACACAGCAGTAATCAAACTCAATACCTTGTCCAATTCTATTTGGACCGCCACCGATTATCATCACTTTTTTGTCATTTGTTACAACTCTTTGTTTTTCTACTTCATTTATCTCTGTTGTAGAATATAGATAAGGAGTTAGGGCTTTAAACTCTGCTGCACAGGTATCTACTTCATTATATGTTAAATTTATTTTATGCTCTTTTCTTGCACTATAAACAATATTTTCATCAACTCCTATGAGATATGAGATCATCTTGTCTGAAAAACCATAGCTTTTTGCAACCCTTAGATTCTCTTTATCTTTTAGTATAGAGTTATCAACACTTTTTTCAAACTCTATAATCTCTTCTATTTGATATAAAAACCATCTATCAACTTTGCAACATTCATATATTTCATCAACACTAAGGCCTTCTCTAAAAGCTTGAGCAATATATAAAATCCTGTCACAATTTGGACGACGAAGCTCTTTTTTTATAAACTCTATGTCTGCATCTATATGGTTAAAACCTATCAAATCAGTTTCAAGAGAGCAGAGTGCTTTTTGCAAAGACTCTTTAAAAGTTCTCCCCATACTCATAATTTCTCCAACACTTTTCATTGAAGTCGAAAGGGTTGAATTTGATTTTGGAAATTTTTCAAAAGTAAATCGTGGAATTTTTGTAACAATATAATCAATTACTGGCTCAAAAGAGGCAGGAGTACCCGTGATATCATTTGTAATTTCATCAAGAGTGTAGCCAACTGAGAGCAGTGTCGCAACTTTAGCGATAGGATAACCTGTAGCTTTACTTGCAAGTGCAGAACTTCTACTAACTCTTGGATTCATCTCTATTACAGTCATTCTACCATTTTCTGGATTGATTGCAAACTGAACATTACTACCACCCGTATCAACACCGATTTCTCTTAAAATCGCAAATGAAGCATTTCTCATATGCTGATACTCTTTATCTGTAAGAGTAAGAGCTGGAGCAACAGTGATACTATCTCCAGTATGCACTCCCATTGGGTCAAAGTTTTCGATAGCACAGACAATTATGCAGTTATCGGCACTATCACGAATAACTTCCATCTCATACTCTTTCCAACCAAGAAGCGACTCTTCGATAAGAATTTCATTTATAGGACTAGCTTCTATTCCAAGCTGTGCTAACTCTTTATACTCATCAATGTTATAAGCAACTCCGCTTCCTCCACCAGCTAGAGTAAAAGAGGCTCTAATGATTAGAGGAAAACCTATCTCTTTGGCAGCGATTAATGCATCTTCAAGATTGTAAGCATATCTACTAATAGGCAAATCCATGCCAATTTTTATCATACACTCTTTAAATGCTTGTCTATCTTCTCCTTTATGAATAGCATCTGGATGAGCTCCTAAAAACTCAACTCCATCAAGCATGCCTTTTTTATGCATACTCATAGCAACATTTAGAGCAGTTTGTCCACCCATAGTTGGTAAAACTGCATCTATTTTTTCTTTTTTAATAATTCTCTTTATCACCTCTTCATTTATCGGTTCTATATATGTACGATGAGCAAATTCTGGATCAGTCATAATTGTTGCTGGATTAGAATTTATTAAAATGACACGATAGCCAAGCTCTTTTAATGTTTTTGCAGCTTGAGTTCCTGAATAGTCAAACTCACAAGCTTGTCCGATAACAATAGGTCCTGAACCTATCAATAAGATGTTTTTAATATCTTCTCTTTTTGGCATAAAAATCCTTGTATAATTCTTTTATAGTATATCAAATAGTTGTTTACAAAGTAGGCTTTCCTAAATCTACAACATAAAGAAAATTTGGTTTTTTTACTTTCATATAAGGTTCTACTACAGCTATTTTATAAATATTTTTCACTTTTATGTCAACCACCTTTCCAACTTTTATACCTTCATAAAAAAGTCTATCAGCTCCGCTGGTAACCACTTCATCACCTATATTGATATCTACAAGGGAGGGAATATATTTTATTAGTAAATTTTTTTCATTTCCATATATCACACCAAGGTGTTCATCTTTCCCTATCAAAACAGAAAAAATAACTTTTTTATCAAGTTGCAAATGAGCCAAAGGCTTATCAAATTTTGGATAGACAATACCTGCTGTAAAATCTTTATGAATTAAACCATAACTGGCATTTTTTTCATATGAGGGAAACTCAAGCCACATTTTAAAAGGGTTATCTAGTTTTTCATAAGCAATTACCCTTGATAGATGAAGCTTTGGATTATAAGCTGTAAGATTTGATTCATCCAAAAGTTGATTTAGTTTTGCTGCAAAAAGTGCAGAAAGTTCAGCCGTAGGTTTTAATATTTCTACCTGTTTTTGTAATAATTTAATCTGTTGTTTTTGTCTAAAATGTCTTTGTATACTACTATTTACTCTATAACTTTGCTCAATAAAAAAAACTCTTATTTCATTTGAAAATTGAAGAACTTGACTTTTTAAATAGTTTGAATAGTTAAGTGAAAAAACAATTAATACAAAAAAAGTAAGTCCAAAGATGAACTTTCTTTTAATCATTTGCTTGAATTTGTTGTAAAAGCTCTATCTCTTCGAGCATTCTCCCTGTTCCTTTTGCAACGGCAAGAAGAGGCTCTTCTGATATATATACAGGAAGTTTTATAAGTTTGCTAAGATAACTATCAAGACCTCTAACTAAAGCTCCTCCACCTGTTAAAACTATACCATTTTCTACAATATCCCCTGCCAAATCTGGCGGTACTACTTCTAAAACTTGCTTTACTGCTTCACCTATCTCTTTAAGTGGTTCACTGATAGCATCCCTAACATCTTTGCTTGTAATTTCAATTCTTTTTAACAATCCTGTAATTTGATCACGACCTTTAATTTGCATCTTCATCTCTTTTTCAGGGGCAATTGCAGTAGCAATCTCTATCTTTATCTCTTCTCCTGTGCGATCTCCGATGAGTAGATTAAATTTCTTTTTTACATACTCAACTATAGCTTGGTCAAATTTATCTCCACCAACTCTAATTGACTTACTTTTTACAAGTCCGCCAAGAGAAATTACTCCAATTTCAGTTGTTCCGCCCCCTATATCTATGACCATGTTTCCTCTTGGGTCATGTATAGGAAGTCCCGCACCAATTGCAGCTGCTTTTGGCTCTTCGACAAGTATCACATCTCTTGCTCCTGCATTCATTGCTGATGTTTTTACTGCTTTTCTCTCAACTTGAGTTAAGCCGTATGGAACACATATAATAATTCTAGGTCTTATAAAACTATTTCTTGAGTGTGATTTTTGTATAAAATATTTAATCATCTTTTCAGTAGTTTCAAAATCTGCTATAACACCCTCTTTAAGAGGTCTAATTGCCTCAATATTTTCAGGAGTTTTCCCTACCATATCTTTAGCCTCTTTTCCAACGGCAAGAAGTCTTCTTTTACCTGAACTACTTACTTGCACAGCAACCACAGAAGGTTCATTTATAACAATACCTCTCCCCTTTACTATAACAATAGTATTTGCAGTCCCTAAATCAATACTCAAATCATTTGAAAACATGCCAAGGAGCTTACTAAAAAACATTATGCACTCTTTTTAGCAGGCTTAATATAAATAGGCTTTGCTGTCTTTTTAATAACATTTTCTGTTATTAAAACTTCATAACCAGCAAGTTCAGGAAGCTCATACATAACATCTATCATAACCTCTTCCATAATCGTTCTAAGTCCTCTCGCACCTGTTTTTCTCTTTAGTGCCAATGCTGCAATTTCAAGCAAAGCTTCATCCTCAAAATTTAACACTACATCGTCAATTGCAAAAAGTTTTTGATACTGTTTAACAATCGAGTTTTTAGGTTCAGTTAAAATTTTAACCATATCTTCTTTGCTAATTTGCTGAAGTGTTGTAACTGAATGAAGCCGCCCTATAAGCTCAGGAATCAATCCATAAGATACAAGATCATCAGGCTCTACAAATTCTAAAAGCCCTTCCTCTTCATCTTTTCCTCTTTTTTCCTGATTAAATCCTAGAACATTGCTACCAAGTCTCTTTTTGATTATATCACTCATCCCATCAAATGCACCACCGCAGATAAAAAGAATATTTGAAGTATCAATTTGTGAAAACTCTTGATTTGGATGCTTTCTCCCACCTTTTGGCGAAATATTTACCATCGACCCTTCAATGATTTTCAAAAGTGCCTGCTGTACGCCTTCACCTGAAACATCTCTAGTAATCGAACGATTTTCACCCATTCTTGCTATCTTGTCAATTTCATCTACAAAAACTATACCTCTTTGAGCTTTTTCAACATCATTATCTGCAACTTGAAGGAGTCTAGTGAGAATATTTTCCACATCTTCTCCAACATAACCAGCTTCAGTTAAACTTGTTGCATCTGTGATAGCAATTGGTACATCTAAAAATTTAGCCAGAGTTTGTGCCATCAAAGTTTTTCCGCTTCCAGTTGGTCCTATGAGAAGAATATTTGATTTTTGTATCTCAGTATCATCTTTAACCATATGTTGTTTAAAAATTCTTTTGTAGTGGTTATAAACACCTACTGCAAAAACTTTTTTAGCATCATCTTGACCAATAACAAAATCATCTAAAACTTTCTTTAACTCTTTTGGTGTAAACAAGTTCATATCAAGGTCAATTTGTTCACCCTCCTGCTCCTCATCTCCAAAAAATATTTTATATGCTGAAATTACACAATTTTCACATATATAAATTTTTTCTCCAGCTAAAAGCCTATTATCTACGCTCTCTTTTGCTTTACAGAAACTACATTTTCTTGGCATTTCTACTTCCTCTCATACGGTACTCCTCTTTTTGTCGTCATTATAAACTCGCACAACTGCTTAACTTTTTCATTATCACTATCAGCTATCAAACTCTTGGCACTATTTTTTATTCCTTCACTAGATCTAAAAAGTATTTTATATGCACTAATCAATGCTTCTGTATCGATTTTTTCAAACTTTCTCCTAATACCTACCAAATTTAAACTCTTAACAACAGCTCGATTTCCCTCTGCTAAACAAAATGGGGGAATATCCTGAGTAACAGCACTAGCTCCTCCAATCATCGCATAATCACCAATATGTACAAATTGATGAACTGGTGTATGCCCACCGATAACTACATGACTTCCAATAACTGCATGTCCTGCAAGTGCTACATTATTTGCAAAGATATTGTTATCACCTATAATACAATCGTGTGCTACATGAGTATATGCCATAAAAAGATTATTATCACCTATAATAGTTTCACCCCTGTCATCTTCAGTTCCTGGATTAAAAAATGCAAATTCTCTGATTGTATTATTTTTTCCAATAATAAGTTTAACATCTCCTCCACGAAATTTTAAATCCTGAGGAATAGAACCAATAGCAGCATTTTGAAAAACCACTGTCTCTTTTCCAATATCAGTATTACCGTGAATTTGAGCACCTTGGCATATCTTTACGCCTTCAGCAATTTTTGCATCTTTTGAGATAAAAGTATAAGCACCAATAATTGCATCTGAACTAATCTTTGCACCATCTTCAATAATTGCTGTTGGATGGATATTGCTCATCATTTATCCACAATCATTGCTTTTAATTCAGCTTCTGTAGCTAGTTTTCCATCTACAGATGCTTCGCCTTTAAGAACCCAAATAGCACCTTTTTGTTTTATGACTGTTACTTTATATTCAAGTCTGTCGCCTGGTTTTACAGGTGCTCTAAATTTGCACTTGTCAATACTCATAAAATAGACTACTTTTTCAGAAGATTCTTCTTGTTCCTCTTCATCCATACTTTTAAATGCCAAAATTCCACCAGCTTGGGCTAAGCCTTCTATAATCATAACCCCTGGATAGATAGGATGTCCTGGAAAATGACCTTGAAAAACATTTTCACTTATTGAAACATTTTTATAAGCGGTAATTGACTCCCCAGCTTTGATATCTATAACCCTATCTACAAGTAAAAAAGGAAATCTGTGAGGTATAATTTTTTGTATCTCTACTACATCTAACATGTGAGCTAACTCCAATGATTTATTAGTGTGCTAATCTTAGCCAAAAGTTACTAAAGACTCTCTTGTATCTTCGTAGGTTAGGGCATTGAGAAAGAGTTTGTACTTTGAATTTACTTTAATATCTTTAAGTACAATAATCGGTGAAAATGTATAATTATTATAAACTATTTTATTTCTTAGGAGTATTTCTTCTTCAAATGTAGGTGGAAAATCTATAATATCTTGAATGTTATGATAAGTTGATTTTAATAGTTTGTTAAATGTACTAAGAGTTATAAACTTTATACTCTCTCTATTAGCAAAATAAATATCTTTAATTTTATACTCTATTTTTATTTTTTGAAATTTTCTTTTCAAGATAGAATAATTAAGAAAATAAGATGGTAAAACTTCATTTTCACACTTAACATAAGCCATAAAAAGTCTATAGTTCAAAAAACTATCTCGAATTATCTTATATTTTTCGCCTTTTTCTTCTAGCTCTATTCTCTTTTTGTAAAGCTCTATCTTCTCTTCAATTGATTCTGGTTGAATCTGTTTTGATATTGGCGAAAAAAGCTCATCAGCCACTCTTCTTTGCCCCTCTCTTTGCCGAGTCAAAGCATAAATGCATCCACAGTAATCTTGATGATAAAGCATATCTTTTTTAGCCAAAGCAAACTGTTCTTGAGTCCCTCCACCTTTTCTAAAATCAGGTGCTACAAAATCTACACCGTATGAATGTTTTATATTTTCACCAACAGCTTTAAGTTGTTCTATTGATTTTTTGGGACTTGTCAAAAGAGTAGTTGTTATAGAAGTTTCACCAAGTTTTACTGCCTCTTTTGCCGTAATTTGGAGACGATTATCAAAACAGATATCACATCTTGCACCTTTTTCTGGTTCATTTTCAAACCCTCTTACAGCATTAATCCAACCTTCATAGTTATACTCTCCTTCAATCAACTCAATATTAAGCATTTTACAACTTCTCTTCACATCTAAAAGGCGGAGTTGATACTCACTATAAGGATGTATATTTGGATTATAAAAAAAACTTATAAGTCTTTCATCTGGATATGCATTTTGAAGCTTTTGTAAAAAGAAATGACTATCCACCGAACAGCAGATATGAACTAGCATCTAACTTTGCAACTCTTCTAATTTCTCTTTTACAGCCTCAACATGCCCTTTTACCTTCACTTTATCCCACCCTGCTACAATTTTTCCATCGGGAGAGATAATATATGTAGTTCTTACTACTCCCATATATTCTCTTCCCATAAACTTTTTTAATTTCCAAACATCGTAAATCTGGCAAAGCTCTTTATCCTCATCAGCTAAAAGAGTTATCTTTAACTTCTTCTTTTCTATAAAGTTTCTATGTTTTTTAGGGCTATCAGGACTAACTCCTAAAATCACCGCATCTAACTCTTCAAATACTGCTAAAGCCTCTGTAAATCCACAAGCTTGTGTTGTGCATCCTGGAGTATTATCTTTTGGGTAAAAATAGAGAATTACCCATTTTCCACTCAAATCTCTTAAACAAATCTCTGTTTCATCTTGATTTGGCAAACAAAACTCTGGTGCTTTTATTTCTACGTCTAACATATAAACTCTCCTAACAAATTACAATTGATTTTATTTCAGTAAACTCTTCCAAAGCATATTTTGGTCCCTCTTTTCCGATGCCACTTAGCTTGTTTCCACCATAAGGCTGTATATCAAATCTGATTGTTGGTATATCGTTTATCACAACACCGCCACAATCAAACTCTTCTATCGCTCTTTTAGCAAGAGATAAATCATTTGTAAATATAGAGTATTGAAGTCCATAAGGAGAGTTGTTAATTTTGCTAAGTGCAACATCAAAATCTTCTACCTTTACAACACTTACAATCGGTGCAAATACCTCTTCACACACAATTTGCATCTCATCTGTAACTTTACTCATAACAGTTGGAGGAAATATTTTCCCATCACTCTCTCCACCACTGAGTGCAACTGCCCCTTCTGCAATAGCACTTTGAACCCAATTTTGGGCTCTTTGTGCTGACTCATCATCTATAAGCGGTCCCATAAAAGTATCATCATCATAGGGATTTCCAATAATCAATGCTTTTGCTTCATCAGCTAAAATCTGTGCAAATTCATCAGCTATATCTTTGTGGGCATAAATCCTTTGAAGTGAGATGCAAACTTGTCCTGAATTTGCAAATGCACCAACAACACATTTTTTTGCAACACTTAAAAGATTTGCACTATTATCTATATAAGTAGCCGCATTTCCTCCAAGTTCTAGTGATACTTTTTTAATTCCAGCTTGTCTTGTTATGATTTCGCCAACAGGGACACTTCCTGTAAAACTAACAGCTCTTGGAATGGAGCTTTTTACAAGGGTCGAACCAACCTCTGCATCTCCATAAACCAAACTTAGTGCATTTGGACTTCTATGTTTGCTTTGTATAAAAAGTTTAGCAAATTTATAAGCCGTTAGAGGAGCTTCTGGAGTTGGTTTTAAAACTATACTATTTCCAGTGAGGAGTGCTGGAGCTAATTTGTGAGCTATGAGATTTAACGGAAAGTTAAAAGGAGTTATAAGTGTTGCTACACCGATGGGAACTCTTGTAAAATAACTTATAGTTTTTCTTCCACTTGGCATCGCATCTGAACTAAAAGTCTCCCCTCCTTGCTCAATCGCAGCTGAGACACTAAGTCTCAAAGTTTCTATGCATCTATCTACTTCAATTCTTGCAAATTTTATAGGTTTTGCAACTTCATCAGTTATAGTTTTTGCTATATCTTCTCTATTTTTTCTTAAGCTTTCTATCACATCTTCTATCCACAAGATCCTTTGACTTAATGGAATTTGTCGATTTTCTTTAAAAGATTTTTCTGCAATTTTCAAAGCTTCATTGGCATCACTTGCATCACAAATAGGAAATGTTGCAACAACCTCTTTTGTATAAGGGTTTACAATTTCACCAACTTTTGTCTTTGTAGTTTCGATATCACCAAAAAATATTTTAGCTTCCATTATACATCCTTGTTTAATATCTTTGATTTTGCAAGTGCTTCTTCAATTTCAGATTTTTCTATATCTCCGCTAATTTCCAATTCAACTACACCATCGGTTCCACTAACTTGCATATCTTTAACCTTTGCCTTTGTATCATCACTCATACATTCACACTGACCTGTTGCACAATTTTCTACCATTTTCACGATATTTTGTTTTTGAACATCCCCTGTAAATGATATTTTTACACCTTTTGCTGTTTGCTGTACTTCTCTTGTCATATTCTATTCTCCATTTGAGATTTTTATCTTAATTATACCATACTCTCTAACCAACTCTCTTTTTCACCATTTTCATCTACAATTTGCCCCATATCTTTATGTAAATTCCAATAATAATTTACAAAATATTTCACTCCATCATCTATTGGCATAAAATATTTACCATCTTTTTTAGTATATTTATAGAGAAATTCTGATGCATCTTTTTTATTTAGATAGTGAAGAGCCAACTCTTTATAAGTTTGTAGATACCAAGCTTTTATCCTCTCATATGCATCCTCACTCATATCAATCTCTAGCCTGTTTTTAAACTTTAAAACTCTTGATTCAAAAAGTCCACTAAGATGTATCAATCCCTCACAATAGTATGGTTCAACTTCTCCAGTCTCTCTCCAAGCAATGAGTCCTATCGCTCTTTTAACAACATCACTAAGTATCTGGTATTTTAGATTCTCTTTCTCTTTTAAGAAAAATGCTACTAAACCACCTGTTGTTGCTTTGAACTCCTCTATATTTTTGAAGTTTCCATTTTTATTCATTATAGTTTCTGTATCTTCATCAAGCCACAAAATATGTCCATATTCGTGACCTATTGTTGAGATATTGTAAACATCATGCCAGATATTTGGCTTGTTAAATAAAACTTCTCTATTTTTATTTAAAAACTCTTCGCTAAATATCTCTTTTTGTATTTTCATAAATGGTTTAGCTCTTGAAGATTCAAGTACATTATCTGCAAATGCAAATATTTTTTTACCTTCCTCTTTTGTTACCACTTCATCATTTGGCACAACTTGGGCTGAAAACAATCCACAAAACTCAGCTCCATAATAAAGAGCTGGACGACCAAGATATAGCTGTACTCTGTCTGTATTTGCCAATGATCTTTCATAAATTTTTCTATGTTTGTCTGAATTAATTTGCTCAAATATCTCTTTATACATAGATTTTACACTCTCTTTAACATCTCCTGAATGGCTTTGTGGGTTTATAATTCTAAGATCCCACTCTAATGCTACCGCCTTTTTATAGTGGTCTTCATAATATTCTAACGGATGTCCTATCTGTAAAGGAACAGTTATTTTCATCCATTTTCTATCTACATCTGCCCATTTTGGGATAAGTTTTGAGGTATCTTGCTCACTCAAGGCCTCTATAATAGCTTGTAGATAACCTAAATGCTCCTCTTTTTGGTTAAAGATTTTATCTTCTAGTTTTGATAGAGTGTTTTTAAAATTTTTAAGTGCTTTTACGGACTCTTTCACTTCATTTTCAAATGCCGTGCTATAAGGTAGGGATTTAAAACTTCCATCTTCTTGCTTAACAAGTACCGAATAAGAGCGATCTCCTTTTCCGCCATCATGCCCTATGTCGTGAAGCTCTTTTTCATTTAGCATCTGAAAGATTTTCTCTTCATCACCATTAAAGTCTCTATAAAGCTCTCTATTTACTCCATTTATGATTTGTGCCGTCCAACTTGATTGCCACAAACTAAATGTAACTCCTACTTCGTGAACTCCTCTAAAAATTGTTCTATAAAATGGAGATAAAAGCTCTTTTTTTTCTATCTCATTAACTAAATTTTGGTGTACTTTTAGATGAAACTTAGCTACCCAAAGATAGGCTTGTTCTTTCTTTTTTATTATCTCTTCTTCATTAAAATTAGCTTTTTGAAGAGATTGTGTGAGTGTGTCATCACGAAGAGATACAAGCCTTGAAACCACTGCCATTTGATTCTCTTTATCTATTTCTAACTCTAACTCTTTTAAAAACTCATTTATAAATCTCTTTTTTTTTAAATCTGGATTTTCACTTAAAATATCATAATAACTACTTATCTCTTTTTGATTATTTTTGATTATCTGATAAATCTCTTGTAAATCTTTAAAAAAATCCTCTTTCATATCTACCATAATTAAACCTTTTTATGAAAATGACGATGATTATACCTAAGAAGTAAAAAAATATAAAGAGTATTTATGACAAATAACAGTTTACTAATAGCAAATTATATGAACCACGCCTATATAGAGTCTCAAATAGAGAGATCAAAAAATTATAATTCACACTTATGTGCAATAAAATTTGAGTTAAAATTCATCCCTAATGAAGCAGATAAATTTAAAGAAATCATAAGTTTTATGTATGCTTTTTTGGGCTACACTTCAATAACCAATGAGGGAGGGAATCATTTTATAATTTTTTTACATGAGAGCAAAATACATAATGTAGTTATGACAATAAAAAATATGCTTATGAGTGTGAAAATTAAATTTGGTATCAATATACATAATGTCGGTATCACTGCTTATGATTCAAGTGATGATAAAAATTCTCTGATTGAGAGAGTTCATACATTTTTTATGAAATCTAAAGTCTCTAAAAATATTGATGTCTATTATGGAACTAAATTTTTTGAGTTTAGCCACTGTAGTGACTCTGATAATATACAATCTATTTATACTCAAGAGCCAAATCTTAACCTTTATGGATTTTATAAAGAAGCCCCTTTAATGAGCAAAGTCAAAGTTGTAGATTATTCAGAGGGTTCACTTAAAGTTAATGCAAACCAAGAGTATCTTCCTTTTTTAAAGAAACAAGAGTATGTTTATATTGAACATGCAATGATACCAGACATTATGAGAGCTGATATTATTAAAATTAATTTTAATAATGGAATGATAACACTCGATAATATGAAGTTTCTAGATAACTCACCAGTACATAGAAAAAATATCAGAGTTGCTCCACATCGTCCTATACAAGCCATTTTAGAGTGTGAAAATGAACTTTATATCGAAGGTCTTATAGCTGATATCTCAAAAAATTCAATTTTACTTACCACACAACTTGCAAAGATTGAAGAACTTCAAGCAAAAGGTTTACAAACTAAATCTTTTAAACTTAGATTTCATCTTGATGGTGCAAATAATAGCTCTTTCACAGTTGATGTTAAAGCGATGGTTTACAAAATATTTGGAAATCAATTAGTCTTAAATATATATCCAACTCCAGAAATTGAGACTGAAATTACTGAGTACATTGCAATGTGTCAAAACTTACTTCTTCTTGAAGTGAAAGGTACTTTTGTACATTAGAGTTTATGTTTTTTAATCAACTTTAAGTTTTTTTGTACTTTATTATAATAGGGGTAATTTACCTTGCCCCCGTTGTATCTACTTACTGTTTCAAAATAACTTTTAGAGTTGTTTGAACACCAGACTATATATAAAACTCCAATTTTTGCATTAAAAAGATTATTGTGCATCATCTTTTTGATAAGTTCTAAATCACTCATTTTCGCTACATCTTTTAAGTTAAACTTTTTTGCAACAAATCTAGCTGTACCTAAACGAACTTGCATAATCCCATATGAAGCTTTTTTAATCCCTTTTTTTAAAAGTTGTTTATCTCCAAAGTTTAGTTTTCCACCACTTGTCTCAGTCATACAAATTGCCATAGCTGTATATTCAAAAGTACGACCATTTTTATCAGGGTAGTGTGAAGCTACATTTTTAACAGTTTTTAGTATGAGTTTTTGTTTAAAATCGAGTGCATCCAATTGGCAGATAAATAAAAAGATAATAAGTAGATATTTCATCTTCTTGCTTCAATACTCTTTGTAAAAAACTGGTGTGACAAAATAATCACAAAAAGCACTTGAAAAAGTATCCCCATCAAAGGGATCAAAGAAAAGCTATATAGAGTTAAAGTTGTACTTCTAAACAAGAGTTTATGCTCTTTTATCAAAGATTTAAACTCCTCTTTTGAATTTATGTTTGAGCCTACATCTAAAACCAAAAAGTTATGAAACAGATAGTAAAAAGGTATATTAATAGCGATAAAATTGACAGCTGGTACAAACAAAAATGGCAATGCAATTAAAAAAAGAAACATAAAAACAATAAAAGTCTTTATAAAATGAAAGATTGTAAAGCCCAAAGTAAAATCACTATTGTCAATCACAAACTCTTTGTAGTGTCTCTTTTGGATAACCCTAACAATCAAAGGAGTAAAAAATCCTATAACAATAGTAGCTACGATGACTGAAAGTAAGATTAATAAAAGTGCAAAAACAAGATAAAAAAAGATAAAAAAGAACCATTTAAAAACACCAATAGTAAGTATATAAGTTATAGTTGGATATTTTTGAGGATCTAAAAATGGTACAACTCCTGCATCCATACTTGTTTTAAAAGAGTCAATAAAATCAGCTCCAAAACCAAAATAAGCAGACAAAAGAAGGACAAATGTTACAAAAAAAGGGACAACAGAGATGCTTAAAAGTTTAGGAGAAAAAAAATCTGTAATACTCTTTTTAATAAGCCCTGTTTTTATCATGCATTGTACTCTTTTTCTAAGACTTTGTAGAGTTCATTAGCACTCAAAGCATCATTTTCTAAAATTTTTGATAAGACTACATTGTCTTCTATGCCATTCCATATTTTTTTATAAGTACCTTCTTTATATCCATTGTTTTGGCGAAAACTATTAAGAATATTTTTACCTATATAAAATTTATAAAGAACTTCTATATTCAATCCACATTGAAGAGCGATAACCATAAAATCATCAACAATTTTATAAAAACACTCTCCATCTATTGAGTGTTTAATGAGATGTTCGATTGTGCTTACAATTACCAAAGCATCATCATTATCTGGTTCTCTAATATCTATGCAAAATTCATTAAAATATTTTGTATCTGTAACATAATTTACAATCGTATCAATATCACCTAAATTTTTATTCTTGTAATGTTCCAATCCAAGACTCATAATAAAATGCCAAATATCAACAAGCTCTATTGTAATATTTTCCCAATCAGGAGCTATATTTATATCTTTCCAATGTTTCCAATTAAAACTATCAATTAGCTCTGCTGACTCCATATAGATGCATCTTCTCCAGTTGATAATGCGATCGTGTTTATTGTATCCTTTTTCCCAATCTAAGCCATTTGTTTCATCATTTAGTTTTTGTTGAAGTGTAAACATCTCGTGAAGTAGTGCTTTATTGTTCATTTTCGACCTTTTAATTTAATTTTATTGACTCATTCCACATTTGGCTTCATACTTTTTGTTTTTTATATTCTCTAGTGATGCTTTAGTATAGACTAAAACTTTTTTCTGATCAGCTATTGGCTCCATAAGCCTATTTTTTTCCATCAAAGGAATTTTTTGATCATTTACAATTTTCATAATATCTTGTTCTAAGTCCGCTAAATAATTATCAATACATGTGAATATTTTTTCCATTTTTTCCCTTAATCTATGATATAATTGTAACATAATAACATGAAGGCAAGAAAATGATTTTTGAAGATATTTCAATTTTTGAAGAAATGGATGATGAGTGGCTATTAGGCTTAATCACAACACATGATAGAGTAGTAGCTGATATAAAAAACCCTCGCTCTTACATGATGCTAAACCCTTTAAAACTAAATCATTTAAATAATATCGACAAACAAGAGGCTGATGTTATTGTAATAAATCTCGAAGATGGAGTTGCACCACAGATGAAAAAAAGAGCCCTGCTTCTTACATCTGTATTTATCTCACATCTAAAAAGCTCTACTTCAAAAATCTTAGTTAGAGTTAATCCTATCGATGAAGGTGGACTCCAAGAGATTGAGTTTTTAAACCAAATCAAGCCTGATGTCATAAGAGTTGCAAAGATAAAAGAAAGAAGCGATGTAGAAAAAGTTTTAAATATTCTTGATAAAGATATAAAACTTCACCTCTCCATAGAGACAAAAGAAGCCCTCCAAAACCTAACAGCATTAAATGTGGACAATAGAGTAGGGTGTTGCTCTTTAGGAATCATGGATATGCTAAATTCTATGGAATTGCCCCAAAGCTTACTCAAACATGACAATCCCACAATTGGCTATATATTGAGTCGTTTTTTGATTGATTCAAAAAGTACCCAGATGCATCCTGTCGGGTTTACTTATCAGGATTATGAAGATTTAGATGGATTTAGAAAATGGTGTGAACTTGAAAAAAGTATGGGATATAGTTCTAAAAGTTGTTTAGGTCCAAAACAAGTAACCATAGCAAATGAGATATTTTCAAGCGATGATGAAGCAAAAAATAGAGCTTTGGAGATAAAAGAACTCTTTGAAAAGATGAAAAAAGAGGGAATTACAGGATTTATGCATGAGAATTATGGGTTTATCGATGAACCAATTTATAAGGATGCACTGCTAACTTTAGGCGAAATTGGATAATATCACAAAAACAAATAGGAAAATATATGAATATAATTGAAGGATTTTTATCACTAAAAGGTGATGAAAAAGTAGCAATCATTAACGGAAGATTTAACCATATCATAACAGATAGATTAGTAGAGGGTGCAAAAGATGCATTTATAAGACACGGAGGAGACGAAAAAAACTTAGATCTTATTTTGGTTCCAGGAGCATTTGAAATCCCTTTTGCATTAGATAGACTACTTGCATCTGGAAAATATGACGGTGTTTGCTGTGTAGGAGCAGTCATCAGAGGAAGTACACCTCACTTTGACTATGTTTCAGCAGAAGCTACAAAAGGAATAGCCACAGTTACACTAAAATATGGCAAACCTGCATCATTTGGAGTTCTTACCACAGATACCATAGAACAAGCGATAGAGAGAGCTGGAAGCAAAGTAGGGAACAAAGGTTTTGAAGCGATGACGGGACTTATAGAGATGCTAAGTCTTTATAAAAACATTTAGTAACACAAATGGCAACAAGACATCAATCAAGAGAGAGTGTCATAACTCTTCTCTATGCAAAAGATATTGGAAATGAAAACATAGAAAAATTTATGGATGAAATCCTTGAAGATAAAAAGATAAGAAACAAACAAAAAGAGTTTGCAAACTCACTATATAAAGGTGTCATAGAAAATCTGACATCAATAGATGAAGAGTTAAACAGACACCTAAAAGAGTACAAAGTAGATGGTATAGGACATATAGAGAGAGCTATTTTAAGGCTTGGGGCTTATGAGATACTAAAAACTGACTTAGATGAAGCAGTCATAATCAATGAATCAATAGAACTTTGCAAATCTTTAGCAAGCGACACTGCTCCAAAATTTATAAACGGCGTACTAGATGCGGTGAAAAAGTCCAAATGAAACTCTGTGTTGCATTAGATTTACCAACATATGAACAAAACATAGCACTTGTTAGTGAACTTAAAGAATTTGACATATGGCTAAAAGTAGGTTTTAGAAGCTATATAAGAGATGGCAAAAAAATCCTCCAAGAGATAAAATCGATCAATCCAAACTTTAAAATATTTCTAGATTTAAAACTCTATGATATACCAAATACAATGGCAGATGCATCCCTAGAGATAGCAAAGCTTGATATTGATATGTTTAACATCCATGCATCTAGTGGAATTGAAGCAATGAAAGCTGTGATGAAAAGGTTAAAAGAGACAAAAAATCCTCCAATAGTCTTAGCAGTCACCGCTCTTACTAGTTTTAATGATAAAAGCTTTAAATATATTTACGAAAAATCAATAGAAGAAAAAGCTCTACAATTTGCTAAAGATGCTTACAGTAGCGGCATAAACGGAGTAGTCTGTTCAGCTTATGAAAGCTCTTTAATTAAAACTCATACAAACCATACATTCTTAACCCTAACCCCAGGAATAAGACCATTTGGAGAAGATGCAAGCGATCAAAAAAGAGTTGCTGATATATCACTTGCTAAAAAAGAGTTGGTAGATTTTATCGTCGTAGGAAGACCAATATACCAAGCAAAAAATCCAAAAGAGATTACACAAAAAATTTTAAGCAATTTATTATAATAGCTTGTGTATAATCTCATCTCTCAATTGGACAGTTGGGTGAGCTGGCTGAAACCACATCCCTGCTAAGGATGCGTAGGAGTAATCCTACCGAGAGTTCGAATCTCTCACTGTCCGCCACTTTAAACTCCCAAAACACGAAACTTAAACACTATCCAATTTTTAACTCTGCCAAAACTCTGCCAATTTTTGACATATCAGGCTTTATTTTACCCATATAGTATTCACAATAACATATTCACTTTTAGTGCATAGTGGTTGAAGTTTTACGGAGTTTCTAACTCATTAAGCAAAAGTTTATCCCAACAACATGAATGAGTATTGTTCTCTATAGAAATCACTTTGATATTATAAGTTTCCTGAAATTTATGTAAATAGCTTTGAAAAATCGATAGTGGTATATTTTGGTCATTCTGCCCCACATAATGTATTTGCTTTATCTTTGACAATTTTTCTGAAAGATTAGCTGGATTTATAACATCTAGTGTTGATATCTTGTGATATGTTGTCCAAGCATCTGTATCAATGTTAGATGCTATAGTCACAACAAGTTTAACATCATTTCTATTGGCAGCTAATAACAATGAAGTAACACCTCCTCCAGAATAACCAATGAGATGAAATTTTTGAATATGATATTTCTTTTTTGCAAAATCTAAAAATTCATTTAGACTAAATATTACATCATTAGAAAGTCTTTTGTTAGTCCAATAATTAACATCACAGTTTCTAAAGTTTTTATCAAATACATTTTGGCACGGACGAGAAATATATATCTTATTTTTGATTGATTGATTAAGTGCTATATCTAAAGCAACATGATTTTTAGGAGTAGGGTTCAAAGATGGTTCAGATTTTGTAACCCACGAAAACCCATCTCCTTCTATAAAAATATTGAAAACTTTTGATGAAGTTAAATCATTAGGAATACAATAATTTAAATCAAATTTTGTTGTTGATGATATATTACAATGCCAAGATTTTTTCTTTAGCATCTTTATCATTTGTGCATTACTTTGGTGTGCACGCTTTGTTGCACACCCTGAAAATACTAATAAGAAAATAAATATAATAATTTGACTCATAGGATTATCAAAGAGCCTAGAATGACTCTTTAATTTAGTTTTTAAAATTTTATTTCTGTAGATAATTGTAAATCCATATTGCTATAAGATGTATCACTTTGTTTAAAATTAGTATCAAGTGATATGGAAACAGTATCAGTTACTTTTGTTTTTATACCAGCACCTACAGTATACATTATTGACATCATATCTGGAGACTCAGTTGTAAATGAAGCTCCTTGCTCAAATTTTGAAACCGTTGCAACTCCGTTGTCACCAAAGTATTTATCTATACCTACCCTAAGTTGTGGTGTATAAGTTCCTTTAGATATTGTTATGTCTTTTTCTATCTTTGTTCCAATACCAAATGAACCTCTTGTTAAACTCTCTGACTCTACAGATAAGTTTAAGGCTCCAGCACCTGTTTCAGTATAAGCATCTTGATTAAACATTGAATAGTTCAATGAAGCAGATGGGGTAATTTTGATATCATTATAATTATAATTGTATGCTCCTGTAACATTCAATTGAATTTGTTTTGCGTCAATATCATAGTTAGCCGTTCTATCGATAGCTGTCTCTCTATGACCAGTTGTACTATGCATAGCATATCCCAATTGACCTTCTACTGAATATTCTCCAAATACATGTGATCCATATATAGAAGCTTGCACGCTTTTTACATCTGATTGATCATTGTTACCTGGGTTGGATTGTGTTACATCTGTTGCAAGATATCCAAGAGAAGCACCGATAATTGTATTGTCTTTAATTATTTTATCCAAACCGAAAGATAGACCATTGGACGACAATTCATAACCATTATACATATCTAATTGATCTTGTGTTGCAGTAGAACTCATCACTTTACCCCAAATGGATTTATCAAGAGTATCATCACCAGCCGACATACCACGTACAGTATCGATTCTTGAACCAATTGTATCTATTACTATGTCACTAGCACTTAAAGATGCTTGTGATAAAGAATTATTAGCAATAGGTGCTAGTTTTTTCACTTGCTTAGCTAATTTTTCTTTTGTATCTCCATATCCAAAACTATCGAGTTCAAATTTTTGAATAACTTCAACCATATCATCATGCTGATTACCTTGAGCAGATATATTGGCTAATGCTTTTGCCGCATTATTTGAGAAATGTCCACTAGTATCAGATTTTACAACATATAATTCTTTTGCTTCATATGCTCCTCCATTTGTTCTATCAGCTGCAACAACAACTTTGTTATTTTCTGTATATACTTTTGTATCAATAGAGAAACTATTATCTGTGACGAGTTGATTGGCTCCAATCTCCTTTTGAAAGTAATTTCCAGTGATAGTCTCGGCATCAATTAAAGTATATGTACCAGTATCAGATAAACTTCCAACATAATTAATATGAAACTTTTCATTTCCTGTTACTTTTAAGTCCTTTGCCACAGATATATATCCAGAATTTTCAGTTGTAGATCCTGCATCATCTATCCCTGTGATATCAAGTGTATTGACTGTTGCACTTATTCCAGCATTATTAAGAGTAAGATTATTACCAACACTCACTCGTGATGTTCCTATATTTAGTCCTGTCGTGCTATTGTGAAGTGTTACATTCTTTCCAAGTATGATATTTGAATCAATAGTCATAGCTGTCCCACCTCTAAATTCTTTTATCACTTCAGCACCAGCATAATCATATAAACCATTTACATCAATTAAATTAAGACTATTAATGCCTTTATCTCCACCAATATGAGTATTACTTGCATATACATCATGTGAAATCGTTTGATGTACTTGGTTACTTGAAGTATTAAAATTTACCTCTTTTAAGTATTTCGAACTTTCACCTATACTTGTATCTGCAAGTGTTGTACCACCAAGATAGTTAAGTGTACCTATCTCATGAGTATCTGTTCTTACTGCAAATAAAGCATCCTTTATTTTTATTGACTTGTTATTACTTATATTTACAGTACCATTACCATTATAAATCATTGGTCCATTAAGGTCTCCTTCAAAATTTACAGTACCAGTGTCACTTACATGGAAAGTATTCTTTGAAACAGAAACATTATCTTTGAAAGATACTGTACTACCATTTGTACCTGCATAAATAGACGCAAATGTACTTTTACCTGTAGTATTACCACCTACAACTCCAGTAATTGTTGAATTTCCATTAAATTTCAGAACACTATGCTCTGCATTTTTTATGTTTAATCCTGTATAACCTGTAGAAATATTAACATTATCCCCAATTTGAAGCTCAGCTGAATGATTATCAAAATCAATTGTTCCTTTAAGACCAGCGTGAGCACTATTGACTCCACTTTGACCGTTTAATATGATTGTGCCATCTCCATCAACTTTCATAGTATTAACATATACCATATTGTTAAATGTATCTGTTTTTGATGTCTTACCTGCTTTGATAGTGTTTATAATTTTATTTGCAGAACCAACAACACCAGTAACAATATTATCACCACCTAACTCAATAGTACCAGTATTATTCACATTTGTGTAAAATAATTGTTCTGTACCTATTTTTGCTGTCGCATCGATATCAGTAATCACTTTAGAAGCTGCTAGTATTAAATTTGCGTCACTATTAATGTTGATACTTTGTGCATATATATTACCGCCAATTGAAACTGTGCTAGAGGTTGCTCCCTCTGTATTAAGATTCACTACTTTAACACTGTCTGATATTGATGAACCTATATTTCCAGTTAGTACTCCAGCACCTTTAAAAGTTAAAGTACCATTCCCGCTACCTATACCTGTTGATTTTATATTTCCTGTGATAGTTTGATTATCCCAAAGGTTTACGGATATATCACTTTTGTCCTTGACATCAATGTCACCAACAAGACCAGTATGTAGATTTGCTGTACCATTATCATTTGTAAAGTTCAATGACGACCGTGTTGTATCTATATTATTGGTATTAAAGTTTGCAGTTCCAGAGCCAATTTTTGTCATAGAAGCTTCAACACCTTTTATAAAATTTGTAGTACCTTCATTAACAACAATAGTCTGGGCATTGACATCTCCATTAAAGGTAGATACACTATTTTGACTCTGTCCAGAATCTACAACAAGAAGCTTTTTCGAACTTTCTCCGACATCACCTGTTACAGTTTGTACGCCACCATTTAACTTTAATGTTCCGTTGTTATTACTTGAAGCTTTGATTTCAGAAGTTATACTTTTATCATCCATTAAAGTGAGAGTTGAGTTAGACTTTCCCAAAACAGTTTGAGTTGCATAAATATCAACATGCGAAGTTGTATCTGAATTATCTCCTATCTCTAATTTTTTAAGTAGATGAGTACTATCACTAATCTCCCCATTGATAGATTGAGTACCCACTACCATTTCTAGTGTTACTTCATCATTATCATGTATAAATGTTGCATTAAGATCCCCATTTGCAATCTCTAAACGACCATCATTTGCTTGAAAATCAACCACGGCATTTGAAGTTCCACCTGAAAGAGTATCATTAATCCTTACAGTACCATTTCCATCAAATTTTAATTTATCTGTAAAGACCATATTATTAAAAACATCTGAACTACTACTATTTCCTGCTTGAATCTCTTTTAATATATTTGACTTTGAACCAACTATACCTGTTACAGTATTGTTCCCTCCTAAAAGCAATGTCCCTGTATTGTTTACATCAGTATTTATCTGTACTGCATGTATCACGTTAGAAGCGTTAAGTGTTAAATTTGTGTCATGATTAAAATTGATATTTTCGGCATATATATCACCACCAATTAAATCTGAACCTAATCCCTTTGTATTTAAATTCAGCTCTTTAATACTAGTTGATTCTGAACCTATACTTCCTGTTAGTTCATTAGAACCTTCAAAATTTACAGTACCATTTTGTCCAGTGATATTTCCATCAATTATTTTATTGACAACAAGATTGACAGATGCATCATAATTTTGAAAATTTATATCACCAGTTAATCCATTGTATAAATTAATAGTTCCATTATCTTCACTAAAAACAATATCTGAACTGATAGTAGAAACTTTGTCAATATTAAAGTTTGCAGTTCCAGAGCCTACAGTTGTGCTATCTGCCGTTACATTTTTATCAAAATTGGCTATACCTGATCCAATATTGATATTTTTAGAGTCAATATTTTCTAAAAATGTTGAATTTGCATCACTTGTTTGTCCCGCATTGATAGTTTTAAATCTGTTACCGTTATCAATACCTAAAGATAAATCAATCGTTTGAGTGCCTCCGGCAAGGGTAAGTGTTGCAGATTCATTTGAATCAGCACTAATACTATTTGTGATAAGTTTTTTACCTTCTCCAATCGTCAGTGATGATTCTCCAATAAACTTTACATCTGATGCATAAATATCACCATCAACAGTAATGCCTCCAATTGTAGTAATTTTTTCCTCATTACTATTAATAACTGTTTTACCAATTTCAAATGATTCAAATACCTTGTCATTACTTCCAACATCATTCTTTATATACTGATTGCTTCCTATTGAGATAAAACTATTCGTATTATTGTGGTCTAAATTGATTTGTGAATGCAACTCACTACCTGTACCAGATAAAATAATATCAGAAGAGTTATGTACATTTATATCAGTTATATGCATTTGCCCTGTCAACTTTGTATCATCTGCATAATTTGCTAAATTTAATTCAGATATTTGATTTTCAGCAGTTCCTATATCTCCTTCTATTTCAACATATTCAGCAGTAGAAGAATAGCCAAGATCTATAGCATTATTAGTTCCTAAGACATTAATAGTACCCGTATTATTAATATCTGTAGTAATTGTATCTGTTAATAAATCACCAGCAAGATTGATAGTTGCATCTCCCTCATTAAAGTTAATACGGCTAGATCCTAAAAGCCTTCCAGAAGCATTTAAATCACCTGAACCCAAAGTAATTTCACCAATTTTTGAGCTAGAAGTATAATAATAATAATCAACAGCATAAGGTGTAATAATCTTTCCACCTTCATCATACTGATACCTGGTGTATATATTTCCCACATCTCCACTAATAGTTGTAGATGTATTCTTATCCAATATCAATGTACCTTTATCAGTTCTTCCTGTTACATCACCACTGATATCACCAGAAATAACTTTTACTTGACCATTATCTGCAAAATTAATATTTCCAGAAATTCCATTGTTTAAGTTTACGATGCCACCTGAACTATGAATATTTCCTGACATATCGCCTTGTACTGAAACATTTCCATCATATGCTATGATTTGACCATTTACATTACCTACTATTAATACATCTGCATCAGCATTCTCAGATACTGTTAGAATCCCATTAAAATTTTCATTGAATTCTACATCACTTGCTTGATTAATAGTTAAATAAGTACTATTAACATTTTTATCAAAATTAACATCACCAGTTGTATTTACTATAGTCGAATAGGCTTTCACCGTACCATTGAAGTCTACATTTCCCTTAATTTCAATAGTATTTCCATTATTTATACTAAGATTGATATTGTCACTAACCGTATTATTGCCTTCGAAAATAACCTGTGCATCATATTGGGAAGCACTATTTGAAGTACTATTATAGTTTTGCTGGACTGTAGAACTTTTTGAAATTGTCGTTACATTTTTATCTTTTTGTACAGTTACTGTAAATACTGTATTAGGAGTAACTTTGTAAGTCGCATAAGAACGATTATTGCCATCTGTTCCTAAGTTTAAAACAGAAGCAGAAAAATTAGATGGTGATAAGTTTGAATTATTACCATCTTTAAAGAAAAAAGTACCATCTTCACCAAGCAATACATCGTCTGCTGTATCACTGGTACCATTAGTATCAATGCTTATCAAACCATTATATGTACTGAAAACTATTCTGGCAGGCTTAAAGACTATTGAGTCATTATCACTAGAATAAGTAGCATTTGCATCGGGAGTGCTTTCATATTGCGATATGGTTTTCCCCGGCACACTTAGATCTGTCGTAGTGTAGCTAGAGTCTACAAAAAAATCCTGTGCAATGATAGATGAAGGACTAAGAAGTGTTAGTCCTATTGATAGAGCAAGACCAATCTTACCACCTTTTAAGATACGAAACCTTGTATTGTTTATTCTAAATATATTCATAGTTATTATCTCCCAGTAATTATTTTTAATTGTTATAATTGTATAATCGACAAAAGTATTTAATTTTTTAATTAAAGAATATTTTAATCTTTAGCTTCCTTTGAGTTAAGGAGTTTTATTGTCTTTGTATACTAGTCAAAACTATGCACTTTTATGTTAAAAATTAAACTGAAACAAAACGATAAGAACATAGAGCAATCATATATTTTTGGCTATTCTCTCGATATCATTAAAGGTGGAGATGAATTATGAAAGTTTAATCTATCTCAATCTCTTCTAAATTTTTCTGTTCCTCTTTGGTAAAAAGCCTAGATACCGCTATAAACCTAACTCCCAAAGGAATTTCTATCGAAAAACTAGAGCCTCTTCCTTTTACTACATCTATTGTTAAGTGGGTATTTTTCATATATTCAAACTGTTCAGGTGACATAAAAAATTCACAACCGTGAATCTCCCCTAGCTTTACATCACGACTTCCGACCATAAAATCACCCACTTCAAAACACATCGGGGCGGAGCCATCACAGCATCCACCACTTTGGTGAAACATAAGTTCACACCCATGTTTTTCTCTTAGTTTATCTATGAGTTCATTTGCCTTTTGAGTCGATTGTACTCGTTTTGTCTGCATCTTAGAAGAAACCTAATGCATTTTGATCATAAGAGGTTAATATGTTTTTAGTATGACGATAATTGTTTAACATCATCATATGAGTTTCTCTACCAATACCTGATTTTTTATATCCACCAAATGACGCATGAGAAGGGTATAGATGATAACAGTTAGCCCAAACACGACCAGCTTCTATACCTCGTGTAAATTTTTGCATCTGATGTACATCTCTAGTCCATATACCAGCTCCTAAACCATAGATAGTATCATTTGCGATGGCAAGTGCTTCATCTTCATCTTTAAATGTCGTAACACTAAGAACTGGACCAAAAATCTCCTCTTGGAAAATTCTCATCTTATTGTCACCTTTGAAGATTGTCGGCTGTATAAAACAACCATTTGGATAAGCTTCATTTTCATATTTTGCACCACCTATCAAAAGTTCTGCCCCTTCAGCTTTTCCAATATCGATATAATTTAAAATCTTTTCATACTGATCTCTTGAAGCTTGAGCACCCATCATAGTAGAAGAGTCTAGTGGGTCACCCATCTTGATAGCTTTTACTCTCTCCAAGACTCTTTTCATAAATGGCTCATAAATACTCTCTTGAATTAAAGCACGAGATGGACAAGTACAAACTTCCCCTTGGTTAAATGCAAACAGCACCAAACCTTCAATAGCTTTATCAAAAAATGCATCATCTTTGTCCATGATACTCTCCATAAAGATATTTGGAGATTTACCACCAAGTTCAAGTGTCACAGGGATAATATTTTCAGATGCATACTGCATGATAAGCTTACCAGTTGTAGTTTCCCCTGTAAATCCAATCTTTTTAATTCCAGGATTTAGAGCTAACGGTTTACCACACTCCGGACCAAATCCATTTATAACATTGATAACACCAGATGGAAGTATATCACTGATAATTTCCATCATAAGAAGGATACTAACAGGAGTCTGCTCTGCAGGTTTAATAATAACACAATTTCCAGCTGCAATTGCAGGTGCCAATTTCCAAGCAGCCATCAAAAGTGGAAAGTTCCAAGGAATAATCTGAGCAACAACACCTAAAGGCTCGTGTATCTCTTGTGAGATAGTATTTGAATCCAAATCAGAAACTGTACCTGATTCTGAGCGAATAACACTAGCAAAGTAACGAAAATGGTCTATCGCCAATGGCAAATCTGCATTTATAGTTTCTCTAACTGCCTTGCCATTATCCCAAGACTCTGCGATAGCGAGCATCTCAAGATGCTCTTGCATCTTATCTGCAATTTGATTTAAAAGCATACTTCTCTCAGTGACAGAAGTTTTCCCAAAGCTTTCAAAAGATTTCCAAGCTGCATCTACTGCAAGCTGAACATCCTTTTTATTTGACTGAGGTACCATAGCCATCAATTTATTATCAATTGGCGAAGTCGCTTCAAAATAGTTCCCATCCACAGGTGCTACCCACTCACCACCTATAAAATTCTCATACTGTGTCTTAAATGTCGGTTTCTCAAATGCCATATTATTCCCTTTATATTAAAATTATTTATAAGAGCTTAATTTTATCATTAATAAGTTAATGGAGGGTGAATTTTAATATATTGAATTATAGTAATGTATATTGATATAACTTGCAATTTTTTTAAACCAATGGCAGAGAGGAAGGGATAATTTTCCAAGAAGATTTTAAAATATCTCTTCAACCTCAAATTTAGGGGGTTTATCTCTATCTACAACTAACTTTTATTCACAAATAAAACTTAATATTTACTTAAAAATTACTATTTTTATGAACATTTTTTTACTCTCTCATTGGAGTATAACAAAAAAATATTTAGTATTTATATATTTTAAATCATCTATATAAATACTAATTTAAAAGAACTACTCAACTAAGCCAAATCTTCTCAACCAAATCAAATAATAATTTATGTCTTTCTTCTATCTCATTTAATCCGTAATTACTATATGGTTTAAAATTCAAATTTGTATTTTTTATAAAGTTATTAAATTCTACATTACTTTTATAATTATCCTCAATTAATGTTTGAGAAAATAATGTTCCATTTATATTATATGTATGTAACTTATCTTTATAAAGCTCATCGCCCGAAGAAATATTATCTTTTCCTTTTAATAACCTGAGTTCGACAACCTTCAAACCAACAAAAGCCCTTTAGAGTCGGTATTTGCAGTATCATTTAAGATATAAGAGTTAAGTAAATCCCTATCATTTTGAGAAAAATTAATAGAAGGCTTCTTT
>JAMONX010000045.1 GCA_027066435.1 Campylobacterales bacterium
GTAGAATCAAAATAGTTTTTATAAAAACTCACAATAAGCTCATCCCTATTTTATCAACAAACATCAAGTTAACAGATGAAAAAATTATCAACATCTATAAGAAAAGATGGAATATAGAACAAGGTTATAAAGAGCTTCGTGAACATTTTGGATTTGGTAAGGAAGAGAATAGAATCTATGAAGCACTTATGGCAAGAATTTCTCTTTCATTCATCTCTTATAATCTTGTGAGTTATATCAACCGTATAAACCATGAACCTCAAACACTGGGTGGTTTATTTAAAGATCTCGAATGTGAACTTACAAATCTTGCAATATCTATGGAGTTCTTTATTCAGATATTAGTAGAAATTTCTCAAAATCTTGATGAAACTCAAAAAGATGAAAAATCCAATATGATTTTATTGCAACTAATACATAGTTTAGGAGCTTGCACTCAAAATTCTCTTGGTTTTATGTGCGAAAATTGAGTTATTAAATATATAATATGACTATGTGTTAAAAATACAAACAACTTGATAACACGATATTTTGCCACTTCACAGACATTTTATTTTTATGGGAACACGATCGAAGAAAAAGGCTATTTCACCTGTACTTTGCTTAGCCTGAAAATTATGTCATCATCCAAGTCAGGTATACCGTTTTTCCCTAAAGAATAGATGTAAACCATATGGTTTTCTTTTCCCGAAGTATAAACTGTTTTCTGCTTATATTCAAAAGGATTACCCCACATATCAACAGGCATGTTGCCATCAAAAGTCAGTGTAGCGTTATACCTTTTTTGCAAATTTTCTAATAAATTTTGATTAAAATAGTGAGATAATTTGCCCTTCAAAAGTATATCGTTTCCAATCTCATCCGCAGGAATCTTTTTATTTTTATGCATATACGACGCTATAAAAAGTTCGTAGAGTATAACCATCTCTCTTTTGGTTTTTTTCTCAGAATTATCCACTCTATGATTTGCTTTAAGTTCAGCTTCCTTTATTCTTTGTTTTTGTACTTTTGCAAAATACTTTTCAGATGCTTTTACAATCTTTCCAAAATTCATATTGTAGATATTTTTATCTATACTAAGTAAACTTACCTCTCTGACTGTGGCCTCCGGATGAAGAGACTTGTCAAATACTACTCTCCCATTACTGTTACTAAACAATTGTAAATCTTCTATCCAGACAGAATTCCACTGATAATCACATATAGATAATACCTTGATTTTATCCAGCGGTACAACAACATGATATCTGTTTTTATCAAATTTAGGATAGTACTCCAAGTTATATTTCTCTTGTCTCAATCCACCAAAAAGAGAGAAATCCTGACAGATCCTCCACTCTCTTTGTGCTTTGTATGAGACTCTTACGGTAAAATAATCCCCGTCTAAAACCTCTCCCTGCATAATGATTTCTTTATCTTTGGAAAAGATATTTTGTATAAATATAAAAGCTAGAATAATCCCAACAAACTGTAAAAATCTATTATTAAGCAGTTTCATTTTAAAGGTTCCTCATATAACCACAAAGAGGGTTGTTTTGACAACACAATGTCTATCTGCTAAAATCGTCATATATAATAAAAACTTAATTTTTCAGTCATAGCCCCTAAAGTAGGTTATGATGTATTATAGTTATTTTAGCTAAAAAGACTACAATGGTCAAAAAGGATGTTTTATGCTGACTATATACAGCTCAAGAGTCGATAAACTATAGTGAACTAATCCATTTTAAAACGAAGATTCGCTAAAATCTCAAGATGAAACATATTTTATTTCAACTGACTATTTTACTGTTTTTTTCAGGATGCATCTTCCAACCACCTATTACTGTGGACAATCAAGTGAATGTTTATGTGGAGACTGAAGAGTCACCTGAAGTTGTTGATAGTAGTTTGCAGGATTTATTGGTTAGTGACAAGGCTGAAAAGTTGCTCTCTTTAGCTCATGCTCAGATTGGGACTCCTTATGTTTATGGTGGGAGTAGTTTTAGGGGGTTTGATTGTTCTGGGTTTGTTAGTTATGTTTATAGATATGGTATTGGCAAAAATTTACCTCGAACTTCAAGAGCCCAGTCTGAATATACGATGAGATTAGAGAGGTCACAACTTGTTCCTGGAGATATTGTTTTTTTTGATACGGCAAAAAAAGGGTATATTAACCATTGTGGTATCTATATGGGAAATGGTAGATTTATACATGCATCTAGTGGTAAAATAAAGGCGGTTGTTATCTCAAATATAGATAAAGGGTTTTATAAAAATCGTTTTAGATGGGGTGGAAGGGTAATATAAATTAAAACTTTTGAGATAGTTATCATAGGTGCAGGGGCTAGTGGTCTTATGGTTGCAAGTAGATTTAAAGATAAAGATATAGCTTTGATTGAGGGTAACCTAGCAATTGCTCAAAAGATAAAGATTTCAGGTGGCGGAAAATGTAATGTCACAAACACTCAGGTTAGTTATAAAAACTATCTAGGGAATTGTGATTTTATCAAGCCAATTTTAGATGCATTTGATCAAAATGCACTATTAGAGTTTTTAAAACTTAGGGGGTGTGAACCTCATATCAGAAAAGATGGTCAATACTTTTTCAAACACAGTGCAAATGAAATCATTGAAGTTTTTCAAAGAGAGATAGAGGGTGTAAAACTCTTTTTGAACCATAGAGTTATTAAAGTTAGCAAAAAAGATGCTTTTTTTATAGAGACTGATAAGGGAGTATTTAAAGCTAAAAAACTCATAATTGCAAGTGGTGGTCTCTCTTATCCAAAGATTGGTGCTAGTGGTATTTCATATGAAATAGCTGAAAGTTTTGGGCATTGTATAAAAAAGACAACACCAGCACTGGTTGGATTTACTCTGCAAAAAGAACAGTTTTGGATGAAAGAACTTAGTGGTATTTCAACAACCGTAGATATTAGAGTAGGTGATAAGAAGTTTAACGGAGAGCTTTTGTTTGCTCATAAGGGGATTAGCGGTCCTGTGGTCTTAAATACCTCTTTATATTGGAAAAAAGGGGATATTGAGGTTGATTTTTTGCCCAATTATAATTTAAAACAAAATCTAAAAAATTCTAATAAACATATAAGTTCTGCTCTTCCTTTGCCAAAAAGATTTATCAAGCTTTTTTTAGAGAGTATTGATATCATTGATAAATCTGTTTCAAAACTAGATTCTGATGAGTTTCAAAAACTTTCAAAATTAAAAAGTTATAGTTTTGCACCAGCTGGAAATTTTGGCTATCAAAAGGCTGAAGTTACAAGAGGAGGGGTATCAACTGATGAAATTGATCCTTTAACTATGATGAGTAGGATTGTTGATGATTTGTACTTTGTAGGGGAGTGTTTAGATGTTACTGGTGAGCTTGGAGGTTATAACTTTCAGTGGGCATTTAGTTCAGCTTGGAAACTTACTCTTTAAATTGATTGACCCAATCCCAAACTAATCTGTTTTTTGTATACAATTTTTCTACTTCATCCAAGTTAATGTTAAATGCCGTGGATACACCTTCTTTGAATTGATTTTTAGAGGCTTGAGTATAAAGAAATGAATCTATCTTAGTGCTTAAAGTGATATTTTGGGTATAGATTCTATCAGATGCATCTGTTAAAATATTTTTAATTGTATCAAAAACTTGCTCTTGGGGTATCTCTGTTGGCTCCTCATTTACAAGAGAAGTGTACTCTGTAACTTCCTTCAGGGTCTCTAAATTCTCTGCTTTTTCAATCTCTTCAAGAGACTTTAAAATAGCTTCAGACTCTTCTTGTTCTACTTTGTAATCATTATAAAAAAATATAAATGAAAAAAATCCCATTACGATAATAAATAAAAATATAAATGTTTTCATGTCTTCATCTTATCCTTTTTGAATTTAAGAATGTATAAAGAACAGGAAGATAGAGAAGATTTAGTACTGTTCCCCAGGCTAATCCAAAACCAAGTGCTATTGCCATAGGTTGAAATATAGTTGCTTGTCCTGTTGGAAAAAATATAAGACTAGATAATCCTATGAGAGTTGTAACTGAAGTCAATATTATAGGTCTAAATCTTTTTGCAGCATAGTAAAAAATTTCTTCAATATTTTTAGCTTTTTTGAGGTTCATCATCATTATAATTCCATCATTTATCACAATTCCTGAAAGTCCTAGCATCCCAATTATTGAAGGCATCCCAAGGTTGATACCGAGAACAAAATGCCCTATAAGTACTCCTAAAAATGCAAAAGGGATAACAGACATCATCATAAATGTTTCACGAAATGAGTTAAAGAGGTATAAAAGTGAGAGCATTATCAAAATCATAGCTAGAGATGAAGCTGCTAACATATCATTTTTTAAATCTTTTTGTTTCTCTTTTTCTCCTTTAAATATAAGTTTAATACCGTTATTTTTAGCCTCTTCTAAAAGAGGTTCAATCTTTGCTAATGCCTCATTCGCTGTTAAGATTTTAGGGTTTACATTTGCATAAATATAAAAATTTGTCTCTCCAAAATCTTTTATCACTTTTTCAAATGATTTTATAACTTGAAACTCTACTACATCTTTTAATCTTACAACTCTATTTTTGTCAAGGGATAGGGAGTGATTTTTAAATGTTTCTATTGAATCTTTAGATTCACTCTTTATCTTTATCTCTAGTAGGTTCTCTTCATCAAATGAGAGAGAAACTTTTCGTTCTAAATAAATCCCTGAGAGTAATTTTCCTAGTAATCTTTCATCAATTCCCAATGATTCTCCATAACTATTGACTTTTAGTTTTATCTCATCAACTCCAAATTTTATACCATCATCAACTGAAGTTACTCCTTCAAGACTTTCTAAAGAGGTTTTTAGTTTTTCAATATATTTCAATATTTTCTGACTATTTTCAGATACTAGACCGATTTTAAGGTCTGATTTTATAGGTCCTACCTTTCTCTCAACTATATCAATATCTGTTAAATTAAATCTCTCTTTGTAGTTTTGCTCTTTTAAAAATATTCTTAGTTTTTTAGCGATGCTTTGTGATTTTTCTTCCCTAGTTCTTCCCTCTTTATCATAATAAAAGCTAAGATTTGGAGTGATAAATTTATCTACAAAGTTTTGTGCTTTTAGCTTTTGAAGCTCTATAGTGATTTGTCCAACATATGGATAAGTTTCGCTATTTCCTGCACTATCTCTTCTCCAACCTGCAACGGAACCTAAATGCTCTATATAAAACTCATCTTTTTTCTCATAGATCTCTTTTTGTATGATTGCTAATACTCTATAAGTCTCCTCAGTTTTTGTATTTACATCTGCTTTTAGGGCTATTTTTATAGTAGTTGCATCAAACTTTGGAAACATTTGAAATTTACTCATCTTTATGCCTAAAATAATTAAAAGAGGAACAATTATAAGAAAACTAATAAGAAAACTCTTTTTATATCTCATTAAAAACCGAATTATTTTGCTATAGATTTTATTTACTCTCTCCCAGCTTCTAGTTTTTTGCTCTTTTTTCAAGACATGGGCTGCGTGGATTGGCAAAAAAACAAATGATTCAATTAAAGAGGCTAAAACCAAGACTGAAACGGCGATGGGAATTAGTTTTATAACTTCTCCCATATTCCCACTCATCATAAGTGCGGGCATAAAAGCAAAAAGAGTGGTTAAAGATGCAATTGTTACAGGCTTAAACATCTCTTTTGCTCCAATTACTGCTGCCTCTTTTGGCTCTTTCCCATCTTCTATATGTTGTTGTATATTTTCACTAACAACAATGGCATCATCAACTATAATTCCAAGAGCTAAAAGTACACCTATGAGAGATATCATGTTGATTGTATAGCCTGCAGCAAAAAGATAAAAAGCACCTAAAACAAAAGATGTAGGAATCCCAAGAGAAATGATAAAAGACATTCGTCCGTTTATCAATAGCATAACTAACAAAGAGATGAGAATTAAACCTAAAAGGATATTGGAAATGATGATATTTAATCTATCTTTGATTTGGGCTGAACGGTCATTGTGAATGACATATCGGAGATTATTACTCTTTTGATTGAGTATATCTACTATATCTTTTATCTGTTTTGAGAGTTCTAATGCGTTTCCTATAGGGCTTTGTTTTATTGAAACATCTATAGCATTTTCTGTATCAACCATAAACATAGTTGCTGCATCTTCATATCGTTTTTTCACAGTAGCAATGTCTTTTAAATAGAGTGTTTTCCCATCAACCTTTATGCGACTTTGAAGCATCTCTTTAGCATCTTTTTTGCCATTATATGTTGAGATATAGTAGTGCCCCTCTCTTTTGTCCTCTATCTTTCCAATAGGGTAGATATATGAAAGCCCTGAAATTGCATTTATTACAGAACTCTCTTCTAGTCCTAAAGCTTTTATTTTTTGACTATCAATGTTTATATCATAGTAGATTTCTGAATCACCATATATGATTATCTCTGAAATGTTTTTAAGATTTGAGATTTTATCTTTTAGATTATCCGCTTTTTTTATTAACTCTGCATTTGACAGAGAGTTTGATATAATTGCAACACTCATAAGTTCTCGTTTGACTTCAAGTACTTGTACGGTGGGTTCATTCATATCTTCTGGAAGATTTTGGTAAGTTCGTAAAAGTGAATCTTTGATTTTATCTGCTGTACTATATTTATTTACTCTCTTTTCAAGCTCTAATATAATGTTAAATTTAGCTGGAGAGATGATAGTTGTCATCTCTTTTATTCCATCTACATTTTTTATCGCTTCTTCTATCTCTTTTACTGCCATTTTATCTAGTATATCTATAGATGCACCAGCATAACTTCCAGAAACTGAGATCATGTTAAGTTCAAATGATGGAAATATCTCTTTTGGTGTTTTAGTATAGGCATAAATACCTGCAATAAATACTAATACAAACAGGAGATAATTCATCCTAGAATTATTAATAAAAAACCTTAAAAAACTTTCGTACATTAGCCTGCTTGTGTTTTATTTAAATTGTGTACAAAGTATTTTGTTATCACTATCACAAATAAGCTCTTTAACCCAAGATGCAATCATCTTTGCACCAGTTGGGCTAAAATGAGTATTATCTCCATATCCAAAAGTTTTTATTAATGCAGCACTATCTCTAAAGTTATTAAAATTACTCCACGATTTATGTTGTAAATCAAGTAAAAGTACATTTTCTATCTGACTTAAATCCCTAATAGTTTGTGCATAATCACCAACTTCTTTAATATGACTCTGTATGGTTTCATATCCTGCATATTTTTCCATTCGCTCAACTGGTGTTATCAGTACAGGTGTTAAATTTGCATCTCTTGCATATATAACATATTCTTTTAGCTCATTATAAAAAGAGTTTTCAATACCAGGTAGTGTTCCTATATCTGAACTTGGTATCTCATCATTGTGTCCAAACTGTATAAATAGATATCCACCATTTGTGATATTTGTATCATTTATAATCTCTTTTGTCTGATGCCAATTATGAAACCACCCGTCATACTCTAAATCACTTCTCTCTTTGTAAGATTTGCTACTTGCTCCAGGTTGGGCTAAATTAAAAAGGTTTTGAGAGTTTTGCATATATCTACCTAATATATCTCCCCAGCCCATCCCTATACGAATTCCATTGAGTGTTGTTGTATTATGCACAGTAGAATCACCAATGATGAATATTTTCATCTTCTTTCTTATATCAGGCGATAGTGTTTCATTAGCATCTACAATTATTACATGGTCTTTTATAGGAAGCATTTTAATATTAGATACTATTTCCCATTTATCAGATCTACTAAGTGCAGCAACTCTAAAATTTTGCTTTATATCTGGTATGATTTGCGTAGAAGTTTGTGCAGTAATCTCTGTTTCACTATTTTTAAAATCAGCTCTGCCCACTATCTCCCAATCCCAAGAAGATCCATTGCTCATTGATTTAAATATAGTCTCATTTTCTATAAGATAATCTGCTCCATCTACCAATCTATTGATATATCCTGTACTCTTATTGTAGTCACTATCTATAAAAAATTGTATATTCTTTCCAACTTTTAAACCTTTTTTAATGTTTAGTTTTAACTCTGCATCTTTTAATGATTTTGATAATTTCCCTAAATATATATTAGGTTTTGGTTCATCTGCTAAGAGTTGGCTATTTTGAGTTAATATAGATTCATTACTGCATCCGCTTACAAATAGTGCATACAATGCAATTGTATATAAAATATTTTTCATTATAGATGTTTCCTTTTTGTTTCATTATATCAATATTTATGTTAAAAAAATTTCTACTTATCTGATTGATGAGTGTAAAAGTTTACATTATAATGTTTTTTCAAACTTATATTTTTTAAAGAGATTTTATAATTTTTGCAGGATTTCCTGCAACAACTACATTTGGAGGTACATCTTTGGTGACAATACTACCTGCCCCAATACTACTATTTTTACCAATAAAATTTACATTATGTAAAATGGTAGTATTTGTTCCGATGAAAACATTGTCTTCTATAACTAAAGGTAAAGGTATAGCTTTTCCCAATGGTTTTGAGCCATGATGATGTGTAATTATTTTAACATTTTCAGCTAGTACACAAAAATTTCCTATCTCTAAATTACCTGAAAAATCGATTATGCACTTTTTTGCTAATCTTGTATTATTACCAATACGCAAATATGCAGAGGGTATCTCTGTATTAAGAGTAATATCTCTATTGATATAAATATTATCAGCTAATGAAATTTGTTTTGGATACCTAATAATTACAGAAGATTTAATTATACAATTTTTTCCACATTCTCCTAAATTTAAGGTTAAAAAGAGTGTAGAAATTCTATCCTTAAATTGCAACCATAGTGCAACTAAGAATTGGAGAAAGGCACCGATAATACCTAGTGGTTTTTGATTCCAAAACTTCATATTCTTTTTCCTTCTATCTTAAGATTTTTTTATTCTATTGTAAATAGGAAGAGTTTCATCTACAATAACATTTAAAAAGCTAATTCCTATATTAAATGTTTTTGATATCTCTTCTAAAAAGAACTTATTATCAAAATTTTCTGATATTCGTAATTTTATATCAATCTTTTCAAAATTACCATTTTCATTATATTTACACTCAAATGATTCAATGGATTTTATTTTAGAAATATAGTCTCTAATGGCATTTAAATTTACTTTTTTTCCACCCAAATTTATATTTTCATCAGCTCTTCCTTTTAAAAATATATATCCATCTTCATCTATGGAAACTAAATCATTGGTAACAAAATAGTCATCCTTCCGTTCCTTTTGATTTAAATATCCAATCATAATACCTTTACCACGATATGCAAGCTTTCCATCTTCTGTAATTTTAACTTCAGTCCCTCCAATTGGTTTGCCTATGGACTCTTTTAAAAACTTTGCATCTGTATCATATATATATGAAATTCTAGGAGATGCTTCAGTTCCACCATAATTGTTAATAATTATAGCATAAGGAAACATTTTTTTAACTTTATTATAAACTTCAAAAGGAAATTTTGCACCAGCTGTACTTAATAATCTTACCGTAGGAGACTCTTTTTTAAATATAGATATCATTCTCAAATACAAAGCAACTGTCCAAAGAATTGTTATTTTTTCACAAGCTATGATATTAAAAAGCTGATTTATGGGTCTGTTATAAAAAAAGTATATATTTACCCCAGCATACAATGAGACTAACAGTTGTCCTATCAGTGCATATCCATGCTCTAAAGGTAACATAATTAATCCATAATCATTTTTTTCTATTTTTAGAGATATTTTTATCTCCTTGACATTATGCTCTACATTTGTATATGACAATCGTACTAGTTTTGGCACAGATGTGGTTCCAGATGTAAACATATATAAAAAATCATCTTTTGCCGTTGTATTAAATTTTTGACTTAATGTAACTAGATTTAGTCTATTATCAAATATCTCAAATTGTTGTTTTGTAGATAAATTATTATTATCCGTGATGATATGGTTAATAGTATAAGTTTTTAAAATATTAGTTAGTGCATCGTATTCCCAACTGTTTGCAGGTAATATAATAGACCCTTTTTCCCATAGCTTTAAGAAGAGTATTGTGTAAGTAATATGATCTTTGATGTTTAGAACAACAACTTCTCTCTCTTTGATACTATCTAAAAACATTTCAAGTTTATTACTGTATAACTCTTCATAGATTTCTTTAAAGGGGATTACTTTTTCACTATCTTTAATAAAATTATTTTTATGTTTCAGGTTTTCTAATATTGTTTTTATCATAAGTCTGTTTTTTGAATAAATTGATTAATGCATTCGATAGTTTTTATATCACTATTATCTACATTATTATTAAAAAAATCTATTGTTGTAGTTTCTTCAAGATATAGAACAAAATTAAAAATTCCTAGTGAATCTAAGTTTAAAATATTAATCAGATTAGTATCATTATCAAAATCTAATTGTTCATTATTTGCAAATCTTGTTATATCTTCTTTATTTATTAATCTCATGTCTTTTTTTCTTTCCTTTTTAAAATTTATATTTTTTTTGATGGCCATAGTAAATTTTTATTTATCAACCTAGAAGAGGGTGCTAAGTATATACTATTTTCAGGTACATCTTTGGTAACTACTGAACCCGCTGGGATTATTGCACCATCGCCAATATTGCATCCAGGTAAGATAATAGAGTAAGCTGCAATCCAAACATTTTTACCTATAATCACATCAGCATCAACATACTCTGTTTGATTTATGATAGCATTCTCTTCTGTGAGGATTTTATGGTTAAAAGCCAAGATAAAAACATTTGGTGATATTTTGCTGTTATCTCCTATTTTTACAATACCTTTTACTTTTCCACCCCATATCTTGCATCCTGTGTTAATTCGAACATTATTTCCAATAAATATTCTTTCAGGATGTCGAAACATAACCCTTGGTCTTATACTTACATTTTTTCCTTTATTTATATTCATATATCCATAATGATAATTTAATAAGTCATAAGCAAAAGTATATGTTATTCTCTTAAAATATGTTACAGAAAAGAGGGTTTTTAAAACTTGAAAAACCAAATCTTTTTTACTAGGGGCTTTATAAATAACTTCAATTTTTTTATTTGGCATTAAAAATTCCTTTATTAAACTATATCATAATTTTTTTTAAGATTTAGGCTTCATAGTAGTTTTTATTAGGCTTTTTGTTAAAAAAATTTCTAATTATGTCGATACTTGAAATTACTTAGATAAATAGGAATATAGTGTGAAAATAATAAAAGTTTTAGCCATTTTAACGATAATAGTTGTTTTATTTAATGGTTGTACAAGCAAAAATAATCGACTTTTCAATAAAAATATACCGCTTGTAGATAACTATAAAAATATGAAAATACCAATCAATGAGAGTTATAAAATCAAATCATTTGATAGACTTTCTATTATATTTTTCGAATACCCAGAACTTAGCACAAAAAATAAAGATCGTTCAGAAAATGATATTGGGATTGAAGTTAGCTCTGAGGGTAAAATAATGATGCCTCTTATTGGTAAAATTCTTGTATCTGGTAAAAGTAAAGAAGAAGTAGTTGATATGCTTTATGATAGATATTCTGAGTATTTAGAAAAGCCAGCACTTCGAGTTGAAATTTTAAATCAAAAAATTTATGTATTAGGTGAAGTTAAAAATCCAGGATCTGTTAATCTGTTGAGTCAGAGAGAGATAACACCTCTTAAGGCAATTGTTGAGAGAGGTGGGTTAACAGACTTTGCACAAAGAGATATTATAAAAGTTGTAAGAGGAACAGAAAAAAATTATCGTATATTTAGTATGGATTTAACTGATATGCAAAGTTTTTCTGAAAATAATATAGAACTTTTACCAAACGATATAGTATATGTTGCCCACAATAGTGTAAAAGACTTTAATATTCCATTGAGTGGTGCTAGCCCTTCACTTAGTTGGATTAATACTCTCTTTAGTACGCTCACGCTTTATCAAGCATTGAGATAGGAGATAGTATGAGTATAAATGAACATGAATTTAATAAAAGAAGTTTTCTTGATAAAATATCAAATTATAAAACATCTATCTTTTTTATAACGCTTTTTTTTATATCACTAGCTCTTATCTACTCTCTTTTTGCAGAGAAAGTTTATGAAACTGATGCAACACTTGAAGTTATTCCCAAATATAATCTATTGAATTCTTCAACTTCAAATCGTGCATCTGAGAGTGATTATGAGAGACATTTTGAAACTCAAATGGAGTTTCTACAATCAAGATATTTAATTGCAAAAGTTGTTGATTCATTACAATCAAATATAGAATTTTATAAAAATGGTAGATTAAAACCTTATGAAAGTTTACAAGGTGAATCACCCTTTTTTATAAAAAATTTAAATATCAAAGATGAAAGTTTTTACAAAAAGATATTTCATATTAAACTCCTTGATGATAATCATTATGCGTTAAGTATGGTTTCAAAAGAAGCACTTATTGCAAATTTAGCTTCTGAGAAAAAAACTATGCCATTAGTTTATCAATTTTCAAAACCTCTTGTTAGTGACTTTATGGATTTTACAATAGAAAAAAACTCTTTATCAAATGAAAAAGAAATTTATTTTAAAGTAATAGCACAAAGAGACTCTATAGATAAAGTCTTAAAGAATTTATCTGTTATCAGAAATAATTTAAAATCAAGTATTATAAAAATAACTTATCAAGCTAATAGTATTAAAGAAACTAAAGATTTTGTAGATGGTCTATTGCAAGAGTATAAAAAGGTTACCCAAGAGCAGCAATTATCACAATCAGAGAGCCACTTAACCGTAATAAATAGAGAACTTCTAGATGCAAAAGAGAGTTTAGATGAATCTGAAAAGAGATTTCAACTGTTTATTGAGCAAAATGGTGTTATTGGTGTAGGAATTGGAACACAAACAAATAACTTAATTGAGAATATATATAAATATCAAAGTGAACTTGAAGATAGTAATATTTTATATCAAAATATAAATACAATTTATAATATATATAAAAAGAGTTTGGATTATAAAGATATTTTAACTCAAATTTCTGGGCTAGATAATGCTAATTTAATCAAACTTGTAGATTCAATTGAAAAAGAGGATGCAAAATATAATGAATTGTTAAAAATGTATAAGGCAAAACATCCAACTCTGATAAAAGTTAAAAATAGCATTAAAGAAAAGAGTATTACTTTAGAAAAAAGCCTAAAACAGTTATTAAAAAATAGTGATGATAAAAGAGTAAAACTTAAAAGTTTTATAAAAAAATATGAAAAGATTTTGATTACAGTACCACATAAAGAGATTGAGTATGCAAAACTTAAAAGAGATTACTCTTTAATTGAAAAAAATTATCTAATGTTACTTGATAAAAAAAGAGAGTTAGATATCTCTAAAAAAATTCAAGATGATTATACTTATCATGTTTTAGATGCTGCTTATTTGCCAAAGGTTCCCTCAAAGCCAAAAACGACAATTTTATTAATTTTATCCTCTTTTATTGGGTTAATGATTGGACTTTTTTATGCACTTATAAGAGAGTATTTTGCTAAAAAGATTACAGTACCTAGTGAAGTTGAAGAGTTAACAAGATTGCCATATTTAGGAACTATTCCTTATATAAAAGATAAAAAGCTTTATAATAAACTTTTTGTAGCAAAACAGCCAGAGTCAGTTGCATCTCAAATGATTTGGTCATTAAGAGATAGAATTGATGAATTTAATAGTGGGGAAAAAGGGCAGGTTATTGCTGTAACTTCTATGGTAAAAGGTGAAGGAAAAACTACATTAGCTGCAAATTTGGCTATATGTCTTGGAATGGGTGATAAAAAGACTGTTGTGTTATCACTAGATCTTAGACTTCCCCAGATTCATTCTAAATTTGGTATAGATAATAGTGTAGGTCTTACCTCCGTACTTTTTGGAGATAGAAAAGTTTCTGATGTTATATTTAGATCAAGCCAATTTAAAAACCTTTTTGTTGTACCTTCAGGTCCTAAAATTCCTAATCCTATGCAGATTATAAACTCAAATTATATAGATGAGATGCTTGAAGAGTTGAGCGAACTTTATGATTATATTATTATCGATTTACCACCAGCTGGGATTGCTGCAGAGGCTGTTTTTTTGATGAAAAAAGCTGATTTGGTTATTTCAGTGCTTAAATCTAACTATTCTGAAAAGAGCTTTGTTACATATATGGAAAATATCGCTAAAAAAAGCAATATAAAAAACTTGGGCTTTGTTTTAAATGGTGTAAACCAAAAATATATTAAAATAATTTCTCGAAAAGAGAATAGAAAATATATCAATCATAATAGAGAGCTTGACCAAAAAAGAAAGTATGTTGACTCTATTTCAAAAAATACAAAAGTAGTAAAAAAGTTAAATAAAGAGGTTTTAGCATGAATGTATTAACTTTTGATATAGAAGAGTGGTTTCATGTCCTTGATAATGGTAGTACTAAAAGTGAAAAACAGTGGATAAATTTTGAGTATAGATTGGAACATAATTTAGATAAGCTATTAAATATTCTTCAAAAATATGATCAAAAAGCAACATTTTTTTGTTTAGGTTGGCTTACTAAAAATCATAGACATATAATTGAAAAAATTGATAATTATGGATATGAAATAGCTACACACTCAAACATGCATCAATTAGTATATGAACAAAAGATAGATATTTTTGATAAAGATATAGAATCTTCTATTAAATCACTAGAAGATATTACTGGTAAAAAAATTAGAGCATATAGAGCACCAGGATTCTCTTTAAAAGATGAAAATCGTTGGGTTTTTGAATCACTATATAAACATGGGATTGAAATTGACTGTTCTATTTTTCCAGCTCCAAGAGCTCATGGTGGATTTAAAAATTACTTAACAAATGGTCCTTCTATAATTAAGTTTAATGGAAATAAACAGATAAAAGAGCTTCCAATGAGTTTAATGAATATTTTTTCAAAAAAGATAGTTTTTTCTGGAGGAGGTTATTTTAGGTTTTTTCCCTATCCTATGATAAAATATCTGATGCAAAGTAGTGATTATAATATGACATATTTTCATCCTCATGATTTTGATAAAAATCGTCCTATAATAGATGAATTATCTTATCTTCGGAAATTAAAATCAAGAGTAGGTGCAGCTAATGCTTTGGATAAGTTGGAAAAATTGATACAAGATTTTGATTTTATAGATTTAGATGAAGCAGATAAATTGATAGATTGGGATAGTGTTCAAAAAATATCTTTGGTTGAGAGAAGAAAAAAACAACGGCTATATAAAAAATAAGGAAGCTTATTGAAACATATTTTAAAAAACAAGATTTTTAGCGATGCTATTATATATATGTTGAGTACAATATTGAGCAGGGGGATTAATTTTCTTCTTATACCTGTTCTTACATACTACCTTACAAAAGAGGATTATGGTTATTTAGGGCTTATTCTGTCCGTTGTTGTAATCCTTCGAGTATATATTGGTCTATTTCCATCAAATTTTCTTATAGTCAAATATAGTGCTTATGGAAAAGAGCGTATTGGTAAATATATGTCAAATATTTTTATTATATTAGCTGTTACCTATTTTATCTGTTTGTTTATACTACTTATAGTTGAAGATTCAATATTTACAAATATTGATAATAGTAGTCAGTTGGTATTTTTAATCTCAATTTATGCACTGTTTTCAGTTATTTTCAGGATATTTAGTACAATTATTCAGCTTGAAAAAAATGCCATTAAATATGCAATCTTTCAATTTATTTGGATTATTTCAAGTGTATCTCTTGGATTACTTCTTATAATTGAGTTTAATTGGGGATGGGAGGGGAAATTTTATTCTCAACTATTAATGCTATTTTGTTTGGCTGTATATTCTATTTACTATTTTATAAAAAATAAATATTTTATTTTAGATTTTGATATAAAAAAGATTAAAGAACTCTTTTTCTATCTTTTCCCACTAACATTTGCTGTTGTTGGTTCATTTCTTATGGGTACGATTGATAAAGTAATTTTAACGAAATATATGAATTTAGAAGCTGTAGGTATTTATGCTATTGCTATGACTATGTCCATAATTATCAATATCGTTTTTGACGCTGCTATGAGGTCTTGGGAACCATATTTTTTTGAAAAACTAAATAGAGGTACAAAAGTAGATGTAAAAGTTGTGGTAAGAGCAGTATTATTATATAAGGTATTTGTCCTTATATTCACACTCTTTTATCTGTTTATTGTTCCATATCTTTTTTCATTTATGGTTGATGATAAGTTTTCAGAGGCACTTATTTATATCCCAATTTTAGTTATAGCATTTTTCTTTGAAGGGCTTCGCAAATCATTGGCAGGTTTTCTAACTCAGGAAAATAGAGTTAAGACTTTAGGTCTTATAAACTTTTTAGCTGCTATGTTAAACATTGTATTAAATATTATTTGGATTCCAGAATATGGTATATTTGGAGCCGCTTATGCTACTTTAGTTTCATTTGCTGCTTTGTATATTATAACACTTTATTGTGCTCTTTCACACTCTAAATTATCTTGGTCTCTGTTCAAAAAAGATATAGTTATAGATAAGAAATAAGGAAAAAAGGAGAAGTGTATTGAAAAAAAATATTAAAAATGCAGTTTGTACTATTGCATCTAAAAACTATTTGCACTATGCAAGAACATTGAGGGATTCGTTTTTAAAATATAATCCTGATATAGATTTTTTTATTTTGTTTGTTGATGAAATTAATGATGATTTTGATATTAAAAAAGAGAGTTGTGAAATAATTCAAGCTTGTGATTTAGGGATTGAAAATTTTAATCAAATAGCTTTTAAATATAATATTGTTGAATTTAATACTTCTATAAAACCATATTTCTTAAGATATCTACAAACAGATAGAGGATATAAAAATGTGATGTATCTTGACCCTGATATTGAAGTTTTTCAAAGTTTAGATTTTATTTTTAATCTTTTAGATAAACATTCTATGGTAGTTACTCCTCACATAACTAAACCAATCGAAGATAATTTAAAACCAAAAGAGAATGATTTTTTAAGAAGTGGTGTATTTAACTTAGGATTTATTGCAGTTGGAAACTCTAAAGAGTCTATAGAATTTTTAACTTGGTGGAAATTAAGACTCTTGAAATTTTCTTATAATGAACCTAGAAATGGTCTTTTTACTGATCAGAAATGGACAAACTTTATACCGTGTCTTTTTGATAATTACTATATTTTAAAAGATGAAGGTTGTAATGTAGCTTATTGGAATTTTCATCAAAGAATTTTATCACAAAAAGATGGCAAATATTTTATCAATGATACACCATTGAAGTTTTTTCACTTTAGCGGTTTAAATGTCAAACATGATACAGAGATTTCCAAATATCAAAATCGTTATGATCTTAAAAACAGAAAAGATTTATATGGCATTTTTACTGATTATAGAAAAAAACTTATTAATAATGGTTATGAAGATGCACAAAAATTTTCATATACTTATGGTGTATATACAAATGGTGTAAAAGTTTCAAACTTAGCAAGAAAGCTATTTGCTAGTAATTTGGAAATGTTTGAAAATGAGAACCCATTTGATTATAATTCAAATTTTTATAAGTGGGCTATGAAAAAAAACCTAATAGATAATTCAGAAAAATTGCAAACTTTTACAACTATGAATTATAATGCACAAGATAGGCGTTTAAAAGTGATACATTTTATTTTGAAGCTGACCTTAAAGATAGTTGGCGTTCATAAATATGAAGCTTTGATGAAATACTTTAGTTATATCTCAATTTTGAGAAACCAAAAAGAGGTATTTAAATAATTATGATTTCAAGCCAAAGAGGTTGGTTTTATGGATATTTAATTATATTCATTTTTTTATCGCTATCTTCAATAGCAATCAATGCCGGTATAAAAATGAGGTTAAATCAAATTTTAATTTTACTTCTTTTTGCTGCTGTATTTATTGATGATGTTATTAAAAAAAAGATAGATATAAAATCTTTGGCAATTTTATACTTAGGGGGCATTATAATGTCTCTAATAAGTTTAAACTCAATATACGATAAAATTGGCGAAATTAAATTTATAATAAAATATATTTTAATATTTCCAGCAGCTTTTTACCTGGGTGCAAAAGCATTTGAAAAATTAAGTATTAAAAACTTAATACAAATTATTGAGATAACTGCATTTATTTATGTTTTTATAGCATTTATATTTTATTTTTACCCTTTACCCATATTTACTCTTCTTGCTACAACAGCTACTGATGAAGGAGCCTTATCAACATATAGGGGGACTTTTAGTGAAACAGGTTGGTTTGCAGTAGTGGTTGGAGCTTTTTTATTGGCTTCTATTTCATTAAGATACGATTTTAAAATATGGCCTAAACAAAAAATTTGGCTAAATTTATTTTATATATATTTACTTTATTCAATGGCTATGTCTAAAAATAAGACTGTATGGATAGCTTTTGTTGTGATTGGATTGTGTTTTATTTTGTATAAAATATTTGCCAACTTAATATTATCAAACTATTATCAGCCAAAACATATACAAGATAATAATCCAACATTGAAGTTTTTTTCAAATATAGAAGTTGGTAAGATTGTTTTTATGCTTGTGATATTTACAATTATATTTTTCACAATTAATGAGTTTTTAGAAAAACCGATTGTATCTTGGGATATGATTGAGCTTAAAATTGAACAAGAGAGAGGTAAAGCTTTTGTTGTGATTATGGAGTTACTGCGACAGACTAATTGGATTGGAGGATACGGATTTGGTTTTGTAGAGTCATACTTTAGACATTATTCTGGAGAAATTTTAGGTTTGGGTGAGGGTGTGGGGATGCTTTTTAACTCATATCTTGATAGTTGGGTTAGTGCTTCAATCTTTGGTTTGATGTTTCACTTAACTCTTCTTTATATCTCTTTTGGATTAAGACAATATTTTACTATGGTTATTCCTATCTACTTTTTTGTCTTTGCAAACTTTAATCCTGCTACTGGAAGTGAGTATTATTATCTATTTTTAGGATTATCTTATGGAGCTATTTTTTACCACAAAAACTCTATCAATAAATAACTCTTTTACAAAGTTATTATCAGGAGGTCTTATCCATAGAAAATAGTTTTTATCTTTTTTAATTTTAATATTTGCTAATTTTATAGTGTGATATTTTTCATCATTTAAACTAAAAATAAATTCACCACCTTTAGTTTGTGTCCCTTTTATGCCATAGAAAAAGGCAAATCTTGTTTTATCACTCAATGATATATTGTTATTTAGTTTAATCTTTGCATCTACAAATATTTCCCACTCACCAACACCAAGAGAGTCTAATGGCAGTTGAAATGCCCACTCATCACGATCTCCTGCTATCTTTGCTGAAATCTCATCACTCGCTCCTTTATCTCTTACAATTTTTGTACAACAAAGCTTTAGTGCATACTCTTGAAACTCTAGCCACTCCCTGTTTTTAGCTTCATTTGGTACTAGAGCTTGTCTCTTTGGTAAACTTATAAAATTTATTAAATCACCTATTTTTTTACCCTCTGCATAAGATGTTACTCTTCTATCTTTTGCAAACTGTTTAAATCTGTCTAAACTCTTTTCTCTACTAGATGCATAAACTCCACGAACCAACTTTACATAATCAATCCCTGAAATTACAGATAAAACATGTTTTGTATATATAGGGTTATCATCAACATTTAACAGAGCTGTTTCTAATAGTTTTTCAGCTTCAGATAGAAATTTATCATTTAGATAATCTGAATTTATTGATGTTTTAACCAACAATCTATCATCTGTTTTTTCTAATGAATTATGAAGTAGTTCGATATATTCTAAAACATCTTGGGATGCATCCCCATAATAATATTGTGCAAACTCTTCTATGAGTCTATTAATATCTTGATTTGGATTCCAAAGAAGTTTTGAAAATACCCAAATTCTTAGATTTGAAAACTCCCCTCCATAAGTGCCATAACTTCCTTGTAAAAATATACCTTTTACATTAGCAACAGATGAAAAAACTTTTATACTTTTATCTGTTGCAAACAAGTCAGGGTAGGGCTGAAAATATCCATCAAAGTTTATTATATAGTGCCAAATACTGATATTGTCTATATATTTTGTCCAACCTAAGAGATCTCTATAAATTTCAATATTTTCTCTGTCTTTAATTGATTTTGCAAAGTTTGCTTCAATATCTGCAAAAGATAGTATCATATTTGTAGGAAATTTGATAAAGTTTTTAGGCGAGTGTCTACTCCATTGGTATGCTGATAAACGAAAAGTAATTTCTGGAAATTTTTTAGCTAAATTTTTAGCTAAATATACTCCATAAAGCATGTATGGAGCAGCTGGTGAGTTATATTTTTCTATAATCTCCATACTCTTTTTTGATTTACAGTAGCTATTTATATCTCTACGAGCTAAAGAAATCATAGTTACTTTATCAAGTTTTGATTCATTAATTTTATGTTCTAGAGCTTTTAATGCCAATTTTTTTACCTTGTTGGAAGTAAAGTCAACTTGTCCACCGCATCTATAATCATCTTTTGGCAAAAGGCTATCTGCTGTAAAAGTATTATAAATATTTATACTATTTCCATATTTATTTGGGATAGGTTTTTTAGTTCTATGCCCAAGCCTCCCATTTAATCGATTTTTTACACTATAAGGTATATCATCACTCTCACCTATAAAAATCTCTCTATACTCAAATCTTGGTTCATCTACGATATAAAAGTCACTAAATGAAATCTTCTCTTTTTTAGGAATCACCTCAAAATCAGGTGAAAGAAATTTGCAACCTTGCATCTGAAGTATCTCATAAACACCATAGTTAATGGCTCTATCATTTGAACCTGCAATTGTTAAAACACCATCTCTATTTTGAAGTATAAAACCATCTTGTTTGATATTTTCTTGTTCAAATAGGTCATTTACTTTTCCTATAACTATGATATTTTTATGAATGTTTGTATCATTTATTATTTGAATTTCAATATTTGATATTTTTTCTATATATCTTTTTAATTCACTCGCTGCATTTTTGGTAGCTACATTTTTATCGTTTAAAACTATTTTTGTATCTAGGTTTATAGAAAAGCTATTTTGTGCTTGAGTAGCTGTTAAAAAGGTTAAGATAATTAAAATATATTTCATTCTAGTATTATATTTATAATTAGCTTTTTATTCCTCCATTTATGTATTTAAATATAGTTTTAGTCCCTGCCACTCAACTTAACTTATGTTGCTTCCTAAGACAATACTTGACAAGTGAAGACTAAAGTTGTATAATAACGGCAATTATTTATATTTATTGAGATATGGATGATTGTAAGGAGAATAAATTGAGCGATAAAGAAGATAAAAAAATTGAGAAAGAGGTTCCATCACAAGATGTTGATGAGAGTCCTGAAGTTGAAGATGATGTTCCAAATCCCTTAGAAGAGCTTGAGCTAAAAGTTTCTGAGCTTGAAGATTTGCGACTTAGAGATTTGGCTGAGTTTGAAAATATTAAAAAACGGCTAGAAAAAGAGAAGATGCAGTCTATTGCTTATTCGCAAGAGGCGTTTGCAAGAGATTTATTGTCTGTTATTGATTCGTTGGACAATGCTAATTTAGCTCTTGAAAATGAGAGTGAAGATAATCTTGAAAAGATTAAAGAAGGAATTGATCTAACAATTGATCAGTTTAAGAAGATTTTTGAAAAACATGGGGTAGAGCTTGTAGATATAGAGAGTGGATTTGATCCAAATTTCCATGAAGCGGTTATGAAAGTTGATAGTCAAGAACACACAGAAGGTGCAATTGTACAGGTTTTTCAAAAAGGTTATAAAATAAAAGATAGAGTGCTTAGACCAGCAATGGTTTCAATCGCTAAATAAAAAAGGAGTAGAAAATGTCAAAAGTAATAGGAATAGATTTAGGTACAACAAACTCTTGTGTATCAGTATATGAGAGAGGTGAAAGTAAGATAGTTACAAATAAAGAGGGTAAAAATACAACTCCTTCTATTGTAGCGTTTACAGATAAGGGTGAAATTCTCATAGGGGATCCTGCAAAAAGACAAGCGGTAACAAATCCAGAAAAGACTATTTATTCGATAAAAAGAATTATGGGTTTGATGTGTAGTGAAGATGCAGCAGGTGAGGCTAAAAAGAGACTACCTTATCATGTGGTAGATAGAAATGGTGCATGTGCTATTGAAGTCGATGGAAAAACTTATACTCCACAAGAGATAAGTGCAAAGATTTTAATGAAGTTAAAAGAGGATGCAGAAGCATTTCTGGGTGAAAGTGTAACGGATGTGGTTATCACAGTTCCTGCATATTTTAATGATTCTCAAAGAAAAGCAACACAAGAAGCTGGGACAATTGCAGGATTAAATGTGCTTAGAATTATAAATGAGCCAACTTCTGCAGCACTTGCATATGGGCTTGATAAAAAAGAGGCCGAGCAAATTGTAGTTTATGATCTTGGTGGTGGTACATTTGATGTTACTGTTTTGGAAACTGGTGACAATGTTGTTGAAGTTTTAGCGACTGGTGGTAATGCATTTTTAGGTGGAGATGATTTTGATAATAGATTGATTGATTGGTTAGTGAGTGAGTTTAAAAGTGATAGCGGTATCGACCTAAAAGGTGATGTTATGGCACTTCAAAGACTTAAAGAAGCTGCTGAAAATGCTAAAAAAGAGCTTTCAGCTGCAACTGAGACAGAGATAAATTTACCATTTATCACAGCTGATGCATCTGGACCTAAACACCTTGTAAAAAAACTTACTCGTGCAAAGTTTGAGTCACTTATAGAGGATTTGGTTACAGATACAATTGATAAAATAGATTCAGTTATAAAAGATTCTGGAGTTGCAGTAGGTGATATAAAAGAGATTGTTATGGTTGGTGGTTCTACTAGAGTTCCATTGGTTCAAGAGAAGGTAAAAGCATTCTTTGGCAAAGATCTTAACAAGTCAGTAAACCCTGATGAAGTTGTTGCTATTGGTGCGGCTATTCAAGGTGCAGTTATAAAAGGTGATGTAAAAGATGTACTTTTACTAGATGTAACACCTCTTTCACTTGGAATTGAAACTCTTGGTGGAGTGCTTACAAAAGTGATTGACAAAGGTACAACAATTCCTGTAAAAAAACAACAAACATTCTCAACAGCAGAAGATAATCAACCAGCAGTTACTATCCATGTAGTACAAGGTGAGAGAGAGTTTGCAAAAGATAATAAATCTTTAGGGCAATTTAACCTAGAGGGAATTCCACCAAGTCCTAGAGGTGTTCCACAAATCGAAGTTACATTTGATATAGATGCAAATGGTGTTTTAACAGTATCTGCACAAGATAAAGCGAGTGGAAAACAACAAGAGATTAAAGTTACAGGTTCTTCAGGATTAAGTGAAGAGGAGATTGAAAAAATGGTTCAAGATGCAGAAGCAAACAAAGAGGCGGATGCAAAAAGAAAAGAGGGTGTAGAGTCAAGGAATCAAGCAGATGCATTAGTTCATCAAACAGAAAAATCTCTAAGTGAGATGGGTGAAAAAATAGATGCAGAAGATAAAGCAAAAATCGAAACTGCAGTAAATGAGCTAAAAGAGGCTTTAAAAGATGAAAACTCTACAAAAGAGAAAATCGATGAAAAAGTAAAAGCATTGACAGAGGTTAGCCATAAACTTGCAGAAGCAATGTACTCAAAAGATGATGCAACTGGAGCTGAGGGAAGTGATACCAAGAAGAAGAAAAAAGATGATGATGATATCATCGACGCTGAAGTAGAGTAAGCAAAAAACTACAATATGAACGAAGTGTCACTTCGTTCATATATTTACAACTATTTTTAACTTTTCCTGTCTTTTAGAAATATATTTTATATTTTAATATTTAATTATACCCCTTCTATGTTATAATCGTCGCTTAAAATTATTTAAGGAATGAATTATGAATATAAAATTTTCAGCACTTGCAGCAGGATTAGTTTTTGCAGTTAGTGCAAATGCAATAGAGATGACAGATTATAAACTCACAGAGAGTTTTTATGATGAATCGTATGTAGGTATGAATTTTGATTTAAAAGATGGTAATCAAGATCAAACGAGTTATAACGGAGTTTTTACGGGAGATTATAAAGCAAAATTCAACTCCCTTCCAAGTGCTTGGGATGTAAATGTAAATGGTAAAGCAAATATATCTCGTGGTGGAAGTGATGGAGATAGTAGTGAAGATAACTATGTAATTAATGCAAGTGGACACTATGATAAATATTTAGAGAGTTATGAAAATGTTTTTTTATATGGATCAGCAGAGGTTGGCTTTAGAAAACTTACAGGTGAAGATAAGGCAGATGACCCATTCTTAAAAGTAGGAGTTGGAGCTGGTTATGGACGAATGTACAATGCAACACCTCTTGCAAAAGCACTGAGAATTGCAGAAGATTTAAGAGATTATGGAATTATTTCAGAGCTTAATGATGATGCTTTACTAAAGTTAGCAAGTGTTATCGATAGAGAGTCAGAGTTTAAAAGCAAATATGGTCTTGTCGAGTATAAGAAGTATTGGTTTGAAGCGATGGAAGAATCACTTAAAAATGCTGGGGCAATGAAAGATGATACTCTTGGTGCATTTGGAATTGTAAGAATTGATGAAATTTTATTTGATGAGAGAGTAAGTCCAAGATATCACGGATGGCTTGTTAGAGCTGGTGTTGGTCAGATATTGTCAAATTATGATGGAGAGAGTACAGACCCTACACTAGATATCATGTTTGAGTATGGAAAACCTATAGGTTATATGGCACAATTTTATAATGTTGCAAAATATAGTACAATCTTATCAGATGATATAGGTCATATCTTTACTAATAATATGTCTTATACTTATGAAGTTTCAAATGCGATTGATTGGGAAAATAGCTGGAATTTCAGATATGACAAATCATCAGACACAACTATAGAAGATGTTTATACAAATAGGTTGGCTTCAACATTTAGATTTTATGTTGCAAATAGACTTAGTTTGAATACCACACTCTCATTAACTAGTGTAGAAGATGATATTGATAATAATGGAAATGATGATTTAGAGACTAGAGTTAATTTTGGTATCACTTATCGTCTAAAATAGTTAGATTAATACAGGGCTTAAGCCTTGTATTAAATTTATTGCTTATTTTTTATCCACTTTCTTGGTTAAATATTTCAAACTTTTTTGTAAAATAACTCTATGATGTAAATAGAGGATGTGTATATATGCTAGAAAAACTCAAAGAGATAAGTAAACAAAGAAATTTAAAACTCAATAAAATAGAAAAATTAAAACCAAATAGAACTGTTGATGAAGCTATGGAAGTACTCAAAAAGTATGCAGTATCTGGTTATGATTCAATTGATAAAGATGATGCAACACTCTTTTTTAAATATTTTGGTATTTTTGACAAAGTGAAGCCAAATGGTAAAAATAGCTTTATGCTTCGTATACGAATTCCCGGTGGTCAATTAACTCCAACTCAAGCTAAAAAGATAGGAAATATAGCCAAAACTTATGGTGGAGATTATATAGATATCACAACTAGGATGCAAATTCAGCTTCGATTTCTTCTTATTGAAGATTTACCAACTATTTTAGAAGAGCTTGATAGTGTAGGGATTACAACTTACCAAACAGGTATTGATAATCTTAGAAATATCGTCACAGACCCCTTGGATGGATTAAGTTATGACAATGTTATAGAGAGTATGCCTCTTATTGAACAGTTGCAAGAGATATTTTTAAAAAAGAGTGAGTGGATAGGTACACTCCCTAGAAAATTTAATACTTCTATAACTGGAAGCTATGCAAATAGATGTAATGTTTTTGCTCACGATTGTTGTTTTGTTTTGGCACAAAAAGATGGTATTTTTGGATTTAATCTCTATCTTGGTGGAAGAGTTGGGATATTAGCTAAAGATGCTAATGTTTTTTTAGAAGAGGGTGAAGTTGTAGAGTTTTTTACAGCACTTATAGAGATTTTTAAAGAGTATGGTTTTAGAGACAATAGAAATAAAAATCGCTTACATTTTTTTATCGAAGAAGTAGGCATGGAGAATTTAGTAACTCTTTTAAAATATAGATGTGATAAGGAGTTTAAATCAGCTGGGCAACAAATGGTAGAGTTGGAGCATTTTGATGCCAAATATGGAAAAATAAAACAAAAAGATGGTCTATTTGCACTTCATGTAGTAGTTCCTGCTGGTATTTTTACAGGTAAAGCTTTGATTGAGGCTAGTGAAATTGCAGATAAAGAAGATGGATCGATAAGGCTTAGTGTTGATCAAAATCTCTACATTGTAGGAGTAAAAGAGTCAAATATAGAAAAAATTCTCTCCCATAAGCTCTTCTCATCTTATAAAAATATAAATACCCCTTTTTATAATGATATGATTTCATGTTCTGGAAGTGATACTTGCTCATTTGGTGTAATTCGTGGAAAAATGGATGCTTTAAAGATGTCAAAGTATCTAAGCCAAATGGTAGAGTTAGATGATGGAAAAGTTCGTATATACTGGTCAGCATGTGTAAAGGGGTGTGGAATTCACGATTTAGGAGATATTGGGCTTTTAGGATGCAAGACAAAGATAGGTGATAAAACTGTACCAGGTGTTGATATCTCACTTGGAGGAAAACTTATAAATGAGAGCTTGGAAGCTAAACTTCTTTTAAAGTCAATACCAATAGTATATGCTAGATACTATATAGAAGAGTTGATTTTAGAGTATAAACGACTTAAAAAATCAAATGAGAGTTTTGAAAAGTTTTTTGATAGAGTACTTGTAAATTACTCTTATGGTGCAATAGCTTTTATGATGAGTTTTAACTATATGATTAGCAGAAAGTTTGACTTACCAAATAATAAAATCAAACTCGAAGAAGAGTCAAAAACATTCTCAAATGAGAGTTTAGAGATAGAGTATTTTGGTAGAGTTTTGAGAGAGAGGCTAAATCCGCAAATTGCATCTTTGGTTGATAAAATGTCATCTGATATAGGAAGTTTTTCAGAGCTTTTAGAAGATATAAATCAATTCTAATTCTCTTGCTCTTCAACGCCAACAGCTCCAACTACGCTAGATATAGCTCTAAGTCTTGATAGCAGATCATCTCTCTCATCTACTAGAGTCTCTACTTGTTTTTGATGGTGTTTTTGTTTTTCTTCTAATATTTTTAATCGTTCTTGATCTGAATTTATACTGTTTTTAAGTGATTTATGTTCTTCATTTAAAGTTTGGTAGGTTTTATCTTTTGATTTGATAGTATCTTTTAATTTTTCTAATTCATCTATATATTGAGTGAGTTCTTTGTTTAGGATATTTGCTTTTTCTAACTGGGTGGTTTTCTCTTGTTTTATATTTTCTAGTTCAGTAATTTTTTGTTTTTGTTTTTGATTGATATTAGATAACTGTTCTATTTTGTTTTGTTGTTCTTGTTTTTTTATATTGAGGTTATCGATATCTTTTTCAAAGGTTTTGGTTGACATTTTATATCGCTCTATTTCATCTAAGTTACTGTTTTTTTCTGTTTTTAATATTTTCAAGAAAGCAGATTGTTCATCAAACTCTTTGGTTAGTGATTCATATCTTGCTTTATATTTTTCCAGAGTCTTTAACTCTTCTAGTAGTTTTTCTCTTTGGTTATTTGAAGAGGTTAGTTGTGTTAGATTATTTGTGTTTTCTTGCTCTTTTTTTGCCAAGAGATTTTCTTTCTCTTTTAAAGCAATTGATAGTTGCTTGACTTTTGACATTTGCATCTCTAATTGGTTTTGTCTCTCTTTGAGTATACTCTTAATTCTATTTTTTTGTGTTCGCTCTTCATTTTCACCACTTTTACACAAAAATCTACCCATAAGTAGCCCTATAATAGCTACTATTGATAATACTGCTATCAATTCATATTCTAAATTCCACATATTAATATCCTATAACTTTAAATTCAATTCTTCGATTTTTAGCTCGTCCATCTTTTGTTTTATTATCTGCCAATGGTTCAAGCTCTCCTCTTCCTATAGCTTCCATATTCTTTAGTGCTACACCTTGTTCCAAGAGTTTAGATGCAACAGCTTTTGCTCTTTTTAGGCTTAGTTTTAAGTTTTTTTCATCATTTCCTACATTATCTGTATGTCCTATTATTTTGATATGAGCCTTGGGACACAAAGCCGTGATATCGCTTATGGTTTGAAATAGAGGGTTATTAGACTCTTCTATGATTGCTTTATTTGGTTTAAAATATATTTTTTGTTTTTCAAATAAGGTGTTTAATTTTTCTTGACATATTTGAGCAGATGCATCTAGTGCAACAATGTGGCTATTTATGATAAAGTCTTTATTTTCAAAAAGAGCAAGTTCTTTTTCGAGAGATTTTTTTTGATTTGATTTTTTGATTTTACCAGATATATGAATCTCTTTATCAATTATATTTATAGATCCGACTTCAAAATTTTTAAGCTCTTTTGTCAAAACTTTGAGTAGTTGCATCCACTCTTTTGGTTCACCACTACCTATAATGGTTTTGTCAATAATTTGTGATTTGGTATATGAATCTTTTAATTTTTTAAATAAAACTTTTTTAACTTCATAAGATGGTATATATCCTTTTAGTGTTAGTTTTTGATTAGTATAGTTTATATTCATAGTATACGGGGTGATAATTCTTGGTGAAATTTGATCATTAACAAACCTTACTCCTATAATATCTTTGCTCAAAGTGATTGCTTTTTTATGTTCTTGCATATTAGGAGCAATACCGCTAATCATTACATCTCTCCCCTCAACTCTAACTGCGGCCCAATTGATATTGTTTTTTTGCAGGTTTTGTTTGACTCTTTTTGACAACTCCTGGGGAATTTTTTTGGAGTATTGTGGTACTGCTAGAAGTATGAGCAAGAAAATTAGAAGTAAACCAAAAAGTTGTATTAAGAAATTTTTACTCATTATTGCTTCCTACTTTTTTTATCTTTGTTAATTTTTTAGCTGGTGCATTTCCAAAAAGATTAGGAATCTCTTTGATATCAATCTCCTGTTTTGTATTTGGGAACTCTTTGACGTATATCTCTTGTTTTGCAGTTGGTAACTCTGTAATTGCAACTTCTTGTTTGATCCCAACATGCTCTATGATAGAAACTTCCTCTCGTTCTGGTAGTGAGATAGAGATATCTTCTTTGATAAATATTTTGTAAATTAACTCATTTAACTCTGGAAGTACCAATCCCTGATGCTGTGGTTTTCCAACCCAGCAATATAAACTAAAAGTAGCCATGTTTCGTTTAAAGGTAGAGAGTCTAACTTCCATAGTCTTGTCTTGTAAAATATATATCGAATCTTTGGCTGCTCTTAGCAATAGTTCCCTGATATACTCAGGCTCTGTACCATACGCAACATTGACATCAAATCTTACTCTCATAGTTATATCATCTGCTGAGCTTTGATTTATCACTTCAGATCTGTCAATGAGACTGTTTGGCACAATGATTTCAACATTGTCTATTGTGAAGATACGAGTATTTCTGATTCCGATATGTTTAACCGTTCCTGTTAAATTATTTTTGATTTGGATGATATCACCAACACGAAATGGTGGATCAGTTAAAAGCAATATACCTGAGATAACATCTGCTAATGTTTCTCTCATCGCCATACCAATTGCCATAGCAAATATACCAGCAGATGCTAAAAGAGCTGTTATGTCAACATTCCATACAGAGAAAATTTGATACAAAATTGCTACTGAGAAAAACATAAGAACTGCATTTTCAAAAAGAGGCAGAGTTGCTGGTTGTATTATCTTTGCATCTTCATTAGCTTCTTCTTGTTTTGAATATGCAATTTGTCTAAGTATGGTTTTTAGCACTTTATATAAAAATAAACCTATAGCTAAAACTATGAGAGATTTCACAATAGCAGATGCAGCAAAGTTAACACTTTCATTAAGGGTTGAAGCGTGTACTGCTATCAATAAACCAACATAAAAGATAAGTTGATAAATAAGTGTCCTAACAAATCCTACAAGGTCCTTAGCAAAAGGAAAATGACCAAACTTATCAAGTAATTTGAGTAAATACTTTGGTATATGACGACTTAAAAGCTTTGCCAAAACATATGCAATTATAACAATAAAAGCAACACGAAGATAAGTATAATCACTAAATAAATCCCATATTTGTTCAAAAAGCGGAAAAATAAAACTAAATTGATTTTTTAACCACTCTAAAAGTTGGCTTAGATTATCCACTGAAGAATCCAAATATATTGTACATTTATAGTTTCCTTAACTCTTAATAATACAAATTATAGCAATAATAGTATAAATTATTAAACTATTTGAATATTTATTTAATTATTTATACTATTTTATGATAGGATTACAAAATTAAGTTTACAATATGCCTACTCGGTCAAGGAAATATTAATTGATACAATTTTTTTTAAATAGAGTTATTCAAATATTTATGGTCACTATTTTGCTATTTACTGTAAGTTATGCTGACAATAAATTATCAACTGGTATTATTTCTTATACTCCAGTTGAAGATAAAGATAGTGTTTATGGTGTATTAAAATGCAAAGGTTCCACTAGAGTTGGAAGATTGTTAAATGTTTGGGTTCCTTCATTTGTAGAGATGTATCCTCATATACAAAGTGAACTCTCATTTACAGGGACAGGTCATGGTATCAGTTCTCTCATAGATGGCTCGGCAAATATCGCAGCATCTAGTCGTAAAATTAAAGATTTAGAGATGGAAACTTTTTATAAAGCAAAAGGTTATCCTCCAACAGAGATGAAAGTTTCTTTAGATGCTTTGGCATTGTATGTAAATAGGTTAAATCCTACACCATCTATCACACTAGAACAGCTTGATGCTATATTCTCATCAACAAGAAGACAGGGGCTTGAAGCGATTGTTAATTGGAAACAGTTAGGCTGGGAAGATAAAAATATAACTGTGCATCTTTTTGCAAAAGAGGCAGGGGCTAGAGGTTTTTTACAAAAACATGTATTGCTCGGTGGGGAGTATACAACTCAAAATGTTGTCAATGATAAACATTTGACTGCATTAAGTGTGACTGATGAAATTGAAAAGGACAAGTATTCTATAGGGTTTGGGGCGATTGGTATAGATAATTTTAAAGTTAAAATGCTTCCTATCGCAAAACGAGAGAGATATCCAGAATATGCACCAAATACTAAAAATATTAAAAATGAAAAATATCCATTAACGCGATTTTTATATATCTATATGGATGTACCTCCTGATAAACCTATACCAAAGCTTTTATATGAATTTTGTAAATTTATGCTCTCAAAAGAGGGACAGACGATAGTATTAAAAGATGGTGGAGTGCCACTTAGCCCAAGGTTGATTGGGATTGAGTTAGCAAAGATTCAAAGAGAGGGTATTTGATGAAAAGAGGTAATATAAAATTATTTCATAAAGTGAGTATAAAATCTAAGTTTTTAATGATGATACTTAGTACGGCGATGGTATGCATAGCAGTCATTGGATTTCAAGGGCTTCATTATGGTAAAGATTCATTGACAAAGAGTATGTATGACCATTTGACATCTTTAAAATCTGCAAGGACTCAACAGATTGAGAGTTATTTTCAAGATAAACGCTCTTTGATGAAGACTTTTTCAACAGAGCATACAATCATAGATGCAATGAGTGAATTTTCTGCTGGTTTTAACCTTCTTGATATCTATAAAGTGGATATAGATAAAAATGCTAGTATGAGATTAAATAATTTTTATGAAAATAGTTTTGTTGAAATGTTAAATGAAAACTCTATACAGGAGTATAGTCATACAAGTTTGGTTCCAAAAAAAGAGGTTGTGAAGTATTTGCAATATAATTATATAGTTAATAATCCAGTAGAAGTTGGAAAAAAAGATTTATTAGAATCAGCCGAAGATAAAAGTTATTATACTGAAGTGCATCAGAAATTTCATCATACATTAAGAGATATCGTCAAAAATCAAGGTTTTGATGACCTTTTCCTAATAGATTCTAAAAATTTAAATATCGTTTATAGTGTTTCTAAAGAGGTTGATTTTGGGAGTAGTTTAAAAAATGGAAAATTTGCACAAAGCTCTTTGGCAAAAGTTGTTAAAGATGTTATCAGTCATCCTGATAAGGGTATAGTGCGGGTTGTTGATTTTAAAAACTATGAACCTTCATATAATACACCACAAATATTTTTTGCAGTACCTATATATAAAGGGAGTGAATTTTTAGGAGTATTAGCTACTCAAATTACTGTAGATGCTATTAATAATATTACTACTGGATATAAAAACTGGAGTCATGATGGCTTAGGAGAGAGTGGAGAAGTTTATCTAGTTGGTAGAGATTATACAATGCGTTCAGATGCAAGAAAAATTATAGAGCAGCCTGAGGTTTATTTTAGCGATATTAATAAAATAGGTTTAGATAAAGATAGTATCAAATTGATTACTGCCATTAGAAGTACCGTGCTTAATCAATTAGTAAGAAGTGAAGCTGTTAAGAGAGCAACAGAGGGAGATGATGGCACAGTGATTACTCGAAACTATTTGGGAGAAAAAGTTTTAAGTGCTTATGCTCCTTTAAATTTGGAAGGATTAGATTGGTCAATTATCGCTGAAAAAGAGATTAGTGAGGCAGAACAACCAATTAAAGAGTTTCAAAAAGCTCTTTTAATCTCTTCTACAATCTTGGCAACATTGATAACATTTTATGCTATTTGGCTAGCTTATAGTTTTTTAGCACCTATAAATAGTATGGCAAATGGTGTAAAAAATATCATTAATACTGATAAATTTACAAAAATCAATCTTAGTCGTGATGATGAGTTTGGAGAGTTATCTAACAATATAGATAAGATGATTGATACCATAAAATCACAGTCAAAAGAGATTGCAAATAAATCTAAAGAAAATGATGCACTTTTACTCAATATCTTACCTCAAAGCATTGCACAAAGAGTAAAAGCTGGTGAAAAAGATATAGCAGAGAAAGTTTCAAATGTTGCTGTACTTTTCTCAAATTTAAAAGGTTTTGATAACCTATCTCAAGGACTTAGTTCTAAAGAATCTATAAAATTACTTAATGAAATTATTAATGAATTTGACAATCAAGCACAAAAATTTGGTATAGAAAAAATTACTACTATCGGTGACTCTTATATGGCAGCGAGTGGTTTAATGCAACCTCGTTTGGATTATGCGAGAAAGCTTGCAGAGTATGCTCATAAAATGTTTTTTGTTATAGATGATTTTAATCGCCGCCATGCTTCAAATCTTCAATTAGTTGTCGGAATTGATAGTGGAGAAGTGATGGCTGGAATTGTGGGAGAACATAAATTTGTCTATGATATATGGGGAGAGTCTGTAAATCTTGCCAATAATATTTCTCATCAAGCAAGTCTGGGAACTATAAGAGTAAGTCAAAGTATCTATGAACAGCTTATCAACAAGGATAAGTATAAAAAATGCTCAGGTGAAATATTAACTTATGAAACAATACCAAAAGATAGAGTGAGTTAACTATGGTAGACTTACTTAGTACTTTACCAGTTGAGTGGAAAACATGGGGATTACTTATCATATTTGGTTTTCCTTTATCTATTGTTATCACTGGTGAAATTCTTTTATACTTAGAAAAAAAAGAGTCCCGACTTACTTGTATTGTTCATAATGTTAGAAATATACTGCTTCCTGCTTTAGTTACATATTTAATTTTTAGTAAAATTATGAAGTTGGGAGATGACTCTATCTTTCTTAAAATATCAGCAACACTTTTTTGGTTGATATTGATTTATACCTCTTTAAAGTTTGTAAATATTTTAGTTTTTTCAGATGCATTGCCAAAGAGTGTTCGGGCAAGATTACCTAAGTTGTTGATTGATTTTTTACGAACATTTTTGGTTTTACTCGGTGCTGCAATCATCGCTTCAAATGTCTGGGGTGCTGATTTAGGCAGACTTTTAACTGCACTTGGGGTAGGTTCTGTTGTTTTGGGACTTGCTTTGCAAGATGTATTAGGCGGTTTGTTTTCGGGTATTGCGTTACTTTCATCTAAGCCGTTTACTACTGGTGATTGGATAGGTATAGGAGATATGGATGGACGGGTAGAGAGTATCGATTGGCGGGCTGTATCTTTAATAAATTTTGAAGGTGATTTGGTTGTAGTTCCAAACTCCGTAATTGCAAAAGAACGGTTTAAAAACTACTCTAGACCAAATCCTATACATAGAGAATCAGTACCATTTGATATATCATTTGACGATCCACCAAACAAAGTAAAACAAGTTTTACTAGAAGCGGCTATGGATACAAAAGGAATACTTAGTGAACCTGCACCACAAGTAGTGCTAATTTCCTATGATGAATTTTCTATTCGATATGAGGTTCGATATTTTATCAATAATTATGCAAATATCGCATCTATATATGATAAATTTATCACAAAAATATGGTATACCAACAAGCGATATGGCATAACTTTTCCAACTCGCTCTCATGAGGTGTATAACTTTGAAGGGGATAAGGGTGAAGATAAAGATAGCTCAAAAGTTATCTATAAAGAGTTTAAAAACTTAAAAGTCTTTTCAGTGCCAGATGCACATCTGTTAATATTAACAAAACATTGCAAAATTGATGATTTTGGTGTAGGAGAATGCATCTTACAAAGAGGTCTTGTGACAGAGTATTTTTATGTGATTTTAGATGGTATAGCCTTAGAAAGAGTGGAAAATAAAAATGCTAAAGAGCTATATGAAAATCGCTTAAAACGAGGTGATTTATTTGGTTTATCCTCATTAGTTAGAAAAGAGGCGAGTTTGGTATCTGTATCTGCCCTTTCTGATTTGCGTGTAATAACTATCGAAATAGAAGCGATGAAAAACCTTCTACAAAAAAATCCTCAAGTTGCTGAATCTCTTGAAAACATGGTAAATACCAGTGAAAAGAAAATTGCTAAAAGTATGTTTTGATTTTTTATAGTAATTTTCCAATCGCTAAAAAAACCTTAAAATTTTTATGTTTTACTATAGTTTCATTTGTCTCTAAATAGACAATTTCTAATCCAGCCTCTTTGAACCATCGATTAATCACCTGTTTATCAAATCCAAAATGCTCTACACCATCATCATCTCCACCGTGAAAGCTACCATCTTCAAGTTCTAAATCACTGATTGCGAGATATCCGCTTACTTTTAAAGCCTTTGTGATATTTTTGATAAAAAGTGGTGGATTTTTGATGTGGTGTAGAGTCATAGCTGTTATAATCAAATCAAAACGCTCTTTTGGAAATGCATCTATATTTCCATCGTGAAGTTTAGTTTTTATATTTGTAATATCTGCTTCTTGAATTTTTCTTTGCATCTCATCTAACATACCTTTAGAGTTATCCATCGCTAGTATAGAGTGTGCATCTTCAAAAAGATTAAATGAAATCAATCCTGTACCTGATCCATAATCTAAGATATCTTTATCTTTTATATCAAGTAAAGCTTTAATTTTATGAGTCGTTTTTATAGCACTTTCAACTCGGTTTGGATTTAAATCCCACTGTGAAGCCAACTTGTCAAATCTATTCATAAAATCTCTTTTTAAATAGATTATATCTAAACGCTACTTCCAATAATAAACCCCACTCCCATAAGCTTTAACGAGTAACTTAAAACTATTTCCTAACCCTTGAGCAACAACTTCATCTGTATAATAATCCCTAACTTCACCTATAACTTTATCATCTGTTGTAAATGTAACACTCTCATCACTCCCACTTCTACTTGCAACTATCATAAACCTTTTATCGTTATAATCACGAGTACCAACAACAATGCCATTTTCATCATCAGCTTTGTTATATTTAAGTTCCCAGTCAGTCCAATGAGGTTCACGAATAATTGGTAAGAGTTTTTGAATTTTTTCAGTTACTTTATCAAAAATTCCCCACCAAGGTTTAGTCTCGATTGCTGGTTGTGAACCGCCATCTTTCCAAAAAGCAAATCCTTTTCCTCCTCTAGCAATCGCTGAAAATATAAGTGACTCTATATTTTCAACTTCAAAAGGTGAATTGATGACAAATATTGACTTTGGAGTTTTAACTCTATTGATATTTTCAAAAAGTGCAAAATTTCCAAACTCTGCATTGTAATTGCCTTTCATCTCCACACCATAACTTTGAATATCATTTGCTTTGTACAACATGTCGTTTGCATAAACGCCTTGTATATCCATAAATTTATATTTTTCATTATAGTAGTTTTTATTTCCAGCCACAAAATCAAGATGCATGTAGATTGGTCTTATTCTATCTCCATTGTCATCTCTATCTATCTCTCTTACTTTATTGGTCAATAATCTTATAGAATCCCACTCATCATACTGTTCATTGTCCCAATAAAAATTAAGCAATTTATCATAAGTAGTTTTATTATTGTTTCGCAACTCTGTATAATCTCTAGCAAATCTCTCACTTCCTATCGCACTACCATCATAAATACCATAATGCCCCATATCCCAAACCCAATACATCCCAAGATTAGCAACCCTATTTGCATCTGGTAGATTAACTCTTGTTATGACATTAAATCCTTTGTCTTTGTATATTTTCCAATTGTTTTTTTTGTTTATATCGCTATCATCAGGGTAAATTGCAATAGGAAAAAATGCCTTCCATTTTCCATCTTCATTAACTTCCCAATTTCCAAGTCTATCTATTCGAACTTTACTACCTTCAAACTCTACTTTTTGGCTTGGTTTTTCAAGTCCAAAGAGTTTTGAGCTATCAGAAGCTTCAAAGACTTGTAAATCATCTATCCAAATGTCACTAGTATTTAAATCAGATGCTTTCATCTCACCTTCATCTCTTATAGTGATTCTTATTTGATTTATGCCTTTATCTTTTTGGACATAAAAAGGGATTACAAACTCTTCCCATTTATTTGTGCTTGATGTAGATATGACACTATAATTAACAGAATTTATATGTTTTCCATCTCCTGCATAGGCTATATGTAATCTTATCAAATCTGTAGGCAAAGATTTAGCAAACATATAACCGCTGATTGTGTACCATTTACCCTGTGTCACTGGAATATTATAAACTTTAAATGCATCATCTTTTTTGCTAAGTTTTATAGACCTCTCTCCTGTTCTTTTTATGCTCTCATCATATTTTGCTCCATTATCAAAATATAAGTAGCTGCTATATCTTTCAAAAGATTTATCAATCACAGTTTGGGCTATATTTTCACCTGTTGGTGGATAAAAAGGGTAGATTTTATCACCTGCTGGAAATTTTACTTTGTTCCAATTTGTGCTTTGATTTTTATCCTCAATCTCTGATTCTTCTTTAATCTTTTTATCTATTAATTTTTCTTCACTTTTTTCAACTTCTGATTTTTTAATATTTTGTACATCAGTTGATTGGTTACAAGCTGTAAGTATTGATAGTAAAATTATAGCTGGGAGAAGTTTTTTTATTTTTCTCATAGTTGCATCCTAAATATAATATTTAGATGATTATCGACAATAAATTAAAAAGCTTTAATTCCTTTTAGGCTTTGGTCTATCAACACTAAAAATGGAGATTTTATAACTCTTATATCATATTTTTTATGTTGGTTTATCCAGATAAGTAGTGAGTATTTTGTAACAGTTGCATCTATATCTGTTATGATTATTTGAGCCTTTTTTTCCAAACTTCTTATATGTGGGATGGTACTGAGGTTCAATGCACAAAGTATAGTTTTTTGTATGAGTTCGTACTCTACTACATCTTTGGCAGAAAAAGGAACCTCAATTCGCCTAATCTGATTTTCAAGAGAGTGATTTATAAAAGAGTCATTGATAAATTTAGAGTTTGGAACAGTTATTCGCATATGATTGCTTGTCAAAATTGTGATGGAACGAAAATCCATATCATCTACAACACCAGTTATCTTATCATTAATCTCAATATGGTCTCCAATTCTAATTGAGCGGTCAATTTTTATCAAAATCCCCATAGCATAATTTGAGATAAAGCCTTGAAGTCCAAGTATTATCCAAAGTAGTATCGCACCGATTATGATAAATATAGTATGGATATTTAGCCCAATAGATATAAGTGCTATAAAAAATGTAGCTAGTATTATTATATAATAACCGCTATTTGCTACCATTCTTGCTGTTGAGAGGCTTTTGATTCTATTTGATTTTCTAAATTTTTCTATAAATTTTTTGTAAAGTAGGGCTAAAATAGATCCAATTATAAGAATAACTATAAATGTCAAGATTGTTTTTATGGAAAATGCATTTTCTTCATAGATAAAGATAGTTTTATTAATACTGTGCAAAATATAGTTTATTAGATTTTCTACTCCTACTTGTGTGGATGCAAGAGCTACTTCAAACATGTCAAATTTTGCATATCCCATTTTATTTAAAAGTTTAGAGATAGTATTGAATTTTTCTTTTTCCAAATCACTTAATGTTTTAATATCATCTTCAATCATTTGTAACGATTTTAAAAATTCATTTTGATTCTTCTCTTTAATCCATTTTAGTGAAAGTAGAATTTGTGCATCTAATTTTTTTGTAAATGTATCATCAGTTCTTTTTTGTAACTTTTTTTCATCTTTTATAATCTGCTTTTGAGCTTTTTTATTTCTTAAAGCTTCACTATCTTTATCGATATTTAGTAAGAGATTTTCTCTGTTTAAATCACCGATTTTTATCTCTTCTTGTTTGATTATCTTTTTTGAGTTTTGCTCCTTAAAATTGACCCGTAAAAGGAAGTGTTGAAATATTTTGAACTCTTTGTTAAAAATTTCTTCATAAAGTTTCAAAGATTTTGTAATTTTATTTTGTGATATTTTATAAAAAGCATATTGTAATTGATTTGCTAATAGTGTTTTATTTGCATCTTGGGGGAGAGTTTTTTCTATAGTTGTCTTTAATTCAAAAAGTTTTTTTTGAATTGTTATATTCTTATTTTCAAGCCTATCTATTTCACTTTCTAGCTCACCTAAAGAGTATAACGCTTTTAAATACTGAGTTTGGGTGATAGAGCTTTTTTGCAGGGTTATAGTTTCAAATGATTTAGTCTCATCTTTTATTTCATAGAGTCTTTTTATCTTTTCTAAAGTTGACTTTTCATAACTGATTGTTTGGGAAGTTTTTAGCTTTTGTACAATTTCACTATTTATCTCTTTTTCAATATCTAAGAGGTATTGTTGTACATTTTCTCCCTCATATAGTCTTATATCTACTTTTGCACAAAAGGACGCAGTTATAAAAAACAGAAGAAGGATTAATTTTTGCATAGTGAATCTTAACAGATTATTGTAAATAAGTACCCATCCATTAAATTAGTTTTTTGTAATTACTAAAAATATCACTCTCTTTGTCAAAAAACTCTAAAATAATTTTAGTATATCGATCAAATGGATTTTTCTCATTTGATATCTCAAGACTCTTTTTAATTGATAATCTGTGTGTATTTAAAACAGTAGTAAATGGAACTGGAAAATCAGTACCAAATAGTAGTTTATTGTGTATATCTTTTTGTTCACTTAGATGCATTAGTACTTTTGCTCTTACGGGTGTGAGTAGGGCGGAGATGTCTGCATATAGGTTATCATGCGTTTTTAGCATCTTTAAAAGTTGAAAATATTCATCATTGAAGTTTTTAGGATTTTTAGATAGGGCTTTAAAAATCCTAAAAGGCTCATAGCTAAGTGCCATGTGAGCACAGACTGTATTTACCCCTATCTCAACTGGATTATAGAGCATTTCTATGCTTTCACACTCTTTATAGGAGTGTACAGAACTTTCATTTCCGATGTGAATTATGAGTGGTAGATCGTGATACTTTAACTTTTCAAAGTAGGGGATGTATTGTTTTTCTCTTGTATCAACTCCCCAGTAGTTTTGCAAAAATTTAGCACCTTTAAACCCAAGAGCGACATATTTGTCAATTAGATCTAATGCATCTGGTCGTTTAGGGTTAATAGAAAAAAATGGAATAATATAATCTTTGTTTTGTTGATAGAGTCTGTTTACATCCTCATTTGTAGCACAGACTGTTGCATCGCAGTGTGTAGTTTCTCCTCTATTATCTACTCTAGCATCCACACCAAAGAGTACAATTTTTTCTAAAAACTTAGACTCTTTGACATTTTTAATTAAAGCTTCACAATATGCTTTGTATGGATTTTGCATTAACTTCTTTGGATGCATCCCAAGTTGGGATGCAAAAAAGATTATCGCTACTTTGTCATAAAGTCTATCAAATTTTACATCTGAACTTAAAAGATGTGTATGAAAATCAACCGTTTTCAAGACTTAACTTGGTTGCAATCTTTTTAGCCATTTTTAGATCAGTTTTACCACTTCCAAGCTTTGGCATCTCTTCTAGGAAAAAGTATTGACTAGGTATCATTAGTGGGTTAAGTTTAGAGTTTTTGATAAGAGATTTTAACTCTCTCTCTTCTATCTCGCCGTGATAAAGAAGTACAACTTTTTCACCTTTTTTGCTATCTGGTGCATTTGCTGCAACTATATCGATTTCAGATGGCAATATTGCTCTTATCTCCTCTTCAACCGCACCTAAAGATATCATTTCTCCAGCAACTTTAGCAAATCTGGAGTATCTATCTACTATTGTTAAAAACCCATCTTTATCAAGTCTCCCTTTATCTCCTGTGACATACCATCTTATATCATCTTTTTCGATAATTACCTCTTTGGTTTTTTCCTCATCTCCAAGATACCCTTTCATGATTTGCGTTCCACCTGTGATTATCATTCCTTCTTCTCCAATTGGTAGTTCTTCATAAGTTTTTGGGTCTACAATCTTACAAGTAGATCCAGGAAAAGGCATACCAACAGTCCCTTTTTTATGTCCAATTTGAAGGTTCCAGTATTTGGTATTTAATGCATCTGGTATATTTGCACTGATTCCAGGAGTCGCTTCAGTTGCTCCATAAGCTTCATAAATCTCTAAGCCAAACTTTTGCATAAATTTATTTCTAACATCTTCTGAAACTTTTTCAGCTCCACCAACAACAAAACGAATACTCTCAAACATATGAGGAATAAGTTTTCTATTTTTTGCATAAATTCTAAAAAATGTTGATGTTCCAAAAAGAAGAGTTCCTTGATAAGCCGCTGTAAGTTTACCAACTCCCTCTGCATCTGTAGGGTCTGGTTGGCAGATAAAAGGTACACCCTCAATCAATGGTGCTAAGGTAGAGACAGTCAATCCAAAAACATGAAATGTAGGTAAAGTTGCCATTATGACATCATCCTCTTTGAGATTTAGTACATTGCAAAACTGTTTTATATTTCCCATAAAGTTTTTATGAGTGAGTTCTATCCCTTTTGGAGTCCCTTCACTTCCACTACTAAATAGTATCGCTGCTGTGTCATTTATATCTACTTTTGCTATCCACATTTTTTCTAACACAAAAGTTGGCAATATCTTCATCAATGCCCATCTTTTTAAGACATCGCTCTTTTTTATATCTTTTTTTATATCTTCTACAAATATCACATTTGCAGTGTTTAGTGACTCCTCTATATCCATACCTTTTGCTTTTAATTTTATTAAAAACTGTTTTGATGTATAGATAGTTTTAATTTCAGCCTTTTTTATTGCACCTTCTAGGGATGAAGCATTTGCTGTATAGTTTAGATTTACTATTGTTTTTCCAAGCATTAAAGTAGCTAGATTTATGATAGTTCCTCCCACAGATGCTGGCATAACAATTCCGATATTTTGCTCATCTTTTGATAACACTTCTATCTGGTCTGCAAAAGTTCTTACCACTGCTACAAGTTTATGGTTACTTAGTTTTGTTCCTGTTGCATCTGTAACAGATAGTTTTTCTCCCTCTCTTGCAGCTGTTTTTAACCAAGAGTTTGGAAGAGGTTTTAGTGTGTCTACATACTTGCTCCAAGACTCTATTTGAAGTTCAAATATTACTTTCTTCAGACCGCTCGCTGTTGTAGTGCTTGGAAGTGCTTTTCCAAATGAGACACTAACATCACGAACATTTTTCTTGACATTTGCTTTTTGTTTTTTATGAGCATAAGAGAAACGACTTCCCCAAAGTCCACGTATATAAAAAGGAATAATAGGCACATCACTATCTTTTAGAGCTAATTCAAAGCCTTTTGAAAATGTGTTTAAATGTCCATTTCTTGTGATTGAGCCTTCAGGAAATATAGCGACAATTTTCCCCTCATCTAACTTTTCTCTGATGGCTTTAAATGCCTCTTTACTAGCTTTAGTAGATATAGGGATGAGTCCAAAAAATTTAAAAATAGGTTTTAAATACCACTTCTCATATATGGTTCGCTCAATGACAAAACTAACTCGCCTTGGACTTGCTATTGAGAGTACCATCCAATCAATCCAGCTTACATGATTTCCTAATAGTAAAGCCGCTCCATCTTTTGGAAAGTTTTTAATTCCATGCGTACTTAGGTTGTATCTACAAAGTGCTATCACTTTAAATATAAAACGAAGCAAAAATTGAGGTAGTGTAATAAAAGCATATAGAGCTCCTATGCCAATCATAACAAGCAAAAATGTAAAAATAGAGCTTGTAGAAACCGCAAATATAGAGACAAACATAGTTAATAGCAAAAATGCCAACATCAAAAATGATTGTACAAAGTTGCTTGTTGCCATCACACGACCAAGTTCATGCTCTTTTGCTCTATATTGAATAAGAGAGTTAAGTACAACTATCAAAAAACCACCAAATATACCAAAAAGAAGAAACTCAAAGCCTAACATATAGACAGATGAACTATTTGCAATCATAGCAATTGAAACTGCGACACCAATAGCTCCAATAGGAAGTAGCCCAGTTTCAATATACTGGCGAGATAGACGCATAGTAAAGATAGAACCTATCGCTATTCCAACACCAGCTAGAGACATAATCCCCTGTGCTACAATAGTATTGTGTATATTTGCAACCTCTTTTAAATGTACTCCAAAAATTGCTATCACAACTTGAGCAACTGCATAAAATAGTGCTAAACCTATGATACTTTCAAAAATAACTCTATTTGAAAATGCCAAAGAGAGATTCTCTTTTAAGTAACCAAAACGGAGATATTTCTCTTTTTTTATCACTAATTCTTTATCTCCTTCAACATATGAAGGAACTCTTTTTGTAAGTTGTATCTGAATCCAAGCAAGAGCTACAAGGACAAGAGTTATTGGCCAAATATTACTCATAATGTCTGAAGTTGTGATCTCTTTACCATCTATAAGCCACTCAAAAGCAAATGAAAACAGAAGTGAGCTAAGAAGTATAGCTATGATAGTTACCGCTTGAACTATACCATTTCCCTCAGTCAATCTCTCTTTGCCAAAAAGCTCTTTTATCAGTCCATACTTTGCAGGAGAAAATATAGCACTTTGAAGTGCAAGTAAGAAGGTAAAAAATAGGGCAATTTTAAATAGTCCAAAAAAGAAACTTATAGCTATAAAGATAGTGATGATAAAAGCTAGTTTTGAGGATTGTTGCAGTATCCAATTTTTTCTAAACCTATCACTTAAAAACCCAGCAGGTGTAAAAAACATTACAAAAGGTAAAAGAATCAAAGCATTTACAAGAGCTGTTAGTATGATTTGGGTTGAGCCGTCATAAATTTTGAAGATGGTATTTTGTAGGAGAATTTTATCCCCTAAATCAACAATTGCATTTATAAAGATAACAATAACAAAGGGCATAACACCTTTTAATTTTAGTAACTCTTTTATCATCTTTGCCCCTTTGCAGTTTCGTAAACTCTTACTTTGTGTTCTTTTAGTGTTGCTTGGTTGAAAACATATGGTTTATAAGTTAAAATTATATCAAAAATGAGTTTATGAAGTTCATTTTTCTCATTGTTTTGATTCTCAGTCAAAAGCTTTGCCCCCATTTTATACTCAAGAGATGCTAACTCTATCGCCACTTTTTTATAAGTTTCAAAAAACTCATCGCTAACTCCTAACTCTTTTGCCCTTTTTAAGATATTTTTTATATCTCTCTCTTTACTTTTATCGTTAATTGCTGTTAAATAGTTAATGATGGTATTGCTATCATTTTTAAAGTCAATATTATTATCATCTATGATTGATTTTATCTCAGTTATAGAGTAGTTTAAATGCTCTTGTAGATATTTTATAAACTCTATAGTCGCTACAGAGTCGTCATCATAAAGATGGACATTTGGTTTTGGTTTTTTGGGTTCGGGTAAAAGCCCCTCTTTTAGATAATAGAGAATTGTTGATTTTGAAGTGTTGCTAAGTTTTGTTAGCTCTGCCATTTTGATACTCATGATAGTTCTCCTTTTAAAAAATTATCGTAAGTATACAGGAAAATACATAAAGTGTCAAGTGTTACTTTTTAATATCGGTTATTAAAGTTTAGAAAAAGTGCAATAATTAAATATTAATTTAGGTAAATT
>JAMONX010000046.1 GCA_027066435.1 Campylobacterales bacterium
AAGGGAAAGATGTAGATTTAAAATATATCACAAGCACTATATATGATATAAAATTACTTCACTATTCGCATCCTTTTATAAACTTTGAGATAACGATAAGCGAAGGCGGATATATAAGAAGTATGGGGCAAATAATATGCGAAAAATTAAATTGTACAGGAACTTTAAGCTCATTAGAGAGATTAAGAGAGGGACATTTTATCTATGAAGATGAAAAAGCTCTAAACCCTCTTGGCTTTTTAGACTTAAAAGAAAACTTTTATCTCAAAGATGCCGAAGACTTAATTCTTGGAAGAAAATTAAAAATTTATGATTTTCAGATGCAAGATGTTGGTAAATATTTTATAAAATTAGATAAAATGATATCTATAATTGAGATCAAGGATGATAAAGTAAGTTATCTATTAAATGGAGTTAAAATATGCTGATACTTGGTAGAAAAAAAGATGAAGAGATACATCTTGGAGATAATATCACAATTAGGGTTGTAGATGTTATAAAAGGTGTTGTAAAGCTTGGTATTGAAGCACCAAAAGATATTCTCGTACTTAGAGGAGAACTCAAAGAGAGAATAAAAGAGAGTAACAAACGAGCAAATATCAAAGTAAATACCAAAGAGATAAAAGATTTAAGTAGGCTTTTGAGAAAATGACTATAAAAGCATTCGCCAAGGTTAATATATTTTTAAAAATAGTAGGAACAAAGGAAAATTATCATCTTATCTCATCAAGATTTATGCGAGTAACCAATTTTTATGACACAATAGAGTTTGAAAAAAAAGAGTCAAAATCAGATGATTTTTTGCTTCTTGGAGAGTTTGGATGCACTACAGAACAAAATACTATTTTTAAAGCTTATAAAGCACTTTTAAAAGAAAGTAAAAGTGAAAAAGTGAAAACATTTTTCAAAGAGTATCAAGTAAGAGTTACAAAAAAGATACCAGAATTTGCAGGACTTGGCGGTGGGAGTTCAGATGCTGCTTCATTTTTAAATCTCACAAATGATGTTTTAGGCTTAAATATAAAAAAAGATGAACTATCTCATATCGGTTCAAAAATCGGTGCAGATGTGCCATTTTTTATATATAATTACCCAAGTGCAAATGTAAGTGGTATAGGAGAAATTGTAGAGCCATTTGAGGAAAAAGTGTTGCATCTTGAAACTATCACACCAAAGATAAAATGCTTCACTGCAAAAGTTTATCAAAAATATAGAGAGAGTTATATGAAAAATATTGATATAGATTTTGCTAAAGAGTTATCAAATAAAAATTCAAAAAATATATTAGAAACTTATGATGCATCTAGACTTAATGACCTACTAGAACCTTGTTTTGATATTTATGATGAGTTAAAAGATTACAAAAAGAAAAATTGGTTTTTTAGCGGAAGTGGAAGTACATTTTTTAGGATTAGTGATGGGTAAAACAGTAGCAAGAAATAAAAAAGCATATCATGATTATGAAATACTAGAAAAATTTGAAGCTGGCATCTCACTAGAGGGGAGTGAAGTAAAAGCTATTCGAGAAGGGCGAGTAAATTTAAAAGATGGCTTTATAAAAATCATCAAAAATGAAGCATTTTTGTTTAATGTCCATGTTACTCACTTTTCAACCACAAACCAGCACTTTAAACCAGATGAGAGACGAACTAGAAAACTACTTTTGCACAAAAAAGAGATTCTAAAACTTGAAACAAAAGTCGCAGTTGATGGCTTATCAATTGTCCCTTTGAGCATCTTTTTTAACAATAGAAATTTAGCCAAAGTACAAATTGCACTAGCTCGTGGTAAAAAACTTCATGACAAAAGAGAGTCCCTTAAAAAAAGACAAGCCGCTAGAGATACAGCAGCTGCTATGAAAGGGTACTAAGTTCTGGATGCAATAAACTTTTAATTGTGGCATCTTTTGAAGGATTTTTAGCAAGCATCATTTCAATATCTTCAAGAGTTAGATTTGGTACTTGGAACTTATATTTTTTTATATCATCTTGATTTATAAGATCATTAAGTCTTTGTGAATTTTCATTTTTACTATTTAGATAATTTAGACCTCTTTTATCCATAGGAACTCTTACAAACTCTCCTAAGTCAATTGTTCGTATCAACTCATTTTGGCTCAAAATTGTCTCTTGCATCTTCTCACCATGTCTTCTACCTATCACCGTTATATCTCTGTTTTTTGCATTGTAAATCTCTTGAAGAGATTTTGCTAAAAACTCTAAAGTTGTTTTTCTCGCTTTATATATAAACAAATCACCATTTTCTCCATTTTTAATAGCAAAAAGTGCTAATTCAACTGCTTCATCAACCGTCATAATAGATCTTTTCATCTGTGGATGCGTAAGAGTTATCGGCTTACCCTCTTTTATCTGTTTTATAAATGTATGAATAGCAGAGCCTCTTGTCGCAAATACATTGGAATAGCGGATATATTTTAGTGTTGTTTTGGAGTTTTGTTCTTCATTTAACTCCCTAGCTCTACTTATTATCGTCTTTTCCATCAATGCTTTTGAGAGTCCCATCGCATTTATAGGAGCTACTGCCTTTCCTGTACTTAGACAGACAACATGTTCTACACCTCTCTCAATTGCTGCTTTTATAACATTGTCCGTACCAAAAACATTTGTCTTAACAGCTTCCAAAGGAGCAAAATCACATGAAGGAACTTGCTTAAGGGCAGCAGCATGAAAAAGTATATCAACATTTTTCATAGCATCATAAACAACATCATACTCTCTTACATTTCCAAGAACAAATTTTAACTTTTGACTCTTATATTCATTTCTCATTCTATCTTGTTTATCTTCATCTCGTGAAAATATGATAATTTTCTTAACATCTGAATTTATAAAGCGTTTTATAAAAGCATTACCAAAAGAGCCTGTCCCACCTGTAAGTAAAATTGTTTTATTTTTCAACATATTTTCTCCTTATAGTTGATAAATCGGCAAAGAAGAGAAATGATTTAACTTATTATGTTATCATCTTAACTAATAATTTAAAAGGAAATATCGTTTATGAATATATCAGAGAAAAGTGATGCCAATAACTGGAATATCCTGTTTGTTGCTTGGCTCATTTCAATCATAGCAACTTTAGGAAGTCTCTTTTTTAGTGAGGTTATGGAGTATCCACCTTGTACTTTTTGTTGGTATCAGAGGATTTTAATGTATCCGTTAGTTTTTATATTTCTTGTGGGGCTTTTTCCCTTTGATAGAGGTGTATTGAAATATGCTTTTCCCTTTGTAATTTTAGGGTGGCTAGTATCGCTTTATCACAATCTTTTACAGATGGATATAATTGCTGAAAGCACAACACCTTGTGCAATGGGGATTCCTTGTTCTGCTAAATATATTGATATTTTTGGCTTTTTAACAATCCCTATGTTATCATTTATAGCGTTTTCAATCATATTGATTTTGCTTATACTATTAAAAAGGAGATTAGCTAAATGAGTAAACAAAAAATTATTCTCATTGCAGTAGCTGTTTTAGTTCTTATATTTTTTCTTGGGAGCTATTTATATAAAGATGCACAGGCACAAAAAGCGAGTGCAATTGCAAAAAAGAGTGAGGAAGTATTTATAAGAGACTACTCAACAATCGTTGGGAAAAAGGATGCAAAAGTTACTCTTGTTGAATTTTTAGATCCAGCATGTGGAGCATGTAGAGCTTTTTATCCACTTATTAAAAAAATCATGGAAGAACACCCTGACCAAATCAAACATGTCATACGATATGCACCTTTTCACCAAGGCTCTACTGAAGTTGTTAAAATTATAGAGGCTTCAAAACTCCAAGACAAGTATTTTGAAACACTAGAGCTACTTTTTAGATACCAAAACAAATGGACAATTAACCATAAAGTAGACATTAAAATGGTATGGAAAATACTTCCAGGAATTGGCTTAGATATAGAAAAGCTCCAAAACGACATAAAAAATCCAAAGTTTGATAAATTAATAGAACAAGAGATTGCAGATGCTAAGAAACTTGGAGTTAAAAAGACACCAGGCTATTTTGTAAATGGTAAACCACTTCAAAAGTTTGGATATGAGCAGCTAAAAGAGCTAATTGAGTCACAACTATGAAAAAGTTTTTTACACTTATCTCACTCATATCAATTTTGATATTCACAGGTTGCAGTAAAACTCCAGAAAAAGAGGAGAAAGTAACCGTCAAAGAGACAGAAACAATTAAAGTTAAAGATATAAACTCAGGTGCAGAGTATACACTAAAAAGAGAAAATGGTGGATTTGTAGTCAAAGGACATGAAGATAAAGCCATCATGTTCGATATGTATGCTACATATTGTCCCCCTTGTCAAAAAGAGGCACCGCATCTTACAGAACTTCAAGTAAAACATGCTGAAAAGTTCTTAATCATAGCACTAAACACTTTTGAAGAGGTAACTGATAGTTATATCAATGACAATTTTAGATTTAAATATGGAGCCTACTACTTCATAACAAACTCTAAAGATAACCAAAAAATCATAGATACAATCTTAAAAGATATCGACTATAAAAGAGTAATACAAATTCCATTTAAAGTTGTTATCAAAGATGGGAAATATCAAACACTAACAGACATCTATAATGCTAGGAATACTGACAATAAATATTACATTGGTGCTATTGAGTCTAAAGTTATTGAGAAGGATTTAGAAGGTATTTTAGGAAAATAGTATTATTTAAAGTAGAGAAAGTTCTCTACTTTTTAAGCTCTTTAATTCTTGCAGACTTACCTTTTCTCTCTCTTAAGTAGAAAAGCTTAGATCTTCTTACACGACCTCTTCTTAAAACAGTAATGCTATCAATACTATCGCTTAAAATTGGAAAAATTCTCTCAACACCAATACTATTTGCACCAATTTTTCTCACCATAAATGTTTCACCAGAACCTTGTCCTCGTCTAGCTATACAAACACCTTCAAAATTTTGAACTCTTGTTTTATCACCCTCTTTAATAATAACGGCTACTCTTAATGTATCACCCGCCCTAAAATCAGGGATATTCTTACCTTCAGCCTGTTTTGCTTCAAAAGCATCGATATATCTGTTTCTCATTTTTAAATTACCTTTTAGTTTTTTTAGTTTTTTTATACAAATCTGGTCTAAAATAATTTGTTTTATAGGTAGCTAACCTGTTTTTTAAAGAGTGGATATTATCATGATTGCCCTTTAGATATTCTTTGATAATATCAATACCTTGAAAAGTGTTTGGTTTAGCAAATGCTGGGGCTTCTAAAAGATTGTTTTCATAGCTCTCAACTTCCAAGGAAGAGGCATTTCCCAAAACCTTAGGGATATTTCTTGATATCGCATCACACATACAAAGAGTTGCAAGCTCACCACCTGTTAATATAAAATCCCCAACAGAAAAAAGCTCATCTGCATACAACTCAATAATCCGTTCATCAATCCCTTCATACCGTCCATTGACAAAGACAATATGGTTTTTTTTTGCTAATCTCTTTGCATCTGATTGTTTAAAAGGTTTTCCAACAGGAGTAGCAAAAACAAAATAAGCTTTTTCATTTTTTGATTTTATCTCTTCTAGTGCAGATGCAAGAGGCTGTGCTTTTAGCAAAAGCCCTGCTCCACCGCCTGATTGATATCCATCTACTTTTTTATGCTTATTTATACTAAAATCTCGGGGATTTACAAAGTCAATATTTAAAATCTTCTCTTTTACAGCCCTACTTAAAATTGACTCTTCAAAATAGTGTTTTACAAGATTTTCAAATAGTGTAACAAAGGTGAATTTCATGAAGCCTCTAAAAGAAGCAAACCACCCTTTGTCTCAATTGTATTATTATCTTTGTCAAAAGAGACAATATACTCATCAATATAAGGTATATAAAACTTCTTGCTAAACTCTTTTAAAACTAACTCTTGACAAGTCTCAATGATAAGATAATCAACCGAGCCAATTCTCTCTATCTCCAAAACTTTACCTATATCTATTTCATCATCATAAACAGTTGAGCCAATAATATCAAACCAGTAAAACTCTCCTTCATCTAATGGACAATTATCTCTAGTTTCATCTATCGTTGTAAAAAGTTTTTGATTTGTAAGTATACTTGCATCTTCTCTTGTGTTAAAACCTATAAATTTAACAAGCAATCTATTCTCTTTAAAGTACTCTATCTCTACAGTTTTACCATTTGTAAGTTCAAATGAACTACCTTTTTTAAACTGTGAAATAAAATCAGATTGAAGATGCAATTTAAGTTCGCCCCTAAGTCCTACAACCTTGCCTATTGTTGCAATTTGTAGCTCTTTAGGATTCGTCATTTGCTTTTATGGTAACTCTGTAAGCTCTACCCTCTTTTGCTTTGCATCCAGAGATGATAGACTTTAAAGAGCTTATCATCTTTCCATCTTTTCCGATGAGTTTTCCTGTATCACATTTATCAGCTCTTAAAGTTATTTCTGAAAAACCTTCATCAATATCCTTTCGCTCGACACTAACTTCTTCAGGTTTCTCTGCTATAAGTTTTGCAAATTCAAGTATGAATTGTTCAGCCATTATTTACCAGTGATTCTCTTTACACGGTCACTCATTTTAGCACCAACACCAGTCCAGTATGCCAATCTATCTTCATCAAATTTTATAACCTCAGGCTCTGTCATAGGGTTATAATATCCTATTGATTCTATCCATCCGCTATCTCTTCTTTTTCTACTATCTGTTACTACTATTCTATAAAAAGGTTTTTTCTTTCTACCCATTCTTGTTAGTCTTACAACTGTTGCCATTAATTCTCCTATATTTTTGTTTTTAAATTTTTTAGATACCTTATCTTGGTATCTGCATTCTATCTTGCCCAGACATAAGATTTTCTAAATCTTTCATCCCATTTTTACCTGAAAACTTTTTTGCCATTTTAGCAGCATTTTTAAACTGCTTTAAAAAACGGTTTACTTCAAGTTGCGATAAACCTGCCCCGTTTGCAATTCTCTTTTTACGAGCATTGTTTAACAAACTTGGAAGCTCTCTCTCTTTTTTAGTCATAGAACTAATCATTGCTTTCATTCTAGTCACTTCTACATTGTTTTCAAGATCCATATCTTTTAACTTTCCTGCCATTCCTGACATTCCTGGAATCATACCAATAAGTGACTTTAAATTTCCAAGTTTTTTCATACTCTCTAATTGATCTAAAAAGTCATTAAAGTTAAATTGACCTTTTTTAATCTTTGAAGTAAGCTTTTTAGCCTCTTTTTCATCAATAACACCTACTGTCTTTTCAGCCAATGTCAATAAATCACCTTCACCCATCAAACGAGTAACAATTCTATCTGGCAAAAACTGTTCTAAATCACCAACTTTTTCACCCATTCCGATAAATCGAAGCGGGATATTTAGCTGTTTAGCAATTCCTAATGCAACTCCACCTTTAGAATCACCATCATATTTTGTAAGAATAACACCACTTATTTCCATCAATTCATTAAAAGTTGCTGCACTTCTAACTGCATCTTGACCAGTTAAAGAGTCTGCCACATAAAAAACTTCATCAGGGTTAAGAGATTTTTTAATATCTTGAAGCTCTTCCATAAGCTCTTGATCAATTGCTAAACGACCAGCCGTATCAACTATCAAAACATCATAAAGTCCACTTTTTGCTTTTGCTAAAGCCTCTTTTGCAATCTTGACAGGGTCACTCTCACTATCATTAAAAAAGAGATCCATCTCATTTTGTTCACAAAGTTGTTTTAACTGCTCAACTGCTGCTAATCTTTGAAGATCACAAGCTGCGATTAAAACTTTTTTCTGCTTTGTCTTTAGATAATTTGCAAGTTTTACAGTAGTTGTCGTCTTACCAGAACCTTGTAAACCACACATTAAAGCTACAGTTGGTGGCTTGGATGCAAAGATAAAACCTTGGTTCCCAGGAGCTGTTAAAATCTCTGTCAAGTTATCTTTCATAGATCTTAAAAAACTCTCTTTACCGATACCAGCTTGTTTTGTCTCAATCTCAATAGTTTTAACTAAATCCCGAACTACTTTATGATGTACATCTGCTTTTAGAAGTGATTTTTTAAGTGTATCTAACGCTTTTTTGAGTGATTTTTCGTCATCTGCAAATCGTATCTTATTTATGGCTGATTTAAATGAGTCTGTTAAAGCTTCAAACACTAGATTTTCTCCCTATATTTATGTAAAAAAGTTGGATATCTTACAAAAAACATCCTTTAAGTTTCATAAGAGCATCTCTAAAAATCCCTAAATTCTTTCGTTTACAAAAGTATGTTACAATAATTTTCAAATTTAAATTTAAGAGTCACAAAAAAAATGTTCCATAAGCTCCTCCTTTTACTAACAATTATAATTTTCACAGCTTGTACACCTAAAAAAGTTGAAATTCAAACACCAAAAATTCAAACACCTACTCCCAAAATCAAGAAGAGTAAACTTGATATACTTGCCAAAGAGATAGTTGAAAACTGTAAGTCAACATCAGAAAAAGAGCTAAACAACTCTATAATTGTACAATTAACCAAAAAAAGGATTAAAATCAATTTAAATAGTAAAAATGATTTTACTCCTATAGATTTTAATCTCACTCCAAAGGCTAAAAAGAGACTAGAATGCATTATACCTTTTATAAAAGCACAAAGCCCTCTTACGATACAAATCATTGGACATGCCTCTGAACAAAATGTATCTAAAAGCCAACATCTTTCGGACAACAGAGCAATTACAGTTGCAGAGCTTTTTTATAATGAAGGAGTAAGAGATGAAATCTTTGCAAAAGGGTGTTCAGATAAAAAAATTAAAATAATTTCATCTGAATCAAATAATAGTAGAAGTCAAGAAATAGAAATCAATATATATACAAATAAATCTTACTTAAAAAATGGTTGTAATTAAGCTTTTTTAGATAACATGGCAAAAATACAAAATTAAGGATTTAGTATGAAGCTTAAAATAATTTCTAAAAAAACCACTTCACTTTTATTGATTACCGCCCTTTTTAGTGGCTGTGCAGGAGTGCAACAACAAACAGTAGCTGGGAACAAAACTGCATCTGGAGCAGCCATCGGTGCAGCTGCGGGTGCAGTACTGGGTAATATTATAGGAAAAGATACCAAAGGTACGCTTATTGGAGCAACGGCTGGTGCAGTGCTAGGTGGAGCTGTAGGATATAACATGGATAAACAAGCTGCAGAAATTGCGAAATCACTAGAGACTCAGGTTAATCACTCACCAAATGCAGAAGCCACAAGCGATGAAGATATTATCGTAACAAAAAATGATAGATTTGTTAAGATAACATTTAGAGACAAAATGATGTTTCCAACAAATTCAGCAATACTTACATCAACTGCCAGATACAAAATAGATAAACTTATCGGTGTTTTACAAAACTATCCACAAACTATTATCCAAGTGGTAGGTCATACAGATAACAGAGGTGGACATGGTTATAATTTAACACTATCAGAACAAAGAGCAAGGGGCGTTGCTAACCTTATCACAGTAGGAGGAATTAGAAATCCTATCTATGAAAAAGGGTGTTCATTTGATAAACCAATAGTTCCAAATACTTCTACAAGAAACATGGATTTAAATCGTAGAGTAGAAGTCTTTTTATATCCAAACCAAGAGTTTGTTATGAATCAATGCATTTAAAAGGAAAATTGAATGAAAAGTTTATTTATAAGTTCTATATTATTAGCAATTTTATTTACAGGATGCCAAGAGAGTGTATGCTGTAATGCAGGAGTAACTCTAAAAGAGAATAAAGTCGAGCCAAATGGGAATATCACTCCCATTGCAAATTTTGAAGAGTTAGAAATTAAAAAAGATGGAACAAATTGTACTTTTAGTGCTATTGGTTTATCTAGCAGTGACGAAGACGGTGATATTGTCTCTTATGTTTGGAAAGTAGATAATGAAGAGATATCAACATCTATAAATCCATCAAATATCCCTATCTTATGTAAAGATGAAACAATAGACTATATCGTATGTCTAAGTGTTACAGACAATGACAATGCCAAAAGCCTAGATAAATGTAAAGCAGTAAAAATAACACAAACCCCTCCTACTGATGAACCAAAATCTAAATCAGAGTTAATCCTTCCCACTGCAATTATTGGTTATGAAGTAATTGAAGATGGAAATGCATTTAACTTTAATTGCAATGCAAGTTATGATAATGATAATATAGATACAGACAACAAACCTGAAAATGACCCAAAAGTTGTAAATTGTCACTGGAGTGTATTTAAGACTAAAGCTGATGGATTTGTAGAGGTTCCTCACACACATGATGGCTTTTCAAAGTGGGTTGCTACAAATAATTACACTACACTACATGTAACTCTAACAGTTACAGATGATGATAATCAAACTGACACAGTAACTGAGAGTTACGAACTATCAAATTAAATAACCAATTTTTTTGGTTATTTAATAACTGCCACTAAGTACCCGTCCAGATATAATTTTATATTTTAATGAAATAAGTTTGCCTTAGATTTGCAACTAACTAGCCGAAGAACTAGCCTAAGCTAATTCGAGGATAGTTAGTTGTAAAGATGAGGCAAAATCATTTCACCCAAAGGGCGATAAGATAAAGGCATATCTGACGGCGTTAGATTTTCTTCTCTTAGCTTCGGCTAGGAGTGCAAAAATCTGTCTTGCACCTATGCCTTTCTCTTATCGTTAAAATGTGAAATTATATCTGGACGGGTACTTATATCTAATATAGAATTCACACAATACTTTGCACCTTTTTTATCGCTACAATCACTAGAGATAAGAATTGTATTTGTAACTCCCGCATTTAAAGCAGCTTCTATATCACTCTTTTTATCTCCAATCATCCAAGAAGCTTGCATATCAATATCAAATTTTTCTTTTGCACTTAAAAGCATTCCAGGGGCTGGTTTTCTACAACCGCATCCAAGATCAGGGTCATGATGACAGTGATAAACTTCATCGATAAATATATCTCTTTTTTGAAGTTCATCTAATTTCCATTGGGTTAGAACGCTAAAATCTTCACTACTATAATAACCTCGCCCTATTCCAGATTGGTTTGTCACAACAATAAGTAAAAAACCCAGTTTTTGAAACCTTCTCAAAACCTCAAAAATTCCATCACAAAACTCAAAATCCTCAATTTTACTAACATATGATTTATCAATATTTATTACACCATCACGATCTAAAAAAATAGCTCTATTTCTTGCCAAGTTCAAACTCCAAATCATTTTTTAAATACAAAAACTCTGCTTCATCTTCAAATTTCGGCTTTGTATAATTGATAATATATTCAGCCATTAAAAGGTATTTTTCTCCCTCTTTTTTATGTTTGAGTACATTTTTCAACAGTTTACCAAGATAATAATTTGCATAAAAGTTATAAGGCTCTTTTTGTACAATATTTTTAAGTCTTTTTGCAGATTTAAGATTTTGATTAAGATTCTTATAGCAGATTGCTAGAAGAATCTCTATCTTTGTTTGAGTTGCATCTAGAAGAAGGCTTATTGTATAAGCTTCTCTTGCTTCATCAAAGATACCCATCTCAAAATATATATCACCAAGCTCATTCCAAAGTTTTAAATCACTCTTTTTTCTGGCAGCTTCTTTAAGTTTGCTAAGCCTTAAAGCTATATCAAGTATTTTTGAGATATTTTTACTCTCAACAAACTTTGGATCAAGTACATAAGCTCTACGAATCAAATCAAACCCCTGTGAAACCTTATTATTCCTAAGATAAAGCGATGAAAGTTTTAGCATACATTGAAGATTATCAGGATGTTCATTTAAAATTTTTTCTAAAGATGACTGCTTTTGCTCCGTTTGATTTTCTTTAATAAAGAAGTACTCTTTGCACTCAGGGAACTCTTTTGCAAAGAGATTGTTACAAAGAAAAAACAATACCAAAACGGTTATTTTTATCCTAATCATTAAACTTTATATTCCTTAAATCTTTAAATAGTAAATTTTTTTTACTCTTCTTGACTCTTCTTAGTATTATAATGACTATTGATTAAAACTGATAATTGCATATATTTAATTTTTAGAATTTAAGCTACTTCTAATCTGGCGGTCCATAATTTTTCTCTCTATGTTTTTTCATAGCATCTTTTTTCTTCTGTTCTTGGTTAGCTGCATCTCGAAGAGCATCTACTCCATCGTTACGAACACCATCTAAAAATTTCTTTTCATCATCAAACTGCCCAGTTTTAAGCCCCCAAAGAAGCCCAAAAAGACCGATAAGCCCCAAAAAAGTTGAAACCCCTATCATTATAGCTACTATTCCACTACTCAACTCCATCTCCTTTTTATACGAACTGCATTTGCAATTACCAATAATGAACTAAGCGACATCGAAAGTGCCGCAACCAAAGGTATAATGTAACCTGCCATTGCTAATGGTACTGTAAAAAGATTATAAAGGAGTGACATCTGTAAATTTTGTTTGATATTTTTATATGTTTTACGACTAAGTATCAAAGCTTCTTTCAAAGAACTCATCTTATCATCTAATAGTATGATATCACTAACCTCCACAGATACATCAGCCCCACTTCCCATAGCTATGGCTATATCACTTTTAGAGAGTGCGATAGAATCATTTATACCGTCTCCTACCATGATGACAACTCTGTTTTTATCATGGTAACTCTCTACAATATCTGCTTTATCTTTTGGATATAAAGAATGATAAACTTTTTTTATACCAACTTCGTCTGCTATCGCATATGCTACTTTTTCATTATCTCCCGTAAGCATAGCAACTTCAAAACCTATTTTTTGAAAATACTCTATCGACTCTTTTGCATCCTCTTTTGTTCGGTCTTTTAGTTCATAAAGTGAAACTAACACTCCATCAACTACAAATGCAAATATAGAATTTTCACTATCATAGTCTAATTCTACCCCTCTATCTTTTAAAAGTTGTAAATTTCCACCAAAAAGTTTTTTTCCATTAAACTCTGCTTCAATCCCTCTTGCTTCAATATTTTTAGAATTTGATAAGCTATACTCTTTTAATTCATCTTGCTCTTGTTCAATAAATCTCAAAACCCCTTTACTTACTGGATGCGTTGAACTTTTCAGTAGTGAATAGAGTAAATTTTTGTCAAATTCTTTGTAAATTGTAGCGTTTAAAACAGTAGGTTTCCCCTCCGTTATCGTGCCTGTTTTATCCAAAAGCAGTACATTACTCTTTGCCATCGTTTCTAAAAAACTAGCTTCTTTAAACAAAAGCCCTTTTTTAACCCCAGCCTCAAGCCCAATTAGAGTTGATACAGGAGTAGCAAGAGCAAGGGCACATGGACAAGCGATAACTATAACAGAGATTGAAACTATCAAAGCCTTCTCAAAAGTTCCACCACTCATATACCAAAATATAAAAGTCCCAACTGCTAAAATCAAAATAATAAGTGAAAAATATCCTGATAATTGATTTGCCAACTTCTCAATCTTTGGTTTTTTACCAAGAGACTCTTCAAGCAAAGTAACAATTGTAGAGAGTGTAGAGTTATTAAAAGCTTTTGTCGCTTTATAACGGATTACTGAGTCAAGATTTACAGCCCCACTTACTATCTCACTTCCAACACTTTTATATATGGGTTTAGATTCTCCAGTCAAACTTGACTCATCAACGCTCCCCTCTCCACTTAAAACTTCACCATCTATCACTATCTTTTCACCAGGTTTAATCTCTATGATATCACCCTCTTGTATCTCCTCAACACCTACAACTATCTTTTCGTCATCTTTTATGATTAAAACTTCAGTAGGTAGAGAGCTTGTCATCGAGTCTAGTGTATCTATCGCTTTTTTCTTACTTAAAACTTCCAGATACTTTCCAACAAAAACAAAAGTTATTATCATCACAACCGAATCAAAATAGACCTCTCCGTATCCTGTTATCATAGAGTATATAGAAAAGAGATAAGCAGAAGTAGCCCCAGTTACAACCAAAAGATCCATATTTACAAAGCGGTTTTTAAGTCCATAATATGCACCTTTAAAATAGACCCAACCCGTATAAAAGAGTACAGGAGTCGCCAAGATAAATTGAGCTACGATGATAACCATCTTCATATCATCAGCAATTCCAGTAAAATACCCAGCATAGTGAGCAATTGCAAGCCACATAATATTCATAGAACCAAAAATACCAACTAAAAGCCTAGAGTAATAATCTTTTCTAGCTTTGTTTGCCCTCTCCTCTTGAGCTTTTGCATCGTAAGGGTATGCATTGTAGCCAACGGATTGGATTTTTTGAATGATTTGTGAAAGTTTTATAACAGTTGGATCCCAAAGTATCTTTGCTTTGTGGTTTGTATAATTTATATCAACTTCTAAAATACCCTCCGTATTGTAAAGTACTTTTTCATTTAACCAGATGCAAGCACTACAATGAATCCCTTCGATTATAAGATTTACTTTGCAAAGTCCATCTTTTTGATCTATATATTTTTTAAAAAAACCATCTGAATTAAATTTTTCTAAATCTTGTGAAATTTCTATCGCAGGAGAGAGTTTAGTACCAGCAGATTTTTCATAAAAACTATCCAACCCCTCATTTTGCAAAAGATGATAAACTCCCTGACAACCTTTACAACAAAAAAAAAGAGGGTTTTTAGCACTCACATCTTTAATTAACACATCTTTGTCAAACAAAAGTTTACAATGATCACACGAAATTTTATCCAATATTTAACCCTGACTTCTATAATTTGAGGCAATTATATCAAATGACTTGACAATTTCCAATATATTTACTAAAATGTCAGAACTTATTTAATCCACATAAAATAAAACTGCTAGAATATTCTAAAATAAACTAAAGAGAGAAGATGGACAAAACTCCAAAAAATCCTAAACCAAAAAACAGTGCAAGAAGCAATAAAACAAGAACTCATATTCCTGTGAATGGTCACAAAATCGAAGAACTAAGGCAAAAACCCTTAGAAGAACTTTTAGAGATAGCTGATAAACTATCAGTTGAAAACCCTCACCAACTAAAACGGCAAGATTTAATTTTTGAGATATTAAAGTCACAAGTATCACAAGGTGGTTTTATACTTTTTACAGGTATTTTAGAGATAGCAAACGATGGATTTGGATTTTTAAGAGCTCTTGACGCTGATTTTAGTAACTCTTCTAGTGATGCATATGTATCTGCTACACAAATTAAAAAGTTTGCACTTAGAACTGGAGATATAGTTACAGGACAAGTAAGATCTCCAAAAGATCAAGAGAGATATTATGCACTACTAAAGATAGAAGCTATAAATTATCTTCCATTGGCTGAGAGTAGAAACCGACCACTTTTTGAAAACTTAACACCACTTTATCCGACCCAAAAAATTAAGTTAGAGTATGACCCACAAAAACTTACAGGAAGAGTACTAGATCTCTTTGCACCAGTTGGAAAAGGACAAAGAGGTCTTGTAGTTGCACCTCCAAGAACTGGTAAAACAGAACTTTTAAAAGAGTTAGCACACGGTATCACACATAACCATCCTGAAATAGAACTTTTGGTTCTCTTGGTTGATGAAAGACCAGAAGAGGTAACTGATATGCAAAGATCGGTAAAAGGGGATGTTTATAGCTCAACCTTTGACCTCCCTCCTGCAAATCATGTGAGGGTTGCTGAAATAGTAATTGAACGAGCAAAAAGAATGGTTGAGATGGGAAAAGATGTTGTAATTCTTTTAGATTCTATCACAAGACTTGCTCGTGCTTACAACACAGTCACCCCTTCTAGTGGTAAAGTTCTAAGCGGAGGAGTTGACGCTAATGCCCTTCATAAACCAAAACGATTTTTTGGAGCTGCTAGAAATATTGAAAATGGTGGCTCACTAACGATTATATCAACCGCACTAATAGAGACTGGAAGTCGCATGGATGAAGTAATCTTTGAGGAATTCAAAGGTACAGGAAATAGTGAAACAGTCTTAAGCCGCCATGTTGCAGATAGAAGAATATATCCAGCAATGAGCATCTTAAAATCAGGAACAAGAAAAGAGGAGTTACTGCTCTCTCCAGATTTGCTACAAAAAGTGTGGGCTTTAAGATCTGCTATGAGTCAAATGGAAGATATAGAAGCTTTAAAATTTTTATATAAGAAGATGCAAAAAACTAAAAATAATGATGAATTTTTATCAATTATGAATGATGGAGCATAAAGGTATATTAGGATGCGAGCTGGAGTTTATGATAGCGGTATCGGTGGACTTACTGTTGTCAAAAGCTTAATAGAACAAAAACTATTTGATGAAATTATATACTTTGGAGATACTGCAAGAGTCCCTTATGGGGTAAAAGATAAAAATACTATCATAAGATACTCACTAGAAGCGTTAGAGTTTTTTAAAAATTTTGATATCGATATAATGATAGCAGCTTGCAACTCAGTATCTGCCTATGCGATAGATGAACTAAAAGCAAATGCCCCATTTAAAGTCTCAGGGGTAATAGAGCCAGGAGTAATGGCACTAAAAAATAAAATTCCAAACCTAGATGCCAATATCTTAGTCTTAGGAACAACAGCAACTATAAGAAGTGGCAAATATGAGAGACTGCTAAAACAAAATGGCTACAAAAATATAAACTCCCTATCCCCATCTCTATTTGTTCCTGTTGTTGAGGAGGGATTATTTGAAGGAGTTGTACTTGAAACTGTCGCTAGGCACTATTTTGAAGGTATAGATGAGCCTGATGTTATCATACTAGGATGTACTCATTTTCCACTTATAAAGGATGAAATAAGCAAGTTTTTTCCATCCTCTTTACTTATACACTCAGGAGAAGCAGTAGTTGAATTTTTGCAAAAAGAGTTTCTTTTAAATCAAACATTTAAGCAAACTTCTTTAAAGCTATTTGCATCAGAAAACCCTGATAAACTTAAAAAAATAGCTTCTGTTTGGTTATAATCTATAAGGCATACTATTTTCCACTAGATCTATGAAGAGGATGTTGATAATCAGCCTTTTCGCATCCTGAAAATATAGCTGATAATGCTATAAGCACCACGAGTGTTGATGATATTTTTTTCATTATAATTTTCCTTTTATCTATAAATCGACAGTTTTATAAAGTTCTTTACTCTTTTGTTGTAGAATAGATAAATTTTATTTACACAACAACAAGGATTCTATATGTCGCAAGTTTTAGCACTAAAATATAGACCATCAACTTTTGATAAACTTATAGGACAAGAGACGATTACTCAAACTCTAACTCTTGCACTTGATCAAAATAGGCTCTCACATGCTTATCTATTTTCAGGACTTAGAGGGAGTGGTAAGACTTCTACTGCTAGAATTTTTGCAAAATCACTTATCTGCGAAAAAGGTCCAACATCTCAATCTTGTGAAGTGTGCCAAAACTGTATAAGTGCAAATGAAAACAGGCATATTGATATAGTTGAGATGGATGCAGCAAGTAGTAGAAAAATTGATGACATCAGGTCACTTATTGAACAAACAAAGTACAAACCAAATAGTGCAAGATTTAAAATTTTTATCATCGATGAAGTGCATATGCTCACAAAAGAGGCCTTTAATGCTCTTTTAAAAACACTTGAAGAGCCTCCAGAGTATGTCAAGTTTATCTTAGCTACAACAGATCCTATGAAACTCCCACCGACTATACTATCTCGAACTCAGCACTTTAGGTTTAAAAAGATAAACTCTCCTGAAGTTATAAAACACCTCTCTCATATCTTAAATCTTGAAAATATAGAATACGAAGCAGAGGCATTAAGTATGCTAACTCGTGCAGGAAATGGCTCTTTGAGAGATACACTAACTCTTCTTGACCAGGCTATCATATACTCTAAAAACTTTGTAGATGCAAAAAGTGTAGCTTCGATGCTAGGTATCTTGGATCCTGAATTTATAGATGCTATCTTCTCTTCAATCTTTGCGAATAATAGAGACCAGACAATTTTACATATCAAAGAGCTTGAAAACTACGAGAGCGAAATTGTGATAGATGAAATTATCTCTTTTGTCAAAGAACGGTTTTTTGAAAAAGATATCAGATTTTCAACTATGCTAAGTGATAGATTTTTTAGGATACTTAGTGAGTCAAAAAACATGCTCTTTTTAAATGCTGATAGTAGTTTTGTTTTAACCCTTCTCTTTTTCAAGATGATTGAAGCTACAAAGATAAAAGATATAGATGAGATGATTGACCAATTAGAGGGTAAAATTACGACAAAAGTAGCTCCAACAGTTCAAATACAAAAAAAGATAGAAGAAAAACCTAAACCTGAAATTGCAAAACCACAAGAGCCAAAAGAGCAACCGATAGAAAAAGAGACTTACGAGAAAAATTTTCAAGAGTTGATTGAAAAGCTATATGATAGAAATTATGCTCTTGGGGAGTGTTTTAAAAACTCTATTGAATTTGTAGGATATGAGAACCATACACTTAAACTAATATCTTGTGCAAATGAAGAGTGTAAAAAGACTCTTAGGCAAAGCTCAGGGCTTATCAAGCACTTTACACAAGAGTGTTTTTCATTTGAAACAAAGATAAAGATGCTTCCATGTCAAAAAAAAATTGAAGAGAAAAAAGAGGAAATAGTAGATGAACAACCAAACCCTGTAGTAGAAGAAACCATAGATAGTTGCATATCAGAGCAAGTAGTAAATAGCAATAATGAGATAAATGCTGATGATGTTATGGAACATGAATTTGTTAAAAAGGCTCAAGAGCTTTTTGAACCTTCCAAGATTATAGTAAAATCAAAAGTTTGATACGCAGGTTATACCATTTTGCAATTCATTATACTCTCTACCAAAGCCAATAGTTCCATCTTCTCTAAGGTACATAGCATAGTTTGATTTCCTTGCACTTATATTGATATCATTAAAAGGCGTTGAAGATATCAAAATAGTTGCACCATTTGTAATAAATGTAGAAACACCACTATCTTCAATGACTGAGCGAAGCTCATTTATATTTGGAACTCTCCCACTGTGTTTATCTGCACAATACTCGGATGCGGTCTCATTGTTATCAGATGCAATAGGTCGTCGCTCTATTATAGGACTCCACTTTAAACCTGTAGAAAAATCAAATGTATATCCAGAATACCTATCAGTTGAAACAATATGTTCATTAGTAGATTTTAAAGAATCAATACATCTTGAAGTGTAGTTTTGCCCAACACTAAAAGAGTCGATATTTGCAACCAAAGCATTATCAAATGATACAACCATGTTTTTATCATTTTTAGAATCTACCCAAGTAAAAGCAAGAGTTCGATTTAAAAAAGCATCATCAATCATACCAGTTCCTGAAACCTTTGAATAATCTATTAAATTCAATGCTTCATTCATAGTTGGGAGTCTAAAATTTTTACCTTGCTTAAGACCTAAAACTTCACATTTTATAGATGCACTAAGATAAGATTTTACTTCACTTAATTTAGTATCGCTATTCTCAGCCCAAGTATTACCAAAAAAGTCTACAATATCACCTTCTAAATCTTGAACAAACAGACGATCTTCTCCAAAACCACCATCATCTGCACCTGTTTTTAAGATTTTCGTAGATGGTTGTATATCTTTAGAGACAGTTTTAAATGTTAATGTTAATGGATCACTCTGTTTTCCATTTGCATCTATACCAATAACCTTTATATCCTCTGTGCCATTAATATTTTCAGGTGCTCTATAAACCAAAATACCACTATTTTTATTTATCACTGTTTGCATTGCTTGAGACTTATCCAAAATTTTAAATGTGATACCTTCTCTATCGGATTGTACCTTAACATCCTTTTTCATTCCCTCTACAACATTATATTCACTCAAAAGAGTAGAGATTGTAAAATTATCACTACTCTTTTCACTTCCACAGGCTATGAATAAAAATGGAACAACAATTAAAAATGTGTTTTTTATCTGGTTCATTGATTTTTCTCTTTTATTATTTTTTACTAAACAAAAGAGTTTAAACTCTTTTGTTTAAATAGAACTTAATCCATGTCCCTAACACAACTTATTCGGTGAGTACTATCCTCGGTAGCACCTATAGCCAAAGTACCATCTTCTCTTAAAACAAGTCTCCAAAACCCTGCATCCGTACCATTTTCATCTACATAAGGAGTAGAAGAGATAATTAATCTATTACCTTGTGTAATATAATCAGATATTGTTCCATTCTCTACAATAGTTCGTAACTCATTTATACTTGGTAATCTAAAATCAATATGTGGTACAGGAGCACCACCTATTGTATGTGGACTGTTAAGACTTCCACAATATGTAATCGCATCTTCTGCACTCTTTGCATCTGATGTTGCTGGTGACCACTCTAACTTTGTTGTTTCATCATAGGTATACTCATAAATATCACTATGTATCAAATGTTCTCTACTTACTTCTTCACCCTTAACACACCTTACCGGCACTACATTATCAGCAGTAGTAAAATTCATTGAAGCACTATTCTCACCAATATAAATATACTTTCCAAACTCTTGTGTTACCCAAACATTCGCTAAAGAAGTCTCAAAACCATTCGAATTATTATCTTCAGTTATCATCGTTATCATCGCTGGATTAATTACTGTTGCACCATCTGCTTTATAAGGAGGTTTTGAATAATCAATCAAATTAAGTACTTCATCTTTATTTGGTACTCTCCATCCATCCCCTAACCCAGTACAGTGATCACCCGCATCAATAAAACTTACAGCTCTTTGATCATTTAGTGTATCATCATTATCTGCCCAAATAAGACCTGTTGGACCTTTAACATTTAAAACCGTTGTATCATTTTTTATAAAAATTCTATCCAGCCCCGAAGTATTATTATCCATAGCTGCTCCTGTCTTAACAGGTTTTATAGCTAAACCAATTGTTGCAACATCCACAGGTGTAAAAGTTATAACCATAGGATCACTTACAGCACCACCTTCAACTCGTGTAGCCGTCACAGTTATAGTAACATTTGAATCACCATTTGGAGCGGTATACTTAACTACTCCTGAATTTTCATTAATTCTTGTCTGTGATGCTTGTGTTTTATCTGTAATTGCAAACTTAAGTACTGATCCATCAAGAGGAACAAACTCACCAACTGTTAAAGTAACTGCTTTTTTTTCACCTGCAACCACCTTATACGCATCAGGAGATGTAAATACCGGCTTAGTCCCTGTTGGTGTTTCATCACCGCCACCGCCACCTCCACCGCCATCATCTCCGCCTCCACCACATGCGGTAAATAATACAGAAGCTGCTACCAAAGAAGTTAAAAACATACTTTTTTTCATAATTGAAGTCCTTTTTTTCAAGTTTTATTTCATAAGAATTATATCGGTAATGAATGGCAAAACTTTAATTAAAATTTTTATCATTCATCAAGATAGTAGATTATATTATTTTTAACTTAAATTAAAATAATTGTATTTTATAGGTTTTTTTCTTTTATTTACTATCTATATGATATAATGGAAGAAAAATTTAAAGGATTTTATTATGGCAAAAGTAGTTAAAGTTATCGAAGTATTGGCACAATCAGATAAAAGTTGGGAAGATGCGGCACAAAATGCCATTACAGAGGCATCAAAGTCAATTAGAAACATAAAATCAATCTACATCAAAGAAAAGAGTGCGAAAGTTACTGATAACAAAATATCGAGATATAGAATTACAGCAAAAATATCATTTATTATCGAGTAGAGGACTCACTTATAAGTACATCTTCTATCATCTTAGTGATATCTCCATCTAATATAGCATCTACTTGTGAGTATGCTATATTGGATCTGTTGTCTTTTACTTGTTGATATGGAGCTAAGACATATGATCTAATTTGATGTCCCCAACCTATTTCACTTTTCTCAATTCCCGCTTCTTGGGCTTTTTTCTTTTCTAGTTCTAATTCATAAAGTCTTGATTTTAGCATTTTGATGGCAGCTGCTTTATTTTTGTGTTGGCTTCTATCATTTTGACACTGAACAACAACTCCTGTCTCTATATGAGTTAATCTTATGGCAGAGTCCGTTTTATTTACATGTTGTCCTCCTGCTCCACTAGCTCTATAAGTGTCAACTCTATAATCTTTTTCTTCTAACTCTATCTCTATATCATCATCTACTTCAGGAGAAACCATAACAGAGCTAAATGAGGTATGTCGTTTTGCATTTGAATCAAATGGAGATATACGAACTAATCTATGAATTCCATTTTCTGCTTTCATATAACCGTAAGCATTATCTCCTTTGATGATAAAGGTAACATCTTTGATTCCAGCCTCTTCTCCTGTTTGATGATCCATAACTTCCACTTTGAAGCCCTCTTTTGTTGCCCACTTTAGGTACATTCTATAGAGCATATTTGCCCAGTCTTGACTCTCAGTTCCTCCAGCTCCTGGATGAATTGAGACTATTGCATTTTTTATATCATTTTCATCACTTAACATCATATTTACTTCAAGCTCTAAGATAAGTTTTTCAAGTGTAGATGCATCTTTAAAAAGCTCTTCTATCGTATCATCATCATTTTCTTCTTTTGCCATCTCAAAAAGTTCATTTGCATCTGTAACTGCCTCTTTTGCACTGTTATATTTTTTCATAATAGATAATGCTCTATTTTTCTCTCGTTGCAAAGTTGCTGCATTTTTAGGATCACTCCAAAAATCAGCACCCTGTTCTATCTCTGTAATTTGGGCAAGTCTTCTCTCTACTGCATCTGGATTGATAATCTGTTTTATGTTATCAATCTTTGTATTTAGCTTTGTTAAAAGTTCACTATATTCGTAACTATCCAAAAATTTCTCCTACATCTGCTATAATGAAAAGATAATACATTAAAGAGACTTAATTATGAAAGAATTTTCCAACCCGAAAGAGTTAGCTAACTACAGAAAAAAGATGAGTGGAACTATTGGTTTTGTTCCAACTATGGGAGCCTTACACAACGGACATATTTCACTTATCAAACAATCAGTAAAAGAGAATGATAAAACTATCGTCTCTATCTTTGTTAATCCTACACAATTTTTAGAGAGTGAAGATTTAGGAGCATATCCTAGAAGATTGCAAGCTGATTTAAAAATTTGTCAACTTAGTGGTGTGGATATAGTTTTTTTACCAAACATTGATGATATGTATGAAAAGAATGAACTTAGCATAAAAGCACCACGAGTTAAAGGTTTTATACTAGAAGGATTTGATCGCCCTGGTCATTTTGATGGAGTTTTGCAAATTGTTTTAAAACTACTATCTATCACTTTGCCAACTTGTGCATATTTTGGTAAAAAAGATGCTCAACAACTTTTTATGATACAAAACATGGTAAAACATCTCTTTTTAGATGTAGAGATAGTTCCTTGTGAAATTGTTAGAGAGGATGATGGTCTTGCACTTAGTAGTCGAAATATCTATCTAAGTAGAGAGGATAGAGTAAAAGCACTATCACTCTCATCTACTTTAAAACTATCGTCTAAATTAGTGATAAGTGGAGAGTTAAACTCAAAAGAGATAAAAGAGCAAATGAGAGATATCTTAAAAGATACAAAGATAGAGTATGTAGAAATTGTAGATAGAGAGTTTAACCAGATAGAAGAGATAGAGATAAAAAATACAATCATTTTAGTAGCTGCATCTGTAGGTAAAACTAGATTGATAGACAATATATGGATATAAAAATGAGTAAAAAATTACACTTAGTATCTTTAGGATGCACAAAAAATTTAATCGATAGTGAAGTTATGCTTGGACGATTAAAAGAGTATGAGATAGTTGATGAAGGAAGTGAAGCTGATGTCATCATCGTAAATACTTGTGGATTTATAGACGCTGCAAAAGAGGAGAGTCTACAAACCATTTTAAACTTACATCAAGAGAGAAAAGATGACTCTCTTTTAGTGATGAGTGGCTGTCTTAGTGAAAGATACAAAGAAGAACTTCAAAAAGATTTAAAAGAAGTTGACATCTTTACGGGTGTTGGAGATTATGATAAGATTGATGAACTTATAAAACTAAAACAGAACCGTTTCTCACCAAAATCTTACTTAATAAAAAATGAAGATAGAATCATAACTGGTTCAAACTACCACGCATATATAAAACTAAGTGAAGGATGCAACCAACAGTGTAGCTTTTGTGCAATTCCTCAATTTAAAGGAAAGCTACAATCCCGCCCTCTTACATCGGTAATAGAAGAAGTCAAAAAGTTATCAAAAAAAGGTTTTTATGACTTTAGTTTTATTTCACAAGATAGTAGTTCTTACTTAAGAGATTTTGATGTTAAAGATGGCTTATGTAATTTAGTAGAAGAGATAGAAAAGATAGAAGGTGTTAAGAGTGCTAGAATTTTGTATCTATACCCATCAACATTAGGAGATAGAGTTTTAGAAAAAATTATCGATTCAAAAGTTTTTCATAACTATTTTGATATGCCAATTCAACACATTAGCGATAATATGCTTCGTATAATGAAGAGAGGTTCTGGGGCTAAAGTTATAAAAGATCAGTTAGATATTATGAGAAGATCTTCTAATTCATTTGTAAGAACTTCTATTATCGCTGGACATCCAGGAGAGAGTCAAGAGGATTTTGAAGAGTTGGTCTCATTCTTAAAGAATTTTCATTTTGATAGAGTTAATGTTTTTGCATACTCTGATGAAGGCGGAACAAAAGCCAAAGAGATGGAGGAAAAAATCCCATTAGAAACCATAGATAAGAGAATTGAGATTTTAAACAATATTATAGAAGAGCAGATGCTAAAATCATTACAAAATGAGGTAGGAAAAAATATAGAGATTATAACTAGTGGAGAGAGTAGCGAACATGAGTATTTTATAGCTTCTAAAAAAAGTATCTGGGCTGAAGATATTGATGGAGAGATACTTATAAACGAGAGTGAGTTACCAGAAAAGATAGAGTATGGAAAGAGATATATTGCATCTATACAAGAGTGTGCAGGAGATAAACTTGTTGCAAAAATTATCAAATCTGCTTGATAGTGATACCTTAAAAGTTTTAAAAAAAGAGAAAAGTCTTCTTGCCTTTTCAGCAGGAGTTGATTCTACTGCTCTATTTTTTCTACTCCTTGAAGAAAATATAAAATTTGATATAGCAATTGTGGATTATGGAAAGAGAGAGAGTTCAAAAGACGAACTCTTATATGCAAAGTTTTTAGCAGAAAAATATCATAAAAAATGTTTTGATACAAAAGTAGTTTTAGATGACTCCTCTTTTGAACAAAAAGCAAGAGATGCAAGGTATGATTTTTTTGAAAAATGTATAAAAGAGAATGGATATAAAAATCTAATAACTGCACATCAGCTAAATGATAGAGTTGAATGGTTTTTGATGCAATTTACAAAAGGTGCTGGATGCGTCGAACTTCTAGGATTTGAAGCTTGTGAGAAAAGAGATAACTACTCGCTTATTCGCCCACTTATAAACACTTCAAAAGAGAAGCTTTTGGGATATCTTATAGAAAACGGTATCAAATATTTTGAAGATGCAAGTAACAGAGATAAAAAATATACAAGAAACAGATTTAGACACAACTTCTCAAATGAACTTTTAAAAGAGTATGAAAAAGGGATAACAAAAAGTTTTGAATATTTAGAGATTGATAAAAAAAGACTCTTTAACTTACAAGTAATCAAACAGATAAAAAAGCTCTATATTCTTAAAAATAGTGGCAATGAGAGTGAAAATCTAAGAGCGATAGATAAGATCATAAAAAGATTAGGCATAATCATCTCAGCCAAACAGAGAAATGAAATAGCTTCTCAAAAAGATATAGTTATCGCGCACAAAATATCAGTTTCGCTAGGTGATGAAAAAATTTATATCGCCCCATATTGTAATGTGACTTTAGATAAAAAGTTTAAAGAGCAATGTAGAAGATTAAAAATACCACCAAAGATAAGAGCATATCTTTGGATAGAGGGCATTAATCCTAAAGAGATGTAAATCTTTGAAGCAGAAGTTTTTCATCAACTAAATCTTCAATTTTGCTAATATGCTTATTTCGTGGAAACCTATATAGATAAAGTATTGATCTAGCTTTTTTATAAAGTTTTAGTTCAATTGCACTATAGAGTGCATTGATATGAATTCTTGTAGGAATATCTACACTAGTTCTCTCTAAGGAGCTATAAAGATTTAAAAAACGGTTATACTCTCTTTTTGTATAAAACTCATCTAACTTTTTATAGGCTTTTTTTATCGTGTTATCTGTTGTAAGTAAACTATTTTTACTTTTAATAAATCTAATCATTTGGACATCATCTGGATCTATCTTTAAAATCTCATTAGCTAGGCTGAGTGCTTGTGTTTTATCTCCAATAGAATCATAATGATAAACTAAAATCTTTCTGTTTTTAGTATCTAGCGGATTATTTTTAATATTTTGCATTACAAATTGTAAATCTTTAGAAAAAACTGTTTTAGGTGATTTCTTGATAGCAACTTTTTTAATATGTGAAGACTTTTTTATCTTTTTTTCTATCTTTCTTAAGAGTGAAATAGACTGCGGAAATTGCTCTTTTTTTAAAATATTTTCTAAAATATATTTAGATTTTTTATAATCTCCTTTCCAATAATAGAGAACTGCTAATAAATTTTGAGCTCTAATATTTTTAGGATTTTTCTCTATAAATTCATTTACATATGAAATTGCTTCATCAGAATTTCCACTTTTTTTAAGTTCATATGCTATATTTTTTACTTTTAAATATTGACTAAAGCTTTTATCTGCCAATAGCGAAGTTGATAATTGCAATAAAATAATTGCAATAATAACAATTCTCATATTCTGCCTTTTTAACTCTAAAATCGGCAGATTATGAAAAATATTTACTTATACATTACCTCGCATAATCAACAGCTCTAAGCTCTCTTATAACATTGACTTTTATATCACCTGGATATTGAACTTTTTCTTCAATCTCTTTTGCTATCTCTTTTGCTAATAGTACAGACTCATCATCATTAACTAAGACTGCATTTGCGATAACTCTAACTTCTCGTCCTGCATTTATTGCATAAGCTTGTTTAACACCTTTTTTACTCACTGCTATTGCTTCTATATCTTTGACTCGTTTTAAAAATGATTCTAAAACTTCTCGTCTAGCCCCCGGTCTTGCTGCTGAGAGTGTATCTGCAGTACAAACTGCTGCACACTCAACTGTGAGTGCCTCTTCGTGTCCATGATGTGCATATATCGCATTTATAACTATCTCATGCTCATTGTACCTTTTGCATACCTCTGCACCCAAATCAACATGGCTTCCTGCATAATCGTGAGTTAATGCTTTACCAATATCGTGAAGTAAACCAGCCCTAACAGCTAACTTTTCATCTCCTCCACACTCTGCTGCAATAATTCCTGCAAGATGTGCAACTTCAAGTGTATGAGCTAAAGCATTTTGTCCATATGATGCTCTAAATTTTAATCTTCCCAAAAGTTTTATAAGTTCAGGGTGCATATCGCTAATACCTAAATCTATAACAATCTCTTCACCCTCTTCTAAAAGTTTCTGTTCAAATTCACTTGTAACTTTCTCATATATACCCTCAATACGAGCAGGCTGAATCCGCCCATCTTCAACAAGTTCTTCTATAACTCTTGCTGCAATTGCACGACGATAGAGATTAAAACTACTTAAAATTATCACATTTGGTGTATCATCAATAATGATATCAACTCCCAAAAGTACCTCTAAGGCTTTTATATTTCGCCCCTCTTTTCCAATAATTCTACCTTTAAGCTCATCACTTGGAAGATTTACAGTATTTATAAGTCTCTCAGCAGAATACTCCCCTGCAAACCTAGTTGTAGCTTGTGCTAAAATATAATTTGCCTTCTTTTTAGCTTGGTCTTTAGCCTCGACTTCATGTTTTCTTATAATGTGTGCTATTTCTGCTCTTGCACTCTCTTCTACTCGTTTTAAGACAATATCAGTGGCTTCATTTTTAGTCATTCCAGATGCTTTTTCAATCAGTAAATCAGCATCTGAAATTTTCTTTTGGAACTCAAATTCTAGTTTTTTTACCTCATCTTGAAACTTTAAAGCAGCAAGTTTTTGGCTTTTAACTTCCTCTTTTTCGTTCATGATTGATTTTAGTTCATCTTTAAACATGTTGTTTAAGTCTCTATCTTTTTGCCCAATTTCTTCATATTTTTTATTGATATCAGCAGTTAATTTTTGCTCTTTTTCATCATATTTACTTTTAGCAGTAAGCTCTGCTTCTTTAGCTATTATCTTGGAGTCTTGAAGCACCATCTCCGCTTCTAATTCAATAGCCTTTGCTTTTGCTTTTGCTTGCTGGGTATGTATTTCTAAGCCACTATTGTGAATTTTTTTAGCAGTTATAAACGCTACTGCTCCGCCTGCTATGGCTCCACCGCCGACCAATATGATCTCTGTTATCATTTCGTTTTCCTAATTTTTGAATCTTTTGCGGGGTAATATAATAGTCAGCTTGAATATCGTGAAAATCTGTTACTCTTTTACAGCTCTTACACTCAACTCTTTGTATAAACAGTACTATGGGTTTTTGCCCAAGTTTTTCATAAAATCTATCATACATGCCTTTGCCAAAACCCACTCTCTTAAAGTTCCCATCAACCCCAACGACTGGAACGATAATCATATCAACTCTTTTTTGCACTAAATGCGAATTGGCTGATTCATAAATATTATAATTATTGCGTTTTAAAGGCAGTCTGTAGTGTACCATTTTAAAACTTTCTCCTACTATAAACGGAATAAATATATTTGATTTTTTTCGCTCTTTACTCAATAGCTGATTTAAATTTACTTCAATCTGCATTGGTAGATAAAATAGAATATTTTTAGGCTTATGATAAGATATAAGCTTTGCCACTTTTTGCGAAACAAGTTTGTCCAATATCCTCTTTCTATTCTCAGGACACTTCTTAAGTCTTCTTAAACAATCTTTTCTAAAACTTTTTTTATCCAATCTATAAGCCCCATTTCTTTATAATCATTATTTTAATATAAGGAACAACATGATAGCAAAAATTACAACTCTTATACTTCTAACATTTTTTACATTTAATGGATGTGGTAAAAAAGAGGAGAGTAAACCAAAAGAGAGTGTAGAAACAACACAAAAAGTAGAAAAGCAGAAAAATATAATCAACTTAGAAACAACAGATGGAGAGATAATCAAACTAACTGCACTTGAAAATGGTATAAATTTTGAAAAATATAAAGGGAAGATAGTTCTTTTAGTTTTTTTTGCGACCTGGTGTCCTCCTTGCATCTCAGAGATACCACACCTAAATGATATCCAAACAAGCTACAGTGATAAAGTTCAAATTATCAGCATTTTGATGGAAGAGAGTAAAACAAATGCCCAGATAGAAAACTTTATACAAAATCATAAAATTGTCTATCCTATCACAAACTCTAAAGAAAATTTTAGACTTTCAGATGTGCTTGGAGGTATAAGAAGTCTTCCTACTATGGTTATATATGATAAAAATGGTGATTATTTTTATCACTTTACAGGTGCAGTACCTCAAGAGATGATAGAAGATGTAATCCAAAAGGCATTGGAAAAATAATGTTTAATTTTTTTAAAAAAGCAGTTTCTGGTATAGCTCCAAAGAGACAAAAGAGTATAACTAAAGAACTGCTAGAAGATATTCTTTTAGAATCAGATGTTAGCTATGATCAGGTTGAAGAGATAATCTACTACATGCCACCAGGAGATGAAGTAAAAAGAGCAGATGTAAGAAGAGTGCTACTTGCCTATTTTGTAGATGTTGAAAAAGAGAGAGATATAGATGCAAAACCATATGTTGATTTAATATTTGGTATAAATGGTGCAGGGAAAACTACAACTATTGGTAAACTAGCTTATAACTATCGAGTAACTGGAAATTCAGTGATGTTAGCAGCTGCTGATACCTTTAGAGCCGCTGCAATTGCACAGCTAGAGACTTGGGCAAAAAATATCAAAGTCCAAATAGTAGCTACAAAACAAGGACATGATCCATCAGCCGTAGCTTATGATGCCATAACTTCAGCAACAGCCAAAGATATAGACCATGTTATAATAGATACAGCAGGAAGACTTCACACTGGACAAAACCTCTCAAAAGAGTTGCAAAAGATTGTACGAATTTGTGGCAAAGCAAAAAGCGGTGCACCGCATAGAAAGATACTCATACTAGATGGTACACAGGGAAACTCAGCGATAAATCAAGCAAAATCATTTAACGAAATAGTCTCAATAGATGCTCTTATCATCACAAAACTTGATGGCACTGCAAAAGGTGGAGCACTTTTTACCATAGCAAGTGAACTTAAAAAACCAATTATCTATGTAGGAGTTGGGGAGAATAGAGCAGATTTGATAAAGTTTAACAAAGAGGATTTTGTTGACTCTTTGTTAGATGAGATTTTTGAGAATGAAGGTTAATGGCAAAAAAAATTTCACTCTTTGAGTGCCAAGCTTGTGGTTATCAAAGCTCAAAATGGATGGGGAAGTGTCCTAATTGTGAAGCATGGGATAAGTTTTTAGAGTTAAATTCCACACAAAGAGAAGTTCTTAAAGAGACGGCGAAAAAAAGTACAACTAAAACAGCAGCTATACCAATCACCGAGGTAAAAGAGGAGCAATTTCAAAGATTCTCATCACATGATTGTGAACTTGACCTTGTTTTGGGTGGAGGAGTAGTTCCTGGAGGGCTAACTCTCATCGGGGGAAGTCCTGGAGTTGGTAAATCTACCCTACTTTTAAAAATAGCAGGAAATCTTGCTAAAAATGGCAAAAAGATCCTCTATGTAAGTGGTGAAGAGTCTTTGGGGCAGATAAAAATAAGAGCAAATAGATTAGAAGCTAATCATAAAAATCTCTATCTTCTTTCAGAGATAAAATTAGCACAGATATTTTCAGAACTTGGAAAAAATAGTTATGATACTCTTATAGTTGACTCTATCCAAACACTCTATAGCGAAAAACTCTCTTCAGCTCCAGGAAGTGTATCACAGGTGCGAGAAATCACATTTGAACTTATGCGTCATGGAAAAGAGAATGATTTGGCTATTTTCATCATCGGACACATCACAAAAGAGGGTTCAATTGCAGGACCTAGAGTATTAGAGCATATGGTAGATACTGTTTTGTATTTTGAAGGAGATTCAAACCGTGAACTTAGGATGCTAAGAGCCATAAAAAACAGATTTGGCTCAACAAGTGAAGTTGCAATCTTTGAAATGACAAAAGAGGGGCTTACAAGTGCAAAAGATATCTCAAAAAAGTTTTTTACCAAAAATAGCTCCTCTATTGGTTCAGCAATAACTGTAACGATGGAAGGAAGCCGTCCAATTGTACTTGAAGTTCAAGCTCTTGTAAGTGAGAGCGGTTATCCAAATCCTAAACGATCAGCTACAGGTTTTGAACTAAACCGTCTTACTATGCTTTTGGCACTATTAGAGCGGAAGCTAGACCTTCCTTTTAATGAATATGATGTTTTTGTAAATATCGCAGGGGGCATAAAGATAACTGAAACTGCAACAGATTTGGCGATAATCGCAGCAATTATCAGTAGTTTTAGAGATAGACCTCTTAGCAAAGATACTGTTTTTATTGGAGAAGTTTCATTAATTGGCGATATTAGAGATATATATAATTTAGATATTAGACTAAGAGAAGCAAAAACTCAAGGGTTTAAAAGGGCAATTGTGCCAAAATTACCTATACAAAAAATAGACAATCTAAAATGTTTTGAAGCTACCCAAGTAACAAAATTAATAGATTGGATGTAAAAATAGACAGGAGAAAAAAAGATGAAAAAGACATGTATAAAAGCTTACCATGAAATGGAAGAGAGGTATTCAAGGTTGGTTTTAGCTTACAGCTCAACTGAGCAAAGAAATCACATTTGTAACACAGTAGGTAAAATTATAGAGACATTTAAAGTAGCACCATCAGTAGTGGTGACACCTGGAAAAGATTTAAGCGGTGAGTACTCTATAGAGTTTCACGATGACTATGACAAACAAAGCGGTAAATTTTTTGAAGAAGTTATCAAACAATTAGACATTGAGCGTTGTGAAGTTTAGTACTTCACAAATCTATATACATACTGCATAATCCACTCATTTAATCATTATATTTGTCGATATACCTAGACAAAGGACTATGATGTTTAAACAACTTTTTTTAATTTCAACAATATTTATTTTAAACTCAACTCTTTTATTTGCGACTAATTTACAATACAATCTACTTAAAAATGCAGATTTTGAACTAGGAGTTGATGATTGGGATGCATCTGGTTTAGGTATCTCATTGACAAATGATAGCTTCAAGGGAGATAAAGCAATCCAATATACAACGGGAGGCACAGGTCAAACTAGTGATGAGCTTCCCACCACAGATGGAAATAGAACATATATTTTTAGTGGATATTATAAAAATATAGGGCTTGTAGATGGCATATGGTTAGGGGCTACATATTTGGATGAAAATTGGAGCAACATTGGTGAAACTTTTATAGATTTAAACCTTAGTACAAGTTATAAGAGATTTGAACTCTCTACAAAACCACCAAAAAATGCACTATATATAAGTGTATGGACTTGGTCAGACTCTAAAACTGGTGGTAAAACTCTTTTGGATGATTTAAGATTGCATCCTGAGGGATTTGAGATTACACCTTGTAATATCTTGCAAAACTCTAGTTTCGAGCAAAATGAAAGCATCTGGTCAATATATAGTGCATCTACAAGGCTTATCAATGATGCTTACAATGGAAACAAAGCAATACAAATAAGTGATGGAGGCTTAGATCAGATATCACAACCTGTAACAGGCAATGTTGGAACTTATCAATTTAACGGATATTATAAAACTTCAAACTCCCCTGAAGGTGTCTGGGCTGGGATGAATTTTTATGATAAAGATTATAATCTTCTCTTTTCTAAATCAATTCCATTAGAAAATACCAAAAGTTATAAGAAATTTATTGTTTCTGGAACTTCAAATCAGCAAACAACATATATTCAAGCTTGGATTTGGAGTAGTGCTGGTGAATCTAAAGGAGAAGTGATTTTGGATGAGTTAAAAATCGGTACAAACGATTGTTACGATTATGTTATACCATCATCACTACCACCAAAAGGGATTGCAATAGATAAAGCACCCCAATTTGTAGTAATAGGCTTTGATGACAATACAAAATCAGATGGCATAGAGTGGGCATTAGATATGTTCAGCAGCAAGAAAAATGCAGATGGCAGTGATGCAAGAGTAAGTTTTTATATGAATACAATAGGATTATATGAAGAGATAGAAGATAACACAAGTAAGCTACTAGATGCGATGATAGCACTTAAAAATAGTACTCATGAGATAGCAAACCATACCCGTAATCATCATAGAGATTTAAATTATAGTAACCCCCAAAATATTACTCAACTAGATGCAGCACAATGGCACAATCGCATAAAAGATGTATCTGATAATTTGATTGATAAAGTTGGTATTTTACAGAGTGATATTGTAGGATTTAGAGCACCATTTTTACTTTACAACCAACATATGTTAGAAGAACTACAATCTCAAAACTTTCTCTATGATTGCTCCATTGAAGAGGGATATGCTCCTGAATTTAACGGTACAAATTTTAGGTGGCCTTATCAACTCAATGAAGGTTCACCAGGTCACAGTGAAGGGTGGTATGGAAACCCAGAAAATAGTGAGTTTGTAAAACTTAATCCTGTTGAAGGATTATGGGAAATTCCAAACCATGTTTTTATGATACCAAAAGATAATGAGTGCCAAAAATATGGCATAGAGATTGGATTATGGAGTAGAATATTGGAAAATGTACCATATTTGAGTGACTTTAAAATAACTGGGTTTGATTACAATCTTTGGAGTGTTGCAAAGCTAAATAAAGCCGAAGTACTTGGAATATTAAAATACAATCTTGATTTAAGACTTCAAGGAAATAGAGCACCATTTATGATTGGTGCTCACACACAATACTATACAGATAGTTGGTCAGAAGCTAATGCACCAAATGCCACAACTACACAGATGAGAGAAGCCATTAGTGAATTTATTGACTATGCACTTAGTAAACCTGAAGTGAGAGTTCGTCCTGGAGTTGATATTGTCAATTGGTGTGCTAACCCAACACAAATAAATTAGGAGTTTATATGAAAAGAACAATTTTACTTATGATTACATCCTTACTACTGATAGGATGTGGTTCAAATGAGACAAAAGATAGTGCAATAGACAAAACATCAAAAAAATATTTTGGAATGCTTTCAAATGCTACAGTAAATATATATGAACTAGGAGGAGCTAAAAAACTTCTATTTAGTGAAAAAACCTCAACGGGTAAAATGATGGATGATATAGGAAACTTCAATGACTACTCTAACTCATTTGACTCCAAAAAATTTTATCTATATGAAGTAAGTGGTGGAGAAAACTGGGATATAGACAAAGATGCAAAGCTAGATAAAATCCCAACTACCAATGATAAATTTTATAGATCTATCTACAAAGGGAGTAGAAGTCATGTAGCCTGGTGGTCATCTACAACAACTTCTTAAGCTCCCCAAGAAGTTCAATATAATTTTTCACAAAGCTATCATTTTTCAAACTACTAAAAAGTGAAACTTCAAAACTTCCTTTAACACTTTGTGAAAAGATATAAACTCTATTTTTATCAAATATAACCCACATAGGAACTTTTAAATTCTCTTTAAATATTTTTAATTTTTCTAAAAAGTCATTTCTTAGATTTGATGTACCATTTTGGGAATATAACAACCAATCATCATCAAGAGTTCCCACAAGTTTTAGTCCCATGTGAGGTGGGTTTAGATAATCCCCTGCTTCAAAAACTGGTGTTCTTGCAGTTTTTTGACCGATAAGATATTTTTGATTTACACGGGGAGTGAGTTCTAACTCTACAAATAGTCCTTTAAATCTTGTTGTACCGTGTCTACCCTCTTCTGTATCTATCTTTGCACTCTCTAGTGTTACAAACCAAAAATGAAGAGTTTGATTTTTAACTTTTAAACTTACACAACCATCACTTTGACTCTCATCTAACTTGTGTGAAAAGAACTTTAAATCATTAAATTTATCTATATCAATTTTAAGATTGGGGGCATACTTATAATCTAAATCAACTTCTTTTAAAATTTTTGGGATCAGAAAAGTTTGGACTTCATTTTTGTATTTGGTATTTATAAAATAATAACTTCCAATAAGAACTATAAATGAAATAATAAGTGAGGGTATAAAATTTGAGCGAAATTTTATAAAAAAAAGTATATTTACAGACAATACCACAAGAGCAATTATGCCAAACTTTTTAAGTTCAGCAACTCTTTGCATCTCAAGTGTATTTAAGATGCTAAGTATCTCTTGTGAATTTTCCATAATTTTAGTGTAAATCCTCGTTTAGTTTTACCTCTCTTGTGCTTCTAAAAGCTTTTATAGAACCACTCACACTATCTTGTCTAAAGTGAATACCGTTTAAACTTGCTAATACTCCAGCTTTAAAAACATCAGTATCTATGCTTTTCCAATCAGGATTTGCATCTTTGATTTTATTAAACTCTTCAGTTGAAATCGTTACTTTTGTACCTTCTAAGATAGTCACTCCTGCATCTACAATGCATCCATCACCTAACGGAACACCTGTAACAGAGTTCGCTCCTAAAAGAGTGTTTTCTCCGATACTTATAGGATTTCCATCTGTGCCACTAAGCACTCCTAAAATTGAAGCTCCTCCACCAACATCACTACCACTCCCAACAATCGCTGATGAACTAATACGACCTTCAACCATAACAGGTCCTGTTGTTCCTGCATTGAAGTTTATATAACTAGCCCCTGGCATGACTGTTGTTCCGCTGTGAAGTTGAGCTCCCATTCTTACTTTACTTGACTCTAAAATTCTTGTATTGTCAGCTGGAATGATATGTTGTAAAAATCTAGGAAATTTATCAACTGAGTTTATTTCTGGATACATTCCATCTAGTTTTAAAGATATCTCATTTTCTCTTAGCCAATCTAGCTCTATTGGCATATTACCACTCCAAGCAACATTTGCAAGTATTCCAAATGCACCGTTTAAGTTTACAGACCTTAAAGCTACCTTTGAGGTAGAGAGAGCATAAAGTTTTAGATAAACACTCTCAACACTCTTAGGAGCTTCATCTTCAAAAATAAAGACTACTTTATATGAAGTTTGATCAATCATCTCAGATGCAAAAAGTTCGTTTAGGTGCTTAATCACTTGTACATTTTTGTGTTCTTCACCCGTTGCCTCATCAAGATATGGAGAAAAAGCACTCATAGCATTTGCCACAAATTCATGTGAAATGGAAGCTACAAATTCACTTCCACTAAAATCCACATAAATCCCACTCTCTTTAAGAGCCGCTACAAAAACAGCAGCTGAACCAAAATTTTCATTCCAGTTGATAATAGGATAAGTAGCCTGTAGGATTTTTTCTGTATTTTTTTGTCCTCTATCTACCCTAGCAATTCCAAAACCAATCGGCTCTTTATAATTTTTAATCTTTTTAGTCTCTTCAACTAAAGCCTTAAAATCATCACTACTTGATATCACCTGTATCGCCATTTTTATCTCCTGTCACTTCTTGATTTGTTTGATCTTCCTCTTTGACCTCCACCGCCTTCACGGTTACTTCGCCCTCTTCCTCCTCGGTTGTTTCTACCTCGATTTCTTCCTCGGTTTCCACCTTTATCTCCGCCACCTTTTTCATATCTTTCAAAAAGTTTGCCAACCTCTGCTGTAGATTTTCCTATCTTATTTGAGCCTTTTATATCATTTGCTTTATATAACATAGATGCAAGTTTTAATGCTATATCTTCATCAACAAAATCTTTTTTAAGTATTTCAACTAACTCTCGTGCAATATCGCTAATATCTTGAGTTTTTATATCTTCTATCAAAGTATCTTTATTTTTCATCTGAACATCTTGGATAGTTGGAATCACTTTTGACTCTAACTTACTTCCAACATCTTTTTGAATCTTTTTAAGAGAGTTAAACTCATGCGGAGTTACGATAGAGATAGCCAATCCCTCTTTTCCAGCTCGACCAGTTCGTCCTATTCTGTGAACATAGCTCTCAGAATCAAACGGTATATGATAGTTAAAAACATGACTCACATCACTCACATCAAGACCTCTAGCTGCTACATCTGTTGCTATAAGAGTCTCTATACTTCCTCTTTTAAATGCTTTTATAACTTCTTCTCTTTGTCTTTGCTCCATATCTCCGTGAAGACCTTTTGCAATTTGTCCTCTTGAAACTAGAAAAGTTGAGAGTCTATCAACCTCTTTTTTAGTACGACAAAAGACTATACTTTTAGTTGGATTTTTATAATCCATAAGACGAATTAAAGCATCATCCCTCTCCCTCTCATCAACAACATAGTAATACTGTTTAATATTTTCATTTGTTGAGTTTTTCTTTGTAATAGTTACAAACTCTGGACGATAAAGGATAGTTTTAGAAAGCTCTTTTATCGGTGGAGGCATAGTCGCTGAAAACATCAAAGTTTGTCTAGGTCCATCAAAATGCTTAAAAATCTCCTTTATATCATCTAAAAATCCCATATCAAGCATCTCATCTGCTTCATCTAAAACCACATATTTTGGTGATATTTTTATCTGCCCATTTGAAAGAAGATCTAAAAAACGACCAGGAGTAGCAACTATAACAGAAGCTTTTTCAATGTGTTTTATCTGCCTTGTATATGAACTTCCTCCATAAACTGTAGCTGTGTTTATCCCTAAATACTTACCAAATCTAAATATCTCATCACTCACTTGTGTCGCTAACTCACGAGTAGGAACAATAACAACAGCCTCAACCCCACTCTTACAATCCATCAAGTTTAAAACTGGCAAACCAAATGCTGCCGTTTTTCCTGTACCAGTATGAGCTTGAGCTACTATATCTTTACCATCTAATACGATAGGTATCGCCTCAGCCTGCACGGGGCTTGGCTCTTTAAAACCAGCATCTTTGATAGCTTTTGCTAACTGTGGTTTAAAATTAAAATCTTCAAAATTCATCTATTTTTTCTTTGTGTTAATATCATAAAAACCGTATTTATATAACCGACTATTATCATTAACTATTAAAAATTGTGAAATTTGTTGGTTATTAGGAGTCTTCATGTGTTTTTATATTAGCCAAAGTTAGCTTTTAATATACCTTTGGTGTTTTTTTACTAATTTTTCATAAAAACTTTCTAAATATTAAACATTGACATGACTTTGACACAACTTATTGATAAAATTCATTTTATAAAAATTAAGGAGATTTAAAATGAGATGGATAGAATCATTCAAATACGCTCTAAATAAACAAGATATACAAACTATAGGTCAACTTATAAATAACTTGCCTGAATTTAATAAAATTGAAGATATGAGAAGTGCTTATACTGTTATAGGTGAAGCAAAAAAGCAATTTGAAGATACTCAATTGTTAATTCAACAAAAAATGAATAGATTTCATTAATTAGCTAATAAATTAAATTATCTTAATTTAATTTTAAAAACAAACACTATTTTTATAGTTTTCTTAACTTGAATTGGCTATAATTATGAAGTATATTTAATTTAAAATAGGTATAAAATGTATAATAATCTAAAAGATAAAACAATTCTCTATATAGAAGATGATGAAGTTGTTTTAAAAAACATATCAAAACTTCTTGGGAACTATTTTGCAGGTATTCATACAGCTTGTGATGGAGAACAAGGGTACAAGCAGTTTGTTAACAAAGATGTTGATTTGCTCATTGTTGATATAGAGCTACCTAAAATAAATGGTATCGAATTAATTAAAAAAATCCGTAAACTTGATGACAATATACCTATAGTCGTTATTTCAGCATATACAAAAACTGATTATTTACTAGAGTCAGTTGAATTAAAACTTGATAAATATATCGTCAAGCCATTTACCTCAAAAAAATTACATAAATTATTACAAAAATTAGATGAGAGTTTCTTGGGTGGTAACTCATTTAAATTGATAGAAGATATACAAATAGATAAAGAATTTAGCACTATGAAAGTAGGTGGAGAGACTTTTACATTGACAAACAAAGAGCTTGAATTTTTAGAAACTTTATCTTTAAAGGGAAATGTAACTTATGATGATATAGATATATTATGGGTAGATCATCCACCTTCTCCAGATGCTATAAGATCATTTATAAAATCACTTAGAAAAAAATTGCCTAAAGATCTACTTAAAAATAGACAAAGCTTGGGCTATTTTATAGAAAAATAGTTTCTCATTATGAAATACCAACTATCAAAAAGACGATTGATAATACTTATTGTATTATTTCCGCTCACAGTTTTGTTGGTTTATGGTTTTATGACTTACCTTTTTTTATCATATATACAACAAGATGATATGGATAAAGAGGTCTTAAATTTTGAAAAAAGTTTTGTTGACATTGAAAAAGAGAGACTCAAAGAAAAAGTAAATTCCCTCACCCAATATATAAGCTATTATGATGAAAAAAGTAGCGATAAAATCAAAAAAGATATAAGAAGTATTGTTAATGTAAGTGCCGATATTGTAAATAATATTTATAGAAAGTATAGAGGCAAACTAGAGTGGAAAGATATCCAAAAGATTATTTTAGCTGCTTTAAAAGATATAAAATATGCAGATAATTATGGTCACCTTTTTATCATAAATAAAAAAGGATATGCTTACCAACATTTTGATAAAAATCTTGAAAGAAAAGTAATTTTAGATATTGAAGATGATTATGGGAAAAAATTTGTAAGAGAATTTAATGAAGTTATAGCACAAGATGGATATGGTTTTGTAGGCTATAACTGGTATAAACCAAATAACTATACTAATAGTATGTATTATAAAATCTCATACATTAAAAAACTCAACTGTTACAATTGGTACATAGGAGCTGGTGCATATATAGATGAAATCCAAGAGTTTGCAAAACAAGATATTTTAAAGTACCTTAAATCAAATGCACTATTTACAGATGGTTACTTTTTTATCATTGATGGCAACGCAAATCCCATCTTTTACCCCAAAAACAAAGAAAAACTTCCACTAAAGCAGTTTACAAAAATAGGTTCTCATGTAGATGGGGAAAATATGTATCATATTAACTATATCAGCAACTATAATTGGTATCTTGTAGCGGCTAGAAGCCTAGAGCATATCGGTCAAGATATAGATAAAAAGAGAGAAAAAGATATAGGTAAAAGAGAGATGAATATGCAAACAAATCTCCTGCTTTTAGGATTGGCTTGGTTGATATCAATGCTCTTATCACTATATCTCTCAACAATTATCTATAGACAAATAAGAGGTTATGAAAAACAGATAAACCAAAGCAATGATAAGATGATGTTTCAATCGAAACAAGCACTAATAGGTGAACTCTTTAGTATGATTGCACACCAATGGAGACAACCTATAAATAAAATTGCATCTATCATTGCTCTTGTTAGATTTGAGTTAGAAAATGACAAAATTTCAAAAGAGGATTTAGATAAGAATTTTGAAGAAATTGAAGATAGTATAGAGTTTATGAGTGAAACGATAGATGACTTTAGGACATTTTACAAACCCACAACTAGTACAAAACTTGTAAATTTGAAGACTCTAATAACTAGATCTATCTTCTTTTTGAAAAACTCAATCCAAAAACATGATATAAAAGTTGTTACAGAGCTTGAAGATATAGAGATGGAATTATATCGCAATGAGTTTTTACAAGTTATGCTAAATCTTATTAAAAATGGAATAGATGCAATAGGCGATCAAGGTGTTCTTATCATAAAACTATATAAACACCAAGGAGACAAAGTCATCATCTCTGTTGAAAATAGTGGAAAGAGTATCGATAAAGATGTAATGAAAAAGATATTTGAACCATACTTCACCACAAAAGACGACTCTATGGGGCTAGGACTCTATATGACAAAGATAATTGTAGAAAAACATATGAAAGGGGAGATAGTAGTAGAACCTCTTAAAGATGGTACTATCTTCACAATAATATTATAACCTGGAATATTTTGAACTTTTTACTAAAAAAGTAAAAATACTTAACTAATGACACAACTTTGACACAACCTATTGTTATACTTCTTACAGAATTAGAAATATAACATAAAAGGAAGAGATATGAAGTTTATAAGCAAGAGGTTACAAAACATTGACGCACTTTTAGAGCAGCTAATAAATCTACTCATAACAAACAAGCAACCGCAAGCCGAGTTTGCAGTCGCTAGATGCAAGGTGTAGAGATGCAAGACCTTAAAAAAATATCAAGCAAAGATATAGCAGAGGCTGTAGGGAAAACGGCTCCAGCAATAAGCTACCTAAAAAAAAGAAATGCTAATGAGTTTTCACTACTAAAACTCGGTGTATTATGTACAAAGCTAAACTTAGACGATGAAGATCTTATGGCGATGCATACACTAAAACAAATCGGACTTAAAAATAGAATAGCTTGTTAAAAGCTTTCTATTTTAAGTCAAATATTAGTAGCTTATATTGTAAGGTGACTTCAACAAACTCCCTATAGTTTAGGAACAAAGTAGTATTTTTATCTATTTCTCTAAAAGCACATCCTGTTTTTCATATACCAATCCTTCTTTTTTCCCCACATACTCCAACTCACCAACTATCTCATTTTTCTTCATCTCAATACCAGTTGGAACTCTCACACTATGAATCTGCACCGCCGTTTGTTTAAAGTTTGGTTCAAAAGATTTTGGGTCAAAAAGTGATTGAGTTAATCTGTTGATCAACTCGGTGTTAAAATGAAACGGTACAAAAACATCTCCTTCCCTAACTACTTGTGTCACTTTTACAGTTATATCTTCTACCTTGCCACGAGGAGAACTTATAGCAATCTTTTCGCCACTTTTTACTTTTAGTTTATCTGCATCCTTTGGATTTAACTCTATCCAAGCTTCAGGAGCTAAATTATCAAGAATAGCAATAGTTCCTGTCTTTGTTCTTGTGTGAAACTGTTCAACGGTTCTTCCTGTATTTAGAGTTAATGGAAACTTCTCACACAGAGACTCCTCCATCGGCTCCCAATCAGCACAGACAAATTTAGGCTTACCATCATCAGTAGAACAAGGCATATCTTTGCCGTAGAGTCTTTTTGTTCCATTTGGATTTTTTTCATTGCACGGCCATTGAATTCCGCCAAGTTTTTCTATTTTTTGATAACTCATAGAGCTATAATCACACAATCTTCCATAACTCACTTTTTGCCACTCTTTAAATGCATCTAGTGGCTCTTCCCAATCTTTGAAAAGTAGTTCATTTACCCCTTCAAAATATTTTGAGAACTCCAAAACGATATGAAAATCACTCATACTTTTTCCTAGTGGTTCTACCGCTTTTTTAGCTCTATTGCATCTTCTCTCGCTATTTGTATAGACTCCCTCTTTTTCACTCCAAGTAGAAGCTGAAAAAACTATATCTGCAATCTTTGCAGTATCACTCATAAATGAATCTTGCACTACTAAAAGCTCCAACTTTTCAAAAGCAGCTCTTAGACGAGATTGGTCAGGATAACTTATTAGTGGATTTGTAGCTATAATCCAAAGTGCTTTTATCTCACCTTTTTCTATAGCTTCTATGATTTGCGGATATGAGTAACCTCTCTTTTTAGGGACTATCTCTACAGGCACATTTACAATACTTGCATACTCTTCTCTATCATAAGAGCTTGCAAAATTTCTATATCCTGGAATTGAGCTTGTAAATCCACTCTCTCTGCTTCCCATAGCATTGCACTGCCCTGTTAAGCTCATAGGAGAACTACCCTCTTTTCCAAGATTACCCGTCATCAATGCTAAATTACATATCGCTGATACAGTATCAGTTCCCAAAGCTGATTGATTAACACCCATAGTCCATGCACTCATAGCTTTTTCTGCTCCTGCATAGACTCTTGCTAATTCATAAAGCTCTTTAACTCCGATACCTGTGATATTTGATACCTCTGATGGAGGGTATTTTTGGATATGTTTTACAAACTCTCTATATCCAGATGCACTATCTCTCATAAACTCTTCATCAGCCCAGCCCTGCTCCCAGATAATATGGCACAATCCATTGATAAGTGCTAAATCACTTCTAGGCTTTAAAGGTACAAAGATATCAGCCATATTTGCTGTTTTTGAGTGCCTTGGATCTATAACGATTATAGTTGGTTTTTTACCTGTTATTTTTTTATTTTTTGCGATATGAAGTTTAAGAATTGGATGATTATCTGCTATATTTGCACCTATTAACATAATGACATCAGCATGTGAAAAGTCTTCATAACAACCAGGAGGTCCATCACTTCCAAAACTCTGCTTATACCCCATCACTGCACTTGCCATACAAAGTGTGGTATTTCCATCAAAATTATTTGTTTTTAAACCAAGTTGGACAAATTTTCCAAGTACATAAAACTCCTCTGTTAAAAGTTGTCCAGTTGAGATGCAAGCAACAGAACCCGAGCCATAGACTTTTGCAACTTCTTTAAACTTATCACTCACTTTTAAAAATGCTTCATCCCACTCAACCTCAACCAATTTACCATTTTTTCTAATTTGTGGTGACAAGGCTCTATTATCAGCTCTTACCATCTCATATTGACTTAAACCTTTTGGACAAAGTGTTCCTTTGCTTACTGGATGTGCAGGATCTCCTTTTGTATAAACAGGTTTACCATCTTTTACCCCGATATATAAACCGCACCCTACCCCACAATAACCACAAGTTGAACGAACCCAACTATCTGGTTTTTTTGCTTTGGCAACTTTACCAAATATCTCATCATCAACTAACTCATATTTTTCATTTTTGATGTCAAATCCCAAAAAATCTTTTATTTTTTTTATCATCTTTGATTCCCCGCAAAAAAATTCCCAGCAAGTCCAAGTGGAACAACTGTAACAAAAAATAGATATCGCCCTAAAAGTTCACTAACTAATGCTCCAAGAACACTAACTCCCAATAAAAATGAAGCTACTCCAAAAGAATCACTTGCTATAAAAAGTATTGCAAATAGTGGTAACACCAACGCAAAAATTCCAAGTGAAAAGAGCCTAATATTTTTAAACTTTCCAAAATTCTCTTCTAAAAGTGTTTTAGTTCGGTTTAGTTGATAGTAGTTTTTATGTTCACTATCTAAATATTTATAAAAAATCATCTCATCATAGATCAAAAAGAGTTGATACATACCTAACATCAGCGTTACTGACAAAATCACCATCACACTTTTATCACTATCACTTCCAAGCAAAATAAAGGCAAGGAGTAAAAAACCAACATAAAAAACACCAAAAAATCTGTATGTGGTTGATTTTTTATCCCATGAAGGTCTTGCTTTTACTCTATAAATCATAGATTGGGCATATATACCATAAATCCCAGTAACAAGAACAGCTGCTTGAAGAAGTGTCATCAAAAAGTCACCTAATCCAAAGAGATAACCTAAAATAACAAAATTTAAACCAAGAGCATAAACTCCCAAAGCTAAAGCCTCACGAGAGAGCCAAGAGGTTTTTATATTTTTCATAGCTGTTATTGCTAAAAAAGGGCGTCCTAGATGCAAAGCTGAGAGTGGCAAACCAATAGCTGCGGGTAAAAAGACAAAAATTGCTAACCATATATTTGCAGATGCAAGATTGCCCCCAAAAAGAGTTAAAATCTGCCCTAAAAAGAGGGCTAAAAATCCCCCAACGGAAACTTGAGTAAGAACTGTCATAAATACCAATGGCAACTCTTTATGAGCGGGTTTTAAGATATGTTCATCTGCTGGTTTCACATCTCCTTGAAATTTAGGAAGTGTATATCTAGTTGTTGGTTTTGTGATAGAGATATCTGGTAAATGTGGAGCAACACCTTGTGAAGCCATACCATTTTTAATCCACTCTTCTTTATTTACAACCTCTATCTCAATAGCTCCTGCTGGACAAGCTTGTACACATGCTGGAGTTTGTCCATTCTCTAACTTTTCGTGACACATATGACACTTTGTTACAATGCCTCGATCTTGATTAAAAACAGGCACTTCATACGGACAATTCCAAGTGCAATATTGGCATCCGATACAAACATCATCATCATGATATACGATACCATTTTCAAATTTAATATAAGAGTTTGTCGGACACCCTTTTAGACACTCTGGATCAATGCAGTGGTTGCAACTCATAGAGTTAAATAGTTGTGAAACTTGTGGAAACTCTCCCGCTTCCATCTCTCCTACTCTTCTCCATTTGATATCTGCTGGGTTATTGTTTTGCTCATTGCAAGCCACTTCACAGCAGTGACATCCCACACAAACACTCATATCAAAATGAAACCGATACTGTTCACCCTCTTTTAACTCAGGTATATCTATCTGATAATTACCGCATTGCATCCCTGTATCTGCTTTGTAATTTATAAAACTTTCAAGTGGTGTGTTTTGGTTCATAGTCTCTTTTCTTTTTATATTAATTATATTACACATTATGGTACAATCATACATAATTGTTGGTCAAAAAGTAATCAAATGCTAAAGGTAAAGATTAATGAAATATATAATAACTCTCTTTTTAATTTTAATAATTATTCTAACGGGCGGATATTACCTACTCTTTACAGCTAGTGGAAATGATAAGATTACCCCCTATATCAATAACTATATCTCAAAAAAAATTCCAAAATATACAAAAGTAAGACTTAACAACTTTAGACTAACACCAACAAGAATTAATGCAAATATTACAATAAATGATAGCCTTAATGCAAAAATAATCGGCGATTTTGCACTAACAGGAAAAAAATTTGATTTAGATTATCGCCTCTTTTCTAAGCGTTTTAAAGTAAAAAACTTTGTAATGCAAGATAAGCTTGACTTAATAGGAAAAATAAAAGGAGACATTGAACATATTTTTATAGAGGGATCGGGAAAAGCTATCAATTCAGATGTAAGTTATACCCTAGAAATTGACAAAAAGATTATAAAAGATATTCAAATTGATATAGAAAAAGGAAATTTAAAAAGTCTGTTGTTGCTTACTGGACAAAAACCTTTTGCATCTGGAGAGCTTGACCTTTATATAAATATGCCAAAACTTGACTCTAAAAATCCAATAGGCGATGCAAAATTGGTTTTACATCAAGGAACTATTAATAGCGATTTAATTTATAAAGAGTTTAATATTACTCTTCCTGATAACTTCACTTACCAAGCTAACTTAAAATCCAAACTAAAAAATAATTATGCAACACTTGATGGCGATATCAAAACAACCTTAGCGAATCTCTTTTTAAAGAATTCAAAAGTTTATTACAAAGATAAAAAGCTTTTAACGGATTATCAACTTGTAGTTAAGGAGTTATCAAAACTAGAATCGTTAATTGGGAAGAAACTAAAAGGAGAACTGAATATTATCGGTAAGGCTATGTTTGATAAAACATTAATGCTAGCAGGTTATACAAAAAGTTTTGGTGGAAAGATAGATTTTACTTTAAAAGATTCAAAAGTAGATGCAACCCTCAAAGGTGTGCCTTTGACAAAAATCATGCATACACTTATCTATCCAGAAGTTTTTGAGAGTGCAGTTTTTGGAGATATAGAGTACAATTTTATCAGTAAAAGAGGTGAAATTAATGCAGAACTTGTAAATGCTAGATTTTTACCAAATAAAATAACAACCTCTTTAAAAGAGTATGCAAAAGTAGATTTAATAAAAGAGAAATACAACCAAACAACATTTACTGCAGATTTAGATGCTAATGAAGTTTTGTTTGACTTTAAAGCAAAAAGCGACAAGAGTTATATATCCATCTTGGATGCAAAATTTTTAAAATCTCAAAACAAAATTGACGCAAAATTTGATATCAACATTGATGAAAAAGATTTTTCAGGAACTATCAAAGGTGATATCTTAAAACCAAGAGTAAAACTAGATACTTCACAATACTTAAAAACAAAAATTATCAAAGAAGTAGATAAGTTTATCGATGAAAAGATAAGTGATAAAACAAAACAAAAACTCCAAAAAGAGTTAGAAAAGATAGGTACGAGAGATTTAAATGTTTCAAAAAAGGCTGAAGAAGAGTTAAGAGGCTTGTTCAGAAATCTTTTCAATTAGGCTTCTGTAAATGCTGCCTATTTTTTAATCAATAAATTGAATGATTTTTCATTTAAATCCATTATACTCTTGTCTATAAAAATAATTTAACACAGGAGAATAGATGGCAGGCATTAAAGATTTAAAAGGACAGGGGCATTGGCCCACCCTTTTAGCAGCGTTTTTATATTTTGATTTTAGTTTTATGGTTTGGGTAATTTTGGGACCTTTATCTACAGAGATTTCTGAGTCATTGAAACTAGCTCACAATTTTATTATGACACCAGATCAAAAAGCAACACTTCTTGCTATTCCAATTTTAGCTGGTGCAATTTTAAGAATTTTATTAGGATTTTTAGTTGATAAAATAGGGCCAAAGAAAACAGCACTTATGGCACAATCTATAGTAATAGCTGGTCTATTTTATGCTTATTTTAAAGGTTCTTCTATTACTTATGATGAGCTATTAGTAGTTGCATTTTTATTAGGTTTTGCAGGGGCTTCATTTGCTGTGGCACTCCCACAAACTGGGCAATGGTATCCACCAAAACTTCAAGGGATTGTTTTAGGAATTGCAGGGGCCGGAAATATCGGTGTTGTTATAGATTTTATATTTGCACCAAAAATTGCGGAGCTTTGGGGTTGGGAAAGTGTATTTTTGATAGGTGGTGTGCTATCTACTATTATTTTCATAGCCTACTGTTTTATGGCAAAAGATGCACCACCAGAGGTTTATACACCAAGACCTAAAAAACTTAAAGATTACGGAAAACTTTTAAAAGACAAAGATACCTGGTGGTTTAGTCTTTTTTATGCTGTTAGTTTTGGTGGGTTTGTAGGATTTGCTGCATATATGAAAGTCTATTTGATGAATACTTATCAAGTAGATATGAGTGAGTTTGGAGAAAATGTAATAAACGAGCAAAATGTTAAAGTAGTTGCTGGTTATTTTGGAGCATTTTGTATCTTTGCAGGAGCAATTCTAAGACCATTTGGCGGAGCAATTGCTGATAAGATTGGTGGCATAAAATCACTCTATTTCTTCTATGGTATAGTTGCAATTCTAGCGGTAGTAACAGCTACAATCGAAATACCATTTTATTTAGCAATTTTTGTACTATTTTTAATAATGGCTAGTCTTGGTATGGCAAATGGTGCAGTTTTCCAACTAGTGCCACAAAGATTTGGTAAAGATATAGGTATCATGACAGGATTAATCGGATGTGCTGGAGGACTTGGTGGATTTGCACTTATCAAAACTCTTGGTTGGAGTAAAGGTGCATTTGATGGATATACAGCAGGATTTTTAATATTTGCTTGCCTTGTATTGTTAGCAATTACAGGAATTTCTTTGGTAAAAACAAGATGGAGAACAACATGGGGTGCAAAAGCAGGTGGAATAATATAAATGGCAAATATTAACCTATCTGGTTTTTCATTAGCAAAAGGGAAAGAACTTAAAGGCGATGATGCCTTTTTGTTCAAACAGATAGACAATCTTACAATCTCTGTTGTTTGTGATGGAGTTGGAAGTGCAGAGCATGGAGCTGAAGCTGCTCAAAGAGTTTGTAATTTTTTGATAAACTCTCTTAAAAATCGCCCACTTTCGTGGAGCATCCAAAAATCTATTACCCACTTTATAAAAAACATCAATAAAATCCTCTATACCGAATCAATAGACTCTTATGAGAGAGAAGAGCTTATAACTACACTTACATTGGTGGTCATTGAAGGAGAACAACTCTATGGAGCGAATGTTGGAGATAGTAGAATATATTTACAAAGAGATGGAAAATTATCCCAACTTTCATCAGATCATAGTGCTGATGAAGAGGGATTAGATGGGGTCTTAACCCAAGCCATAGGTATAAGTGAAGATGTAGAACCTTATTATTTTGAAAATCTAATAGCACCCCATGATAAAATTTTAATGTGCAGTGACGGCTTATACACAATCTTAGACGACGATAAATTAAATGATGGAATCTCAGGAGGTGCTCACTATCTTATAAAAAAAGCTAGTAAATTGATGAATGATAATCTTCCTGATGATACAACGGCAGTTATTATTGATATAAAAGAGACAGATTTGTTCTGTTTGCTAAAACAAGCAAAAGTAGATATTCCTGAAAATCTAAAAGCTGGACAAAATATAGATGGCTATAAACTTATAAAACCTTTAGTACAAAATGAGAGAACTTGGCTTTGTGAAAATAATACGATAGAGTATGTAATAAAGTTTGCTCCATATGAAGCACTTGAAGATGAACGCCTACTTGATTTGTTTGTAAAAGAGGCTTGGAATGCTAAAAGATTGAAAGCTGGATATTTTCCAAAATCTGTAATTCCAAGAAATAGAACTTCAAGATATTATATTATGCAGCTGGTAAAGGGTGATGAAGTAAAAAAATATATCAAAAAGAGATTATTATCAATTGATGAGGGTGTCTCTTTGGCAAAATTTTTATTGGAGATGAATCAATTTTTATTGAAGTATGATTTAGTTCACGGAGATATAAAACCAGAAAATATCATTAGAGCTCAAAGGAAAGGTAAAACTTATTATAAAATGGTTGATTTTGGAAGTATTATCGAGATATTTTCGATAAATTCCAGAGCTGGCACTCCATCATATCTTGCTCCTGAGAGATTTAAGGGAGAAAATATAAATGAACAAAGTGAAATATTTTCTTTAGGTGTAACACTCTATGAAACACTTACTGGAAAACTTCCATATGGTGAGATAGAACCATTTCAAAATCCAACATTTAAGAAACCAAAAAATCCAACACTACACAATCCAAAAATCCCTAAATGGTTTGAGAGTGTAATTTTAAGAGCGATATCAGCTGATTCTTCATTTAGATATCAAAACTACTCTGAGATGCTATTTGAATTAGAAAATCCTAAAAAAGTAAAACCATTTTTTGACAAGGATGCATCCCTGATTGAAAAAGAACCAGTCAAAGTATATAGAGCAGGTTTTATTATCATGCTGGTTATAAATATCTTTTTGTCATATAAGTTATTTTTATAATTTAAAATTATATAAAATAGAAATTTAAAGCTTCTTTTTAAGTTAATCATATATAATACCGTCACTAAAAATAAAGGGCGGTATTATTTGAATGGATTTTAAAACATTAAATAAATATACTAAAAACTTACGCCTTCTTTATATAGAAGATGATGAAGAGATTTGCAAACAAAGCGTAGAACTACTAGAACTATTTTTTGAAGATGTCATCATCTGTTACAACGGAGAAGAAGCTCTTGAAACTTATAAATCTGACTTATATTTAACAAACAGACTATTTGATATTATCATAACCGATATTCATATGCCTAAAATGGATGGAATAGAGTTAATTGAAAATGTTTTAAGATTAAATCCTAAACAAGCTATAACTGTTATCTCAGCAGATGGTGGTAACTCTTTTACACTACTTAAACTTATAAATTTAGGCATTAACAGTTTTTTACTAAAACCATTAAAAGAGAATCAATTAATAGATACTCTATATAAAGCCTCAAAGAATTTATATAATGAAAAAATTGCACTTCAATACAATCAAAAGATAACCACATCAAATCTAAGACTAGAACAAGAGATAAAAAGAAGAACAAAAAGACTAAAAGAACAACTCTATACAGATAACTTAACAGGATTAAAAAACCGAAGTGCCTTAGGAAGAGATATTGACAATAACTCTTACAATATGATAGCTCTTATTGATATTGATCGTTTTCAATTTATAAATGATCTCTACGGTGCAAAAATAGGAAACCAAGTTATCAGAGAGTTTACAAGCTTCTTAAAGAAAAATGTAGATAAAACTCATTATAAACTTTATCGAACATCAGGGGATGAGTTTGCAATCTGCCATAAAGGAGAAGATGCTCTTCACTTTGAAAATTTTATAATTAACCTTAGTAAAAGTGTTACAAATTTGCCTCTTTTTATTCAAAAACTAACTGATACAATATATCTAGATGCAACTATCGGTCTATCTTTTGAGAAAAAACAACTTTTAACAAATTGTGACATAGCTCTGCGTCATGCAAAGAAAAATAAAAAACCACTTATAATATATAGAGATGAAATAAATACTCTTAAAAATATAAAAGATGCACTAGAGTGGAAATATAAAATTCGTCATGCATTAGAAAATGACAATATTATTCCCATTTTTCAACCAATTGTTGACAAAGAGGGAGAAATTTTAAAGTATGAAGCCTTAATGAGACTAAAAGAGCATACAGTCGATGGTGAACAACTAGTCTCTCCTAGCTTTTTCTTAGAGACCGCAGTTTTAACAAAACAATATCCAAAACTTTCACATACAATAATCAAAAAATCACTCCAACACTTAATAAAAAATGATATAACTTTATCAATAAATCTAACATACAGTGACTTTATAGATGAACAAATCATAACACTTATCACTGATATATTAGACAAAGAAGAGATTGGTAATAGACTTATTTTTGAAATTGTTGAGAGTGAAGATATCAAAGACTATGCTTTACTACAGAGCTTTATAGAAAAGTTTAGAAAATATGGTGTTAAAATTGCAATTGATGATTTTGGGAGTGGTTTTTCAAACTTTGGGAATATTATACAAACTAAACCAGATTATCTAAAAATTGATGGTTCACTTATAAAAAATATTGATACAAGTAGCCATACACAAACTATGGTAAGAGCAATAATGCAAATTGCAAATGAGTTAGATATAAAAATAATTGCCGAATTTGTACACTCAAAAGAGGTTTTTGAAGCACTACATAAATTTGATATAGATGAGTTTCAAGGTAACTATTTTTATGAGCCTTCAACTGCATTAATAGAAAAAAAAGGTACAATAAAACTAAAAACAATCTAATGAAAAAACTCTATATACTTGTACTATTACTTCTATCTCAACTCATCAATGCATCCCAACTAGAAAATGTTTCAATCCAACTTAAATGGAAGCACTCTTTCCAGTTTGCTGGTTATTATGCAGCCATTGAAAAAGGCTTTTACAAAGAAAAAGGACTTAATGTCACACTAAAAGAGATAGATATGAGTCGTGATTTTATACAAGATGTAGTAGATGGAAAGTCTCAATACGGTGTATCAGACAGCTCTTTGATAATACGCCGTCAAGAAAATGAACCTGTTGTATTAATATCACAAATTTTCCAGCACTCTCCACTCGTTTTAATTTCACATCGTGATTCAAATATTACCACCCCTTATGAGATGAGCAATAAAAAAATCATGTATTCACTTAATAATAGCGGTGGCACTCCCTTTAATGCACTCTTTTTAAATTCTATAGGCACATATAAAAATCTTAACATAACAGAATTTACAAACTATCAAGATTTTATAGATAAGAAAGTTGATGTTACTTCAGCTTACTCAACTTCACAACCATACATGCTAAAAAAACAAGGTATAGACATAAATATAATCGACCCTAAAAGTTATGGTATAGATTTTTACGGAGATAATTTCTTTACAACTGAGAAAGAGCTTCAAAATCATCCCAAAAGAGTGGAAAAAATGAGACAAGCTACACTAAAGGGCTGGGAATATGCACTCTCCAACCAAAAAGAGATAATAGATATAATAATTCAAAAATATGCATCTAAGAGCGATAAAGATTTACTCTCTTTTGAAGCAAGAGGTATATATCAGATGGTTATACCTGACTTAACAAAGATTGGCACTATTAATAAAGATAAATATGAAAAAGTTATAAAAACTTATCATAAACTAGGATTAGTAAAAAAATTAAAAATAGATGAGGGCTTCTTTTATCAGAAAAAGTTACAAAAAGTTCTTTTAACAAATGAAGAAAAAAGTTGGATAAAAGAGCATCCCATTGTAATTGTTGGAGGAGGACCAGACTGGGCACCTTTTGATTTTGTGAATAAAAAAGGTAAATACAATGGAATTTCGAATGATTATTTAAATCTTTTAAGTAAATATACAAATCTAAAATTTAAAGTAGTTGTTGATAAATGGAGCAATAATCTTCAAAAAATGAAAGATGGCAAAATTGATCTTTTACATGCAATTTACTATACAGATAAACGCTCAACATATATGAACTATACAAAGCCCTACTTTGAGATGCTTGATTACTTTTTTATCCGAGATGATTTAAATGTAGAAACAATTGAAGATTTAAATGGAAAGAGAGTTGCAGTTCCTAGAGAATATGCACATGAAGATATCCTTAAAAAGGAGTTTCCTAAGATTAAAATTATCACTGTTGAAACTTTTTCACAATCTATAGATGCCGTTTTAGAAAATAAAGCAGATATATTATTTAATACTTATGCATCTCTCTCTTATGTTCTCAAAAGAGAAGGTATAAATACAATTATCCCATTTAAATCCTATCGAGGACATGGCATGATGAGACTGCATATGAGTACGAATCAAAATAACCTCATACTTGCACAAATCATAGATAAAGCTCTTATTGCAATCACAGATAATGAGAAAAAAGAGATTTATGATAGATGGATTGGTAAAAATATTCAAAATACTCAAAAGCTTATTAATTTAACAAACAAAGAGAAAGAATGGATTAAAGAAAATCACAATATTACATTTGCTGGTGATCCTGACTGGATGCCATTTGAATCTTTTGACGAACAGGGCAATTATAAAGGAATTGTTGCTGATTATTTAAAAGAGGTAGAAAACAGGGTTGCTTTATCCTTTAAACCTATAACTGTAAAAAGCTGGCGGGAGACACTAAAAATTGCACAAGATGAAAATGTTGATGTAATTTCTGGAGATATTGATAATATCATTTTAGCAAAAAAATATGAACCAATTACTCCATATTTTGAAACACCAATTGTAATTGTTACAAATAGCAAACACTCATTTATCAATGATTTAGAAGATATCAAAGATAAAAAAATAGCTATTATCAATGATTATGGCTATACAAATAGGTTAAAATCAAGTTATAAAAATATCAACTTTATAAAAATACCCAATATTCAAGAAGCATTTGACAAACTTCTATTTGAAAATATAGATGCACTTTTACTCTCTATGCCTGCAGCTTCATATTTGATTAAAACAAGGGGATTAGACTCTTTAAAGATTTCTGGAAAAACTGTAGTATCTATGCATCCTACTCTCTTTGTACATAAAGATAAAGCTTTACTTCATAGTATAATTGAAAAAACAATGGCTGGAATTGGAAATAGTAGAAATAGAGAAATTTTAGGAAAATGGCAAAAGATTGAATTTGCAAAGAGGGTAGATTATACTTTAATATACCAACTACTTGGTATTTTTTTACTTTTTATCTTAGGTGCACTTTACTGGAATAGAAAACTTAAAGCTGAAGTTATAAAAAGAGAAGAGAGTGAGATGCAGATAAGAACACTTATGGATATTATCCCTCTCAATATTCTTGTTACCACTTATGGAGGGAAAATACTCCTAGCAAATCCTCAAACTCTTAAATATCATCAAATCCCAAAAGAGGATATAAAAAACTATAATATTTTGGATTTTTATTCAAATCCAAAAGAGCGAGAAGTTGTATTAAGTGAATTGAAAAAAAATGGAAGTGTAAAACAGAAAATTGTAAAGTTTAAGAGCTCAAATAGTAAAACTCATGATTTGATGATATCACTCCTGCCCATTACTTATCATAAACAAAATGCGCTACTTGCTCTTGGAGTTGATTTAACAGATAGACTTAAAATGGAAAAAGAGCTATCACTTGCTAAAGAGAGTGCAGAAAAAGCAAATTTAGCTAAAAGTGAATTTTTAGCAAATATGTCTCACGAAATACGAACACCAATGAACTCGGTTATCGGATTTACTGAACTTTTATCTAAACTTATAAAAGATCCTATCCAAAAAGATTATCTTGATTCTATTCATAGGGGTGGTCAATCACTTCTTGCTATCATAAATGATATTCTCGACCTTTCAAAGATTGAAGCTGGCAAAATGGAAATTACTTTGGAGAGTGTAGATATAAAACAGTTGATATATGAGATGGAATCAATTTTTAGTGTAAAACTTATACAAAAAAATTTGATTTTTGAAGTAGATATTGATGAATCTATTCCTAAATACTTACTTCTTGATAACACTAGAGTTAGACAAATTCTTTTTAATGTCATAGGTAATGCTATCAAATTTACTAATAATGGGAAAATAAAACTTTCAATTAAAAAAACTTATATTGACAATAAAAACAGCAAAGTAAATTTAATTTTAATCATTGAAGATAGTGGCATTGGAATCAAAGAAGAAAACCTTGAGTATATATTTGATTCGTTTGAACAACAACAAGGGCAAAATCATAAATATGGAGGAACAGGACTAGGACTTGCAATCTGCAAAAAACTCTTATCCATTATGAATGGGAAGATAAGTGTAGAAAGTAAATTTGGCGAAGGTTCAAAATTTACAATTTTTTTAGAAAAAATCTCAGTTAGTTCTGTAGAAAACATTATAGATAAAGCTAAAAATATAACAAAAGAGTTAAAATTCAAACCCTCTATTGTCCTTATAGTAGACGATATAACAGATAATAGAAAATTAGTCCACTCCGCACTTAAACCTTATGGTCTTACTATCATTGAAGCAGTTAATGGAAAAGATGCATTAGAAAAACTAAAAAACATTAAAGTTGATCTTATTTTTATGGATATCAAAATGCCTATTATGGATGGATATGAAGCAACTCAAATCATAAAAAATGACCCCCAACTAAAAAAAATTCCCATAATAGCTCTTACAGCTTCAGTGATGGGAAAAGATATGGAAAAAATCATAAATTATAAATTTGATGGATATTTACGAAAACCTGTTGGAATTGATAAGTTAGTAGAAGAGATGGCTAGATTTTTACCACACCAATCACTAGAGATAAAAGAAGATAATGGGATGCAAATAAGTCAAAATGGATATAAATATCTTGAATCTGTAATAGAAACATTAGAGAAGAAATTTCTTATAACATGGGAAAAAATTAAAGATAAAGGTGATTTTGAACCAATAGAAAATTTTGCTAATGAACTTAAGAGTTTGATTGAAAACAAAGGTATTTATTTACTTGAAGGGTTTGCAAAAGAGCTAAAACTAAGCTGTGAAAGTTTTGATATAGAACAAATTGATTTTCTAATGAATAACTTTCCAAATGTTATAAAAAAATTAAAAAAGATGTTAAAAAATGAGTAATATATTAATTGTAGATGATATGCCTAAAAATATCCAAATGGCAATGAATATGCTAAAGGGAGAGGGGCATCATATGTTTTATGCCAAAAATGCTAAAATGGGTTTAAATATAGTAAAAGAGCAAAAAATCGATATAATTCTTTTAGATATTATGATGCCACAGATGGATGGTTATCAAATGTGTAAAATTTTGAAAAGTGATAAAAATACAAAAGATATACCTGTAATATTTTTATCAGGAAAAGATTCAAGTGAAGATATACAAAAAGCATATGAAGCTGGTGGAGTAGATTATATCACTAAGCCTTTTATCGATATTGAACTCAAAACAAAAGTTTCAATTCAAACAGAATTAGTTAGACTAAGAAAGGAATTTATGTGCGCCTAAAAAACAGAAGTGCCAAGATACTGCTCATAGATGATAATCCAAAAAATTTACAAGTTGCTATGGGTATTTTAAATAAAGAGGGATACAACCTAATCTACGCACAAGATGGTAAAAAAGGGCTAGAGTTAGCACAAAAAGGAGATTTTAATCTAATTCTATTAGATATTGTGATGATGGGAATGGATGGATATAGTGTTTGTCAAGAGCTAAAAAGCAATATAAAAACTAAAGAGATTCCTATAATATTTTTAACAGTAAAAGATGAAGAACAAGATATCGTAAAAGGTTTTGAATATGGCGGAGTTGATTATATCACTAAACCTTTTTATTCGGAAGTACTTCTTAGAAAAGTAAAGACACATATAAATCTCTCAAAAACAACTAAAGAATTAAAGCATCTAAATGAAAACTTGGCAAGAACTGTCGAAGAACAGGTTGAAAAAATTCGCCTTAAAGAGCAAATTCTTTTTCAACAATCTAAAATGGCAGCAATGGGAGAGATGATAGCAAATATCGCTCACCAGTGGAGACAACCTCTAAGTGCTATATCTACCACGGCTATTGGACTTAAAATCAAACTCCAAACTGAACACTTTAATCTTTCAAACCAAGAAGGAGTTGAGAAGTGTATTGAAGATGCAAATAAAAAGCTTGATGATATTGAAGAGTATATAGGAATACTATCTGATACAATTGATGATTTTAGAAACTTTTTTAAGCCACAAAAAAATGTTGAAAGTTTTGATATAGATACGGTTGTTCAAAAAAGCATAAAACTTCTTGAAGCAAATTTCAAAGATAGTCATATAAGATTTATAAATGATACAAAAAATATAGAAATAGTTGGCTTTGAAAATGAACTAGCACAAGTTTTAATAAATATACTAAATAATGCAAGAGATGCATTAATAGAACAAGATGATTTAGCTGAGAAACTGATTTTTATATCTACAAAGAAGAGTGGTGACTTTTTAATAATTAGCATAAAAGATAGTGCTGGTGGTATAAAAGAGGAGTTACTAGATAAGATTTACGAACCTTACTTTACTACAAAACATCAATCAATTGGAACTGGAATAGGACTTTATATGAGTCAAGAAATTATAAAAAAACATATGCATGGTACAATAGAAACAAAGAATGTCAAATACACATACGATAAAAAATATTATTTTGGTGCTGAATTTACAATTAAAATTCCACTAAAAATTAAAGGTATTTAATGAAAATATATATAGCAACAGACCACGCCGCATTTTGCATAAAAGAAGATGTTAAAAAGATACTTGAAGAGTTGGGAAATGAAGTTGTAGATTTAGGTCCATTTAACGATGAAAGAGTAGATTATCCAGATTTTGCACATAAACTCTGCAATGAAGTTTTAAAAGACTCAACCTCACAAGGCATACTAATCTGTGGCACAGGAATAGGAATGAGTCTATCTGCAAATAAACATATCGGTATCCGTGCAGCTTTATGCCATGACGCTTATACTGCACAAATGGCAAGAGAGCATAATGATGCCAATGTCTTATGTTTTGGACAAAGAGTTGTGGGTTTAGGCACAATTGAGTCTATATGCACTTCATGGTGTAAAAGTAGCTTTCTTGGCGGAAGACACGCTATACGAGTAAATAAAATAGAGCTTTAATTATGTTTGGCGAGTGGATTATATATACTGCACTAATTTTTACGATTATATATCTTATAATTATGTTAAATTATAATAAAGCACTCTACAAAAGAGAACAAAATGCTAATATAATAAAAAAAGTTAATATTGACGACTCTAAACTTATGATTAGAAAATATAGAGTACAACTCCAACGAGCAATTGGAAATATAGATATACTCACTGAAGAGTTAAATAAAGTAAGAAATGATATAAAAACATTAAGAGCAAGAAATTCACAAAATAAACTAGAAAATGATCATTTAACGCAAAAAATAAAAGAGTTAGAAGAGCGAATCGAAGCTTTGATATAAGAAAGGTATAACAATGGGAATAGAGAGTGTAGGTTTTGTAGTATTTGGAGTGGTTATGGCTCTTTTTTTAGCACTAAAATTTACAATGTTTAAGTAAAATAGAAAGGAGTATAAATGAAAGAGTTAAATAACACTGATAGAGAGTATCTTTTAAGCACGATTAGGGATATACCTGATTTTCCAAAACCAGGAATTAATTTTAAAGATATCACAACACTTTTAAAAGATAAAAAAGCATTTGGTTTTTTAATGAACCATTTAGAGGAGAGATATAAATCATATAATCTTGATTTTATTGCTGGAATTGACAGCAGAGGTTTTATATTTGGTGCTCCTTTGGCTGATAGACTTGGAATTGGGTTTGTTCCGATTCGAAAACATGGGAAACTTCCATATACGACTATCGGAGAAAAATATGCATTAGAGTATGGATTTGATGAGATAGAGGTACATATAGATGCATTTAAATGCGAAAAAGCAAAAGCAAAAGTTTTGATGATTGATGACCTCATAGCGACAGGAGGTACTGCATTTGCAGCGGCAAACCTTATAAATCAAGCAGGAGCCGAGTGTGTTGAAGCTTGTTTTTTGATAAATCTCATTTTTTTACAAGGTGATGTTAAAATAAAAGAGAGAACAACTGTTTACTCTGTTTTGGAGATTGATTAGTGTATATTCCAAAACCTTCACGATTTGATCCAGATGCAAATGGGCATTTTGGTATATTTGGCGGACGATATGTACCTGAAACTTTGATGCCAACACTCTTAGAACTTGATGAAAATTATAAAAAAATTCGTTTTGATAAAGATTTTTGGTCTGAAGTTGATTACTATTATAAACAGTATGTTGGTCGCCCTAACCCACTCTATTTTGCTAAAAATATTTCAGATGAGATAGGTGCAAAAGTCTATCTAAAAAGAGAAGATTTAAACCACACTGGAGCTCATAAGATAAACCACACTGTAGCACAAGCACTATTAGCAAAAAAACTTGGCAAAAAAAAGGTAATAGCAGAAACTGGAGCTGGACAACACGGAGTAGCAACCGCAACAGTCGCTGCACTATTTGGATTGGAGTGCGAAATATTTATGGGTGAAAAAGATGTTAAGAGGCAAGAGCTTAATGTTTTTAGAATGAAACTTTTAGGAGCAAAAGTCCACTCTGTAACTAGTGGAAGTAAAACTTTAAAAGATGCCATGAATGACGCAATCCGCCACTGGGTAACAAATGCTAGAGATACCTACTACATCATAGGAACAGTAGCAGGACCGCATCCCTATCCTATGATGATAAGAGATATACAATCTATCATAGGATATGAAGCAAGAAAACAGATTTTAGAGATAGAGGAAAAATTGCCAGATTTTGTCATTGCTTGTATCGGTGGAGGAAGTAATGCTTTAGGAATCTTTAACCATTTTTTAGAAGATGATGAAACTACTTGTATAGGAATTGAGGCTGGAGGACTTGGACTTGATAGCAAACACGGAGCTAGTTTAGCCAAGGGTTCTCCTGGAGTTTTACACGGTCAAATGAGTTATCTTTTACAAGACAAAGATGGTCAAGTCCTTGAAGCCCACTCTATCTCAGCTGGTCTTGATTATCCTGGAATTGGTCCAGAACATGCCTATCTAAAAGAGTTAGGAGTAGCTTATTATGAATCCATTACAGACGATGAAGCACTTGAAGCTTTTGTATGGCTCTCAAAATCAGAGGGAATTATACCAGCATTTGAAAGCTCTCATGCTATCGCCTATCTTAAAAAAATAGCAAAAGATGAGATAAAAGATAAACTAATCATCATAAATCTCTCAGGAAGAGGTGATAAAGATATGATACAGGCAAAAGAGCTTTTAGATTTTGACAAATAAAAATAAAATATATAGGGAAAATAGTGAAATTTTTAGTAAGTGAAAAAAAAGTAGATGATATAGAAGCTGATTGTGAATTTATAATCGTTGTAGATGAAAAAAAAGAGCATAAATGGATAAAAGATAGAGAAGATTTAGAGACTTTATCATTTAAAGGAAAAAGCGAAGAGGTAGTATTTTTACCACACCAACATAGAGTTTATGTAGGTGCTGATTCACTCGATAGAGATGAGATACGAATAGCCCTCTCTTGTGCTATAAATGTAGTTAAAAAGACAAAATACAAATCTATAAAAATAGGCTCATACACCCAAGATTGTCCAGCTACAAATACAAAAGCAATAGTTGAAGGCATAAAGCTTGGAAGTTACACATTTGACAGATACAAAAGTGAAAAAGAGGGCTCTAATGTAAAAAGCATCACTCTATCAACTGAAGATTACAGTGACAAAGAAGTTAAAATTGAATCTTCTCAATATGCAGTAAAAGAGGCTATTATAATCTCAGATGCAACAAATAATGCAAAAGAGATGGTAAACACAGTCCCAGATGACATGACACCAGAGCATATGGCAAAAAAAGCACAAGAGCTTGCAAGGGAGCTTGAAGATGTGGAGTGTTTTATAGGTAATGAAAAGTTTTTAAAAGAGCAAAAGATGGGTGCATTTTTGGCAGTGAGTCGCTCAAGTGTACATAAACCTAGATTTATCCACTTAACTTACAAACCAAAAGATGCAAAAGAGAGATTTGTATTTGTTGGTAAAGGTTTGACATATGATAGTGGAGGATTAAGCTTAAAACCAAGTGAACATATGGTTAGCATGAAAGCAGACAAAGGTGGAGGAGCAGCTGTAATATCAATCTTAAAAGCAGCAGCTGAACTTAAACTCCCTTTTGAAGTACATGCGATTATCGGAGCTTGTGAAAATATGATAGGCGAAAATGCCTTTAAACCTGATGATGTATTACTCGCAAAAAATGGCAAAACTATAGAAGTAAGAAATACTGATGCTGAAGGAAGACTTGTTTTGGCTGATTGTCTATGTTTCGCACAAGAATTAAAACCTGACTATCTTGTTGATATCGCCACACTAACAGGTGCTTGTGTAGTTGCAGTTGGCGAATATACAACGGGAATCATGGGTCATAGTAGCAGCTTAAAACATCAGCTTATGAATGCAGCTTCAAAAAGTGGCGAACTTGTAGGAACACTTCCATTTAATAGATATCTAAAAAAATCAATAAAAAGTCAAGTTGCAGATATGGCAAATATCAGCTCAACAAGATATGGAGGAGCGATAACAGCAGCCTTATTTTTAGATAATTTTATAGAAGAAGAGTACAAAGATAAGTGGCTTCATCTGGATATCGCAGGACCTGCATATGTAGCAAAAGATTGGGGATACAATCAAGCAGGAGCAAGTGGTGCTGGTGTAAGATTGTGTCTGTATTGGTTAAAAACCATATCAAATTCTCATAAAAAGGAGGCATAAATGGGTCTAAGTGTCGGAATAGTAGGTCTTCCAAATGTTGGAAAATCAACCACTTTTAATGCTCTTACAAAAGCACAAAATGCACAGTCGGAAAATTATCCATTTTGTACAATTGAACCAAACAAAGCAGTAGTTCCAGTACCTGATTTTAGGCTAAAAGAGTTAGCAGAAATTGTAAGTCCAGAGAAGATTCAAAACTCAACTATTGATTTTGTTGATATCGCTGGTCTTGTAAAAGGTGCAAGTCGTGGCGAGGGACTTGGAAATAAATTTTTATCAAATATAAGAGATGTTGAAGTAATACTTCATATGGTTCGCTGTTTTGATGATGGAAATATAACTCATGTTGAAGGAGATATAAATCCACTTCGAGATATCGAAATCATAGAAGGAGAGCTTATATTTTCCGATATGGAACAACTTGATAGAAAGATAGAGAAACTAACTCGTGATGCAAAGATGCAAAAGGATGCAAAAAGTAAACTAGAACTTGCAAAGGAACTAAGAGAGCATTTAGATGAGATAAAACCTGTTGCAACATTTACAAAAAAAGATGATGAGATATTTATAGAACTTGACCGTGAACTTAGGTTTTTATCAAACAAAGAAATAATCTATGGTGCAAATACAGATGAAGATGGTCTTTTAGAGGATAATAATTATGTAAAAATTCTACAAGAGTATGCAAAAGAGAGTGGTTTTGAAGTCATCAAACTCTGTGCAAAGATAGAAGAGGAACTTATCGGTCTTGAAGATGATGAAGCTAACGAATTTTTAGAAGAACTTGGCATAAAAGAGTCAGGCTTAGAGCAAATCATAAAAAGTGCATATACAAAATTAGGACTAATATCATATTTTACAGCAGGAGTCAAAGAGGTAAGATCTTGGACAATTAAAAAAGGATGGACTGCACCAAAATCAGCTTCTGTAATCCACAATGACTTTGAAAAAGGATTTATAAGAGCTGAAGTTATCTCTTATGATGATTTTATAAAATTCAAAGGTGATCAAGGTTCAAAAGATGCTGGCAAGATGAGATTAGAAGGAAAAGAGTATATCGTACAAGATGGTGATGTTATGCATTTTAGATTTAATGTGTAACATTTAGCAAAAGTTTTTTATAAAAGTGCCGATTTGGTTTATAAGTTAAATTAAAAATTAGAATTTTTTAGTTTAATAAATAAACTATTATGGGGATTTTGATGAAAAAAGGGATGATTTCAAATATTGCAGCAAGTGCAATATTAGCGGGGACATTTGTATTAAGTGGTTGTGGAAGTAGTAAAAATAGTCCAACAGTAGTAGATGATACACCAGAAACTTATGGTGTGAGTGGTAGTGCTTCATATGTAGGTGATATTTTTGAAGGAGATGTAAAAGTATATGATGCAAGTGGAAACGAGTTAAGAACAGTTGCCTTAGATGCAAATGGTGACTACTCTATAAGTGGATTAAATACTAAACCTTCATATGTTAAATTACAATCTGGAGCAAAAGGTAAAGGTAATGATGGAATTGCAGGAAATGATGATGATAATAGGATAACACTTGCCCTCTCTTCAGATGTATCTAACTCAACAGCTAATCTTAGTCTTTCAAGCTATTTAAATAAAGAGTATAATTTAAATGTACCTAGTCCACTTTCAATAGCACAAAAAGATTATCTACTAAATATACAAGAAACACTTGTTTACTTAGATATACCATACAATGATGCTTTTAAATATGCAGGAGGTGCATTAACAACTCCAGTAAGTACATCTGCTTATAGTGTTTTAAGCACAGGAACAAGTACTTCTTTACTATTAAGCCAAGAGCTTAGAGATATTTTAGGAAGTGATAAGGTAACCTTACTTCAAGAAGTATCAGAGATGCTTACAACTCTCACATCTGACTATACAGGAACTGCAAATGAACAAAAGATTGCACATAATGCTATAAAAGTTGTAATGAGTGCGGTAAAAGAGTTAGCATCAGATGGCTTTAATAGTGATGATAAAGAAGCACTTGAAGCAATAACAGCTACTGATAATATAAATACTACAAAAGATTGGGTAGCTAATAATATAGATAAAGAAGTAAATCTCTATACACAAGGTGTAAAGATGGCTAAAACAGCAACTGCTGATCCATCTACACCTCCAATTGCAGCAAATGATGAGCCCACTATAATCGTAACTTGTGCAGATTTAGATATGAGTGGTTCTGCTGCTGTGGTGTGTGGACCACAAGAAGATAATTTCCAATTTTCTGCTGATTTTGGAGAGTTGCAACCAAGAGATAATGATATAAACACTCCAGATGGTGGTCTTTTACTATATATGGCTAGTTCAGACTTAGGTGATGTTACACCAGAAGTTGCACAAAGTGGTTATGGTGAAGGTAGGATTGAGCATACTTGGATAGAAAAAAAGTATCTCCGTTTAAATACCGCAGCGAAAGCTCTTAATACTGATGCAAAGTTTGAGTTGATAAAAGATTATATTGAGCCACTGTTTTCGATAAAAGGTCATATCTTTGAAAATGATAATAATAAATTTAATCTAGAGGAAGGTCAAACAAGAACATTTGTAGCAACTATGGTTCTTCACTTTACAAATAACCAAGCTGAATCAACGCCAAATAAAGAGTATATGAGTGCCACAATCCAAATGGATGTAACAAAAACAAATGATAAATACTACTTTGAAACACCAGCAGATAGTAAAGTATTGTTAACTGCAAAAAAGCTAGATGATTCAACTGGAGTTATGATAGTTACAGAAAATGGTGATTTAGCTGCTGGAACAATTGGAGATGAGTTTTCATTTAATCCTGGAAAATACTTTGATAGACTCATAGCTGATGGAGATAGTGCTGGGGTTGCAGATGCGGCTAAAGAGATATTAGTAAAAAACACTACTCAAGAAGGTCCAATTAAAATACACTTTACTCTACATGAGAAACTACCAAATGGAACTTTTGATAAATCATTTATCAGGAATCCTGGAACTTTTGAACCAGCTAACTTTGCTTTAAATCTAGGGGGAAGTTCAAATCCATATGTTGATGCATTTGATAATGGAGCTGTTCAGGCAATAAAATTTAAATTAATCTTAGAATAAGTAGATAACCTAAGCCAAGAAGGCTTAGGTTTAGTTAGATAGTTTATTGTAAACTCCACCAGGATATACAATGTTAAATTTAATTGCTTGGTTTGTATTTCCATTAGTAAGTGAATAAGCTGGAGCATGAGAACCTGTCATATCTAAACCAAACAAAGTAGCATTTAACTCTGCAGGATTTCTCACAAAACTTCTCTCAAATGAACCGTTTTTCATTTCGTGAAGTGTTCCATAGATTTTTACAGGCCAAGGATTAGTAAAGTTTTCTACCAAAATCTCTTTTGCATAATCTGCAACACCGATACTTTCACCTTTTTCAATCAATTTATCAAAATACTTTGCCATGTTGATAGAGAAAGCACTATTTACATAACCTTGACTAGGATGCAATATACTATTTATAGATAAATTTGATGTTTCAACCTGTACACCTAATTGTCCCACTTTTTTAGCACGCAAAACAATTGGAGTATTTGCTGGTGAAGAGAACCTAAGTTTACTGCTATTTCCATCAACCCTCTCTACATCTAACTCAAATGATACTGTCAAATATTCTAAATTTGTTGTATCTGTTTTAAATTGTTCTAAAAGATCTAATTCTCCAACCCCTCTTGTAAAATGCATAACATATGTAGCTAAAAATTTTCCAGCTTCTCTGTTATTATTTAAAGGAGTAGAATTATTGCCGTCATCAAAATATGGATTATTTTCAGGCTCTGCTGCCATACACTGAATATTGCAAACATTTGCAAGATATGTTCGCATATACTCATATCGTTGATTTACACTATCAGTTTTTGCTGTATCTGATAAAACAATATAATTTGTCGGAATATAAACTTCATGAATACGATTTTCTTGTGGGTTGCCCTCTAGTGGTGTATCAAATACTGTACCATTATATGCTGTTAAAGCATCAAAAAGTAGCACACCGCCATCTGGAGTAGATGCATCATTATCTAAATCACCCAACCCTGTAATAGCACCGCCCAATGATCCAAAATCTGATTGAAAGACATAAGTAATTCCCTCTTTTGGACCACAAACCACAGGAGAACCCGTTGTCTTGTCTGCACACTCATTTAACTCAGAATGAACAACAGATGTACGCGTATTATCTCCACGGCTAACTGTTGTAGCCGAACCTGCTGGAACACTAACTGTAGTTCCATTAGCTGTCACTACTTTTATACTTGAATCATCTTGTGTATCTCCGCCAAGTCCTCCAAGACCAGCACCACTATTATCAATAGGTGGCTCTACACTATTATTACACCCTCCTAATATTAATGTACCTGCCAATACAATACTGATTAATACTCTTTTTTTCATTTAATTCCCTTTGTAAGCATTATTTTAAAAGTATCATATCTAGTTAAGTTTAATTTTAGTTTAAATAATAATATCTCTTTTTACCTATTGTAACCTTAAGAACTATTTTCTTTAATTAATGCTTAAATTATTAGTAAACATACTATATTTTACTATAAAACAATTAAATATATTTAATTATTTAAATTAATTTATTATTTTACTGAAAATAAATTTTCTTTAATTTTTTTCTTGTTTTCTTGTCTATTCTTTTCAATATGTTACTTTTCTGGACATATAAAGTATTAAACTATAAAATCATATACTAATAATTCAATATCTTAAACTATCAAGGATACCATTTACCTATGAAATTACAATTACACTTGTTTATGATTTTTTTTATTACAACAACACTATATGGAATTACTGGAGCTCAAATACAACAAGCAAAAGAGATGTTATCGAAAAATCCATCGCTTTTAAACACTCCTCAAGCCAAACAAGCAATAAAGCAACACAAAGGAGAAGGAACTTTAATTGATGCTGCACAAAAAAGTGAACCGATAGCTGATAATGTTATTGAGTCTGATGGCAAAGAGACTTCAGAAAATGAGACATCAGATGAAGACAGTAAAAAGATACTCCAAAAACATATAGATACTTATGGAACTCTTAGACTAAATCCACAACGATATCTTTCAAATGATGAAGAACTTATGCGAATTAAATCAGTACACAAAGGAAGAAGCCGAAAAAAGCTTCAAAGATTTTCAAAAGAGTTTTTCAGGAATAAAAATAAAATATCTAAAAAAAATGTCAATGTTCCTTCAAGTTATATTATAAACCGTGGAGATACTGTTAGATTTTGGGTTTATGGAGCTACAAATCAAAAACACACTCTAAAGGTTAATAACCAAGGAAATATAAATATACCAGAAATTGGACCAGTTAAAGTAGCCGGAGAAAAATATGATGAAGTAAAAGAGCTATTGACAAACTATCTTTCAAGTTCTTATAAAAATAGTGAAGTTGTTGTTGATTTAAACTCGTTTTCTACAGTACAGATAACTCTTACAGGTTTTGTCAATGCTCCAGGAATTTTTAATACAAGTTCGGTCTCAAGTGTCAAAGATATTCTTATAGAGGCAAATGGCGTTTCAAATGTAGGATCAGTACGAAACATTCAAGTAAAACGAGCTGGTCAAACAATTGCAACAGTTGATTATTATCATCTTTTAAGTATAGGATCAGATCAAGGGGATGTTGTACTTCAGCCAAATGACACAATTCATGTACCAAGAGCTTATGGTCTTATATGGCTAGAAGGAGCCGTTAACAAAGAGGCAATATTTGAAATAGAAGCAGGAGAACCACTCTCTAAAATATTGCAACTTGCAGGTGGTGTAAAAACTGAGGCAGATGGACTTAATATCCACATAAAAAGATATGCCAACAACAAACAGATTAAATATCATAAAATTACACTAAGAGAAGCTAGCCGTTTTATACTAAAAGATGGAGATGAAATATATGTAGGCAAGATGGGATCAACAAATGAGAGATATATAGAAATAATCGGAAATGTTGTAACAGAAGGAAAGAGAGAACTTAATTCAAACTCCATAAAATTATCTAAGTTATTAAAAAGAGAAATTAGGGGCGGTAAACTAAACAGTTTCTTTTTAGAAAATACTAAATTAGATTATGCTGTTGTTAAAAGAGTAGATGATGACCTTACTCCGCAAATGATAAGTATAAATCTAAGCAATATTTTAGATAAAACTGAAGATTTTACTCTTTTAAACAAAGATATCCTATACATATACAATCATCTTGATATTGGGCTAAATCAATTTGTTACGATTACTCAAGCTTTTACAGAACAAGAGTTAAAACAAGCCAAAAAGACAACTTTATTAATGAAAGAGGGAAAACACCTCTATACAAAAGGCATGACTCTAAAAGATCTTATATATGCAGCAGGCATAAAAGGCTCATTTGACACAAATAGAGTTAAGATAATCAATTATGATGTAAAACATAATAAAGCTGATGTAAAAATTATTAACTACGATAAAAACCCAAATTATATGCTCAAACCTTTTGATGCAGTTTATCTATTTGATTTTTTTGAAACAAATCCAACAAAAGTGGCACATATAGTAGGTGAAGTTGTCAAACCTGGAAAATATGAAGTAGCCGAAGCTATGACTTTGAAAAAATTTATCGAAAGTGCCGGAGGGTTAAATGAAAGAGCTTATCCAAAAACTTGTGAAATCATCAGATATTATGTAGAAAATGGAGAGAGACAAAAAAAGATTTTTAATGTAGATCTTAAAGATATAGGAACATTTCTTATTCAAGCACATGATGAAATCAATATAAAACGAATTCCAAACTGGCACGAGAGAAAATCTATAACCTTAAAAGGAGAAGTAAAATTTCCAGGAACTTATATCATACATAGTGGAGAAAAACTCTCTTCAGTGATTCAAAGAGCAGGTGGCTATACAAATGACGCTTTTTTATATGGTGCAATCTTTACAAGAGCTGAAATAGCAATGCTTCAAAAAAAGAGCTTAAGAGTTGAGCTTTCAAAACTTAAAGAGCAAGTGATATATGCAAGTCTTAGAGCTTCTGGAAGCAAATCTGTAAGCTCTATCAATATTAATGAAAGCATAAAAGCGGTGGAATCACTCATAAATGAGGCAGAAGAATTAACACCGATTGGAAGAATCGCAATAAATTTAGGTTATAATGAAAATGCCTTGTGTTCTGGATATGGAGCTATTGGCAGTGCACATGTAAGTGGCAATCTTAAAGGTACTCCTAGTGATTTAACACTCAAAGATAAAGATACACTCTATATTCCAGCGTTTAACGATACTGTTGTTGTAAGTGGAGAAGTTATGAACCCAATGGCTTCAATTTACTTAGGTGACAATATTAGCAATTATATTTCTAAAAGCGGTGGTTTAACAGAAATCGCAGATACAGATCATATCTATGTAATGCATGCTAATGGTGAAGCACAAAAAGCAAGTATGGGAAGTTACCTCTTTAGCTCAAATAAAGTTAATGTGAAAAAAGGTGATATAATCATCGTACCTAAAAAACTTATGTTTCAAAGAGGTATAGATGTAGTGGGCGAAGTGGCTGATATTTTTTATAAATTGACACTTACTGTTGCTGCCATGCGAACAGTCGGTGCATTATAATGAGAGATAATTTACAAATGCAAGATAGAGGACATTACATAGAAGAAGATGAAATTGATTTGAGAGAGCTCTTTAGCACTATCTGGCAAAATAAATTTACAATTGCCATAATATCTCTCTTAATTACTTCATTTGCTCTTCTTTATGCTTTGAAAATACCAAATATTTATACCTCTTCTACTATACTTGTCCCAAAGGACAATGATAAGCCAAGTGTAGGTGCAGGTGCAGCTGCAATGGCTGCAATGGCTGGTATAAATTTAGGTGGTGGGGGTGGTATGGATATCTCTGGGCTTTTTAAGAACTTACTTGGTAATTATTCTTTTAATAAATATATTATTGAAAAATATAATATTGACCAAATGCTTAAACTTGAAAATATAGAGAAAAACTTTGTATTTGCGGCCAACAAAAGAGAAGTTTATGATCTTTTTAACTCTTCTTCCAACAAAGGAGAAAAAGACAAAGAAGAACTCATCTATAATACCTATATGAGTCTCAAAGGTATTTTATCGATATCAACAGATAAAGAATCTGGGGCAATAACACTCAGTGCAAAACTTGAAGATCGTTTTATGACAAAAAAATTAGTGGATATCTATCTCGTAGAGATGAGTGACTATGTAAAAAAGCTGGATTTAAAAGAGTTGGATGAACAAGTATTATATTATGAGAGTGAACTACAAAGTGCTAAGAACCTTGATTTAAAGTTTAATATTAGCGAACTACTTTCAGCACTGGTTAAAAAGAAAGTCCTTTCACAAGCTGGAGAGTTTTATATGGTAAAACAACTTACAAAGCCACAAGTTGCGTATATTAAGGATAAAGCAGGACCTAAAAGAGCTTTGATTATAATAGTTGCTTTTATCACTTCTATCATTCTTGGTATCTTTTTTGTATTTTTTAAAGAGTTTATAAAAGGTTCAAAGGAGAGAGAAAGTGAACTATCATTTTAAATTAAGGTGTTTTCATGATTAGAATTGTATCCCTGTTTCTTTTATCTATTTTATATTTACAAGCTACAAATGTCTCAGCCACATCACAAAATATACGCTCATATCCTCTTCCTCTGGGAAAGACAAGTATTAAAGCAAATTACAATGTAATAAGCGAAAGTTTAGATATTTTTAGTATTCGAAACGATACCGCAGGAAAGGCTAGTCACCATGGAAGCTTAGGAAACTTAAGCGGTATTGATTTTACTTTAGGTTATGGTCTCTATAAACATACTTCACTTTTTTATAATTTCAAGTATGAGAATATTGATTATGCAGGAGAAAGTTTAAAAAATAAAAAACATGATATTTTTGTAAAACTAAATATATATCATAATCCAAGTGCCATGTTCAATACATTTTCAACAGATATAGGATTCATTCATAACAGTGCAAATGATTTATCAATCACTGGCTCAAACTTGGGAATATCAAAGATGAGTGATTTGAATGATAACTCATTATATATGAGACTTTTAGTGGGTTCAAAAATAAGATCTAGTATTTTAGATTTTTATCTTGGATTAAAATATACAAGTATAAATACCAAGCTAGACTCTATATCATATGAAAGAAATGAAGTCGCATTTAATGTAGGATTCCAATATACCTTAGAGCTAGGAGAGTATTTGATTGAAACAGGATATGAATATTTAAGACTTTTTAGCAGAGATATTGATAATGTTAAAAAAAGCAATAATATTTTTAATCTTACATTCTCTAGAGCATTAAATGAAAAACTTTTAATTTTTATAGGAATAAAATATTTTAGCAATCAATATAATGGTATAATCCCTTACCTATATAATGAAAAAACTAAAAATGAATTTAATCAAAATTTTGGATACAGCACATTTGGTTTTGTTTATAGCTTTGATTTGGAGAGATAAATATGAAAAAACTATTTGCACTACTACTATCTGGATTTTTACCACTCTTAGCCCAAAATGCTAACAAAACAACACAAGGAATCTGCCTCTGTCCACTTCCTAAAAACACGCTTAGTATAAAAGCAAATTACAACCGTATTAATGACACTATTGATATTTTAAATATTAAAGAGCAAGAACTTGGAAGTAGAAACTTTGGCGCTATGGGAGATGCAAGTGGTTTTGATATATCTTTAGGATATGGGATTAATGACTATAGTGCTATATATTATGATTTTGAGTATCTGGGTGTAAATTATGCAGATACAAAACTTAAAAACAAAAAGAATAATATATTTACTAAAATCAATCTATATCACAATCCTAAAAATATTTTTCAGACATTTTCAATCGATTTTGGAGTAACTCTAAATAGTGCTGATGATTTAGATATCAAAAAGGTATCTACACTAAATTCTATGTTACAAAAAATGAAACCTGGAACTAGTATAAAATTTAATGGTACAGGTCTTGAATTTAAGGGTAGTACACTAACCATTTTTGACCAAGATGGTGTTTTACCGCCATTTATTCGTATCGCTAATATGAGTGATACATCATTTTTTATCAGAGGATTAACAGGAATTAAATTTCAAAACTCTATACTTCAACTATACTCTGGTCTAAAAACTACTTCAATAGAAAGTCTTATCACGCTTGAACCATCAAATAGTCAGATAATTGCAGATGCAATCAAAGAATTTGGCTTACTTGATTTAAACAGAGATGAAAAAACACTATTTGCTGGTTTTAATTATGCATTAAAATATCAAGATTTTATCTTTGAAGCTGGGTACGAATACCTTAAAATATTTGGGCGAGAATCAAAACTAGATGCAACAGATGACAACCATATATTAAATGGTTCAATATCCAAAAATATAAATGAAGATTTTAGAGTTTTCATAGGTGGAAAAGCGATGCTTAATCAATTTAATGGAGTTATCCCTTATCTATACAATGAATATACAAAACATAAGTATGAAAAAAAATATGGTTATGCAAAAATAGGATTTATCTATAATATAAATTTAGATGCTTTAGGAAATCTATGAAAATACTTCTTACAGGAACTGCTGGATTTATTGGACACAGTGTTTGTAAAAGACTTTTAAATAGAGATGATGAAGTAATCGGTTTAGATAATATAAATAACTACTATGAAACATCTTTAAAATATGGAAGATTAAAAGATACAGGAGTAGAGCAAAAAGATATAGAGTATAATAAGCTAATAAAAAGCACAAAATATAAAAACTACTCTTTTATAAAACTAAATCTTGAAGATAGAGAAGGCTTGGAAAGACTTTTTGAAAAAGAAAAGTTTACTCACGTCTGCCATCTAGCTGCACAAGCTGGAGTAAGATATTCATTAGAAAACCCTCACGAATATATACAAAGCAACATCGTAGGGTTTATGAATATACTAGAGTGTTGTAGATACAATGGCATAAAAGCACTCATCTATGCTAGTAGCTCTTCTGTTTATGGATTAAACAAAGAACAACCCTTTAGCACAAAACACAATGTTGATAAACCAATCTCACTCTATGCAGCTACTAAAAAATCAAACGAACTTATGGCACACACTTATAGTCACCTTTTTAATCTCCCTACCACAGGGCTAAGATTTTTTACAGTTTATGGACCATGGGGAAGACCTGATATGGCTCCTTTTCTCTTTACAAGGGCAATTTTGGAAAATAAATCTATAAATGTCTTTAACAATGGAAAGTTAGAAAGGGATTTTACCTATATAGATGATATAGCAAAAGGAGTTGTAAAAGTTATTGACAATCCTCCCTTGTTAACTCCTCCTTACAAAATATACAATATTGGTAATAACTCTCCTGTAAAACTTATGGACTTTATAGAAACTTTGGAAAAAAAGATAGGAAAAAAAGCAGAAAAAAACATGATGGAGATGCAAAAGGGAGATGTTTATAGCACTTATGCAGATACTAGCGATTTGATTAAAGATTTAGGTTATAAACCCGAAACTTCTTTAAAAGAAGGAATTTCTGAGTTTATAGATTGGTATAGAAAGTTTTATAACTTAAAATAACAACTCTTCATTAGAGTTTGAACTCTCATTTGTATTACTTTTTGGTGGTTTTGATATAGGTGTAAAGTACTCTCTATTTCCTTTTATCTTAACTGAGCGAACTTCTTTTGGTACATCAAAAACTCTTTTAGTCTCTGGATGAATTTCAAGATACTCTTTATAAAAATTTGCAAATACTGGAGCTGCAGCTTTTCCACCTGTCTCCTTGTACATCGCTTTATTGTTATCCTTGCCAAACCATACTAGAGTTTGTATCTCGGGAGAATAGCCACAAAACCAAGCATCTTTATAGTCATTTGTAGTACCTGTCTTTCCAGCTAACTCTATGCCTTTTACCCCTGCTCTTCTTCCTGTTCCTTTTTTTACAACATCTCTTAAAATAGAAGTTATAAGGAAACTTTGAGCATCAGTTGTTACAATCTCTTCTCTTGCTGTATAAGTTTTTTCATCACCCTCTTTTGTAATCACTCTTTTTACTAAAATCGGTTCTAACCTTTTTCCATAATTTGAAAATATTGTATAAAAACCACTAAATTTTAGTGGCGATATACCAAAAGTCCCAAGTGCTATAGATAAATCAGCTGGTATATTCTTAAAACCCATCTTTTTAATCTCTCTATGAACGGTACTCAATCCTAACTCATTTACTAAATTAATAGTAGCTAAGTTTTTAGAGTGTATCAATGCCTGACGAAGAGTTACCATTCCAGAAAAGTTTTTAGAATAATTTTTTGGCTTCCACTCTTTCTCTTCATCTTTATCCTCATAAGAGAAAGTTCTTGATATATCTGTTAATCTACTTTGTGTTGAATATCCTGCATCTAATGCAACTTGATAAATAAAAGGTTTAAATGAAGAACCTGGCTGCCTAAGACTTTGTGATGCTCTATTGTAGGCACTTTTTTTATAATCAACTCCTCCAACAAGAGCTAAAACCTCAGCACTATTATTTTCCAAAACAACAATAGCACCATTTAAATCACTATAATCAATAACATCCTCTCCTGTTAAATTTTCAGCCCTCTTTAATATCTCAAAATAGCCTATTTGAAGTGATCTTTTAGCAAGTTCTTGAAGCTCAAAATCAATAGTTGTATGTATAGAATACCCGCCCGTTCTGATATCTGGATACTCATCTTTTAGTTCACGAAGGATTTGATCAGTTATATAGGGAGTTTTGTTTTGAGTTAGTGTATCATCATAAATTGTTGGCTCAAACTGCTCATATTTTTGATACTCTTCATCTGAAATCCAACCAAGTTTCTTCATTCTAAAAAGTACAGTATTTGCTCTTGCAAAAGATAAATCAGGTCTTCTTGTCGGGTCATAACTACTCGGCGCTTTTGGAAGCCCAACAAGGATTGCCATCTCTTTTAAATTTAACTCTTTAAGCTCTTTTCTAAAATAACCCAAAGCCGCAGTTCTAACACCATAATACCTATGCCCAAAATAAATCTCATTTAGATACCTCTCTAAAATCTCCTCTTTTGACAGTTCGCTCTCAAGCTTTAGTGCTAAAATCGCTTCATTTACTTTTCTTTTAAACTTTTTCTCATTTGTCAAAATTGTATTTTTGATGAGTTGTTGTGTGAGGGTTGAAGCTCCCTCTTTTAAACTCATAGATTTTACATCTTTGATTGCTGCTCTAAATATCGCCTCATAATTTACACCATCATGCTCAAAAAATGATGTATCCTCTATAGCGATTAAGGCTTCTATGAGCCTGGGAGGAATCCCCTCAAACGGCACATATAATCTATGTTTATCACTAAAAAGATTGGCAATGAGTTCGCCATTTCTATCATAAACCCTTGTTGTTGTGTTTGGATTATAGTCAATAAGCCTATCCGCATCTAATTTAACTTGATTTGAGAAATAACCAAATGCAATAAGTCCTGCTATAATGGCAACAAGAAAAAGTGCACCAAATATTTTTAATATCAACTTTATAACTTTCATACTCTTTTTCCTCGATGTTTAAAATTTGACTCTATCAACTCTTTTGTATAGTCATCTTTTGGATTATCAAATAGTTCTAAAACAGAACCCCTCTCGACTATTGTACCATTTTTTAAGATAGCTATATCTTGACATAACTCTTTAGTAGCTTCTATATCATGAGTTACAAAAAGTATCTTATAACCCACCTTTTTTTGAAGCTCTAAAATCAGTTCTAAAATAGCTCTTTTAGAATCAGAATCTAAGGCAGTTGTAGGCTCATCCAAAAGTAAGAGTTTAGGTTTAGAGCTTAGAGAAATAGCTATTATGACCCTTTGGAGTTGTCCTCCGCTTAACTCTGAAGGATATCTATCTAAAAGTTTTGTCTCAAGACCTACCATCTTCATATACTCTTTTGCCTCGTTTGCATCTAGCATAAACTGTTTTTTTATCCTTGTTAGTGGAGAGAGTGCTGTAAAAGGGTTTTGAGGCACTATTGAGATATTTTTACCTCTTTGTGGTTTGAAGTCTGCTTTGAAATCAAGTGTTTGAGTCAAATTTGAAGGGAGCATATTTAAAAGTGCTTTTAAAGTCAATGACTTTCCACTGCCACTTTGTCCTACCAAAGCCAATGAATTTTTTATCTCAAATGAGATATTTACAAGCTCTTCTTCCTTATTTTTTATAATAAGTTTATTGACGGTTATTTTCATCGTTTAACTCCAAAAGAAACTTCTCCAATACTAAAGTAGGCGTACAGATTCTAGGTATAACTCTAAGAATTGCTTTTTTAACAGTAGGTGGGCGAATAGCACCTATCAAAAAACCTCTTTTTTTTGCTTCCTCTTTAAGTAAAAGAGCATTATGAGAGCTTTTTACATCTAGTTTTAAAATCAATCCATCCATTTTGACACCAAAAACATCCTTTACAACCAAAGAAATTTTCTCTTTTTTTATCTTTATAGATTCCAATTCTCTCTCTATCTTTTTCATAGCACAAAAAGCAAAAGAGATATCAAAAACAGAAGGTGCAGTAGCATAAATAATCGCCTTTGCACGATTTTGTAAAAAGTCTATTATCTCAAAATTCGCCAAAATATAAGCCCCATAACTACCATAAGCTTTACCTAGAGTTCCCATCTTGATATGATTACTTTTAGGAGTGATATTATAATATTCAAACACTCCCAAAAGATTATCTCCCAAAACTCCAGCACTATGAGCTTCATCAACTATAAGTAAAATATTTTTCTCATTACATATATCAAAAATCTCTCTATTTAATATATCCCCCTCCATTGAGTAAATACCCTCAACACAAACAATAGCTCTATTAAACTCATAAGTGTTTAATATCTCTTTTAGGTGCAATGGGTCATTATGCCTAAACAAAACCACCTCTGCATCTACAAGCTTTGAAGCCAAAATCCCACTCGCATGGTAAAACTCATCCAATACAAGCAAATCTTTTTTTCTAGGAAGTGCTTCGATAAGAGATAAATTTGCCAAAAACCCACTACCAACAACTATCCCTTTTTCAAACCCATTGGTTCTACAAAGATACTCTTCAAACTCCTTATGCAAAGGATGATAGCCATTTACAAGTTGTGAAGCCTTGGGAGAGTGAGAGTTGTAAGTTAAAACCTTCTCATATGCACTTTTAAAAAGCTCCTTATCTTCGCTAAATCCTAAGTAGTCATTAGATGCTAAGTCAATCAAATCATCAGAAAAAATTTCACGCTCTCTATAAAGATTTACCTTTTTGATAGCCTTTAACTCTTTTTCATACATTGTTACTACTTTTTATAAAAGGCAAAAGTCTCTCTATCCCAAGTCCCATAGCTGTACTTTCAAGCCCTCTAACCTCTTTGATATATTTTTTACAAAATCCCTCCACCATACAAGCCCCTGCTTTTCCTTCCCACTCACCACTATCAAGATAACTTATCAAATCACTATCTTCAAACTGAGAAAATCTATAATCAGTTGTAGCTATATCTAAAGAATAGAGATCTTTTGACTCATAAATCATACAAGTTATGATAGTTGTAACATTTCCACTTTGAAGCTCTAAAATCTCTTTTGCATCCTCTCTATCTTTTGCTTTTCGCAAAATCTTACCATCAGCGGTAACAACAGTATCAGCAACCAAAAGAGGAATCTCTAAACCAAACTTCTCTTTACAAACTTTATATTTACCTAAAGTTGCAAGATATACAAACTCTTTGGGTCTTTTAGCCTCAATCATATCTTCATCAAAATCACAAGCCTCTTGAATAAACTCTACACCAAAATCTCTTAAAATCTTTGCACGAGATATAGACTGGGATGCTAATCTAATCAATCCAGCACTCCTCTTGAAACTGTTTTTGAAGATGCATTCGTTGTCTTAAAAACCATTTTGAGATATTCATATGCTCTATTTGGTGAAACATCCTCTCCACAAGTAAATATATCAACAGCAGCATATGAGTGTTCAGGCCAAGTATGAATCGCCAAATGACTCTCTGAAATTATCACAACACCACTAACCCCACAAGGATCAAACCTATGAAAAGAGCTAGCAACTACAGATGCTCCAGCAACTTTTGCAGCATCTAAAAGTGCTTTTTCAACCTCTCTTACATCATTTATAACTCTTAAATCACACTCTTTATACTCAGCCAACATATGAGTTCCCAATACCTTTTTCAATTTCTAAGCATCATCCCAAAATATGCAGCGACAAATCCTAAAAATATATTGATAACAATCAAATAATTTGATATAAGTCTAATATTGTCCCTAGCTCCTGCTGCGTCACTTGCCATACACTTCTTCTTTGCTTTTAAGACTTTATAATAAGCTATCAAAACATTTACAAACATAAAAACCCATAAAATCTCTTTTGTATTTATGATGGTAGAGAGAACTGGGTTTTTGCTCTCATAGGATGCACCAACAGCCATAATCAAGCCAGTACATCCCAAAACTAAAGAGATAATAATAATCATCTGATAGAGTCTTTTTAGTGTTCTTATAGAAGTTCTAACTAAAAGCTTCTCATTTGGAATCTGCTTGATAGAGGGATAAGATGCAACTACATATCCTATCATCGACCCCAACCAAATCACAGCACAGATGATATGACTGAGTATAATAATATTTGAATAACTATGGTAAAACTCAATCATGTAAGCAAATTTTTAACATACTCTTTTGATTTTTCCAAAGCTTCATCTATCTTTGAGATATCTTTCCCACCAGCTTGTGCAAAATCATCTCTTCCACCCCCACCTCCACCTAAAATCGGTGCTATCTCTTTTATCCAAGCTCCTGCTTTTATATCAGCATTTTTAACTCCAGCTGCTATCATAACCTTGTCACCATTTTTTCTTAGAAGCATAACAGCAAGTGAGTTTTTTTGATTTTTAAGTTCATCAATCATCTCTTTTATATCTCCAGCCTCAACAACACAAACAGCAACATCAACACCAGAAATATTTTCAAACTCTATCTCTTTTTTCCCAGCCTTTTGAAGTGTTAAAATCTCATCTTTTAAAGCTTTGATATCAGTTTGAAGTTTTTTAATTCCAAGAAGTGGGTCTCTGTTTTTAACTTCACTAGAAACCTCAGATAATTTTGCTCTAAAGTTCTTAGCCAAATTTAAAGCACTTTTAGAACAAACCGCTTCTATTCGCCTAACTCCTGCACTTACCCCACTCTCTTTAGTGATAAAAAACATACCTATTTCCGAAGAGTTTTTTACATGAGTACCACCACAAAGTTCCAAACTCACATCTCCTATAGATACAACACGAACCTCATCACCATATTTTTCCCCAAAAAGAGCCATAGCTCCACTATTTTTTGCATCTTCTATGCTCATGATATCTGTCTTTACACTCACACCTCTTGATATAACACTATTTACAAAATCTTCTATTTGTGAAATCTCCAAAGCGGTCAATGCCTTTGGATGCGAAAAATCAAATCTAACTCTTTTATCATCATTTAAACTTCCAGCTTGTGAAACTAAAGAGCCTAAAATCTCTTTTAATGCAGAGTGCAAGATATGAGTTGCACTATGGTGTCTTTGTATCTCAACTCTAGATGCATCTACGATAGCAGTTACATTGTCATCTACCTTTATAGTAACTTGGGTTTCAACTTTTGAGAGGTTAAGCTCAAAAAACTTCTGAGTATCTAACACTTTTGCCCTATTTTCAAGCTCGCCACAATCTCCAACCTGTCCGCCACTTTGTGCATAAAATGGCGATACTTCCAAAAATACCCAACCAATATCGCCTTTTTCTAAACATTTAACTCTTTTAAACTCTTTATCCAAAAGAGCCAATACTTTCGTATCTTGTTTTAGAGTCTCATATCCGCTAAAACGATTTACCCCAAACTTCTCTAAAAGAACTTTAAAATCTCCACTAGATGCTTCATCTCCACTACCTTTCCAAGAAGCTTTAGCCCTAATTCTTTGCTCACTCATTAATTTATCAAAAGTAGAGATATCAACCTCTTTTCTAACCTCTCTAAGCATATCTTGTGTCAAGTCAAGTGGAAACCCAAAAGTATCATAAAGTTTAAATGAAACCTCACCACTAAAAATATCTTTAGTTTTTAAAAGCTCCTCTTCAAACAATTTCAACCCAGATGCAATAGTCTTAAAAAATCTCTCTTCTTCAATCCTAATAAGCTCTTTTATATTTTGTGATTTTTCAGCCAAATAAGAGTATTCACCCTTCATAATATCCACCAAAACATCAACCAACTTAAACATAAAAGGCTCTCTAACGCCTAAAAGATACCCATGTCTAACCCCTCGACGAAGTATCCGACGAAGAACATACCCTCTACCCTCTTTATCAAAGTTTACACCCTGAGCCAAAAGAAATGAAACCGCACGAATATGATCAGCTATAACTCTAAAACTAGCCCCCTCTTTATACTTGTATGAAACTCCTGAAATTTTAGAAACCTCTTTGATAATAGGCATAAACAAAGAAGTATCATAGTTGCTAATCTTCCCCTCTTTTATAGCAACAACTCTCTCTAACCCCATACCAGTATCGATAGAAGGCTTTGGAAGTGGTCTCAAAGTACCGCTCTTATCTCTCTCATACTGCATAAAAACTAAATTCCAAATCTCCAAAAAGCGATCTCCTTCGCCTCCCATCTTGTCTTCACTAGAGTTAAAATGCTCCTCCCCTTGGTCATAAAAAATTTCACTACAAGGTCCACAAGGTCCACTATCTCCCATCTGCCAAAAATTATCCTCATCCCCAAGCCGCATAATGCGTTCTTTTGAGATATGTTTTTGCCAAATTTCTTCCGCTTCATCATCACTCTCATGCACTGTAACCCATAACTTATCTTTGGGAAACTCTAAAACCTCAGTCACAAACTCCCAAGCATAAGAGATAGCTTCCTCTTTAAAATAATCCCCAAATGAAAAATTCCCAAGCATCTCAAAAAGAGTATGGTGTCTATTTGTATAGCCTACATTTTCAAGGTCATTGTGTTTACCTCCAGCTCTTAAACAAACTTGTGAACTTGCATATCTTGGAGGATTTGGAGTTGGTATATCTCCTGTAAAAATATTTTTAAAAGGAACCATCCCAGCATTGTTAAACAAAAGTGTAGAATCATCAGGTACAAGCGGTGCACTCTCTCTAATTTTATGACCTTTTTTAGCAAAAAAGTCTAAAAACTCTCTTCTTATATCCATATCAACATACCCCATTGTAAATTAGAGATATTTTATCTTAAATTAGCTTTTAAGCCTTTGCATCTAGTTTCAACATATAATCTACAATACCTTTTGCACCATTTGGACTGATTAACTCTCCAAGTCCACTACTTAAAGTTTTTATATCACAATCAAAAATTTGATTCAAATCATAACTACTTAAATCTTTTTGATTTACAACAAATGACAATTTTTTTTTAACCAAATACTCAGCATTAAAAAACTGATGATTTCCAGCAGCATATGGATATGGAACATAAAGAGCGGGGAGTTTTGAAGCTGTAAGTTCCCAAAGTGTTCCTGCTCCTGCTCTGCAAATTGCGAAGTCTGCTTCTTTTATCTTTTTTGGCAGGTTTGAAGAAAATGCAAAAAGGTCACAATCTATTTTTTCATTTTTGTAAAATTCTATTAATTTTTTCTCATCTTTTTTTCCACATTGGTGGATGATTTTGATGTTTTTCTCTTTTAAGATAGGTGCGATTTTTATAGCAAATTCATTGATGGCATTTGCTCCTTGTGAGCCGCCTAAGAATATGATGGTTTTGATTTCTTCTCTTACTCTTGCAATTTTGAAAAATATCTCTCTAACTGGATAATCACAAACAGGAGAACTCTCTAAATATGATGAAAATATAACTTCTGATTTATTTAATAAAAGCTTGTTTAATCTTCCTAAAACTGCATTTTGTTCATGGATGAAAAGTTTTTTTCTAAATATCACAGATGCAAATGAGGCTGGGGCTGATGAGTAACCACCCACTGAAAAAACTGCATCTATCTTATGAGTTTTGAAAATATCACGACATTTAAAAGTGGCATTTAAAATTTTAAAAAGTGCGATGAACTTTCCTAGATATTTTTGGTTTACAACGCCTGAAGTTTCAAAAAAATATTTTTCACTAAAACCTTCATCATCTTTAAACCACTCTTTATCTTGTCCATAAGTTGAGCCTATGAAAATTGGTTTTATATCTCTTTTGTTTAGCTCCTCTTTAATAGATTTTGCGATGCTAAGATGTCCGCCTGTTCCGCCACCTGTAATTGCAATATTCATCAGTATCTAACCTTTTTACTTATCATCAAAACCATTCCAATAGCGATAGAGTGAGCCAAAAGAGAGCTTCCTCCATAACTTAAAAATGGGACTGCTATCCCTTTTATAGGGGTAATTCCCGTAATTCCATAGCTATTTATAAAAAGCGATGTTCCTATCAAAAGTACAACTCCAAGGGCAAAAAGTGAGTGGGTTTTATTGTCGCATCTATTGGCTATTTTTAAAATTCTAAAGATAAGTATAAAAAAGAGAGAAACTACAAAAAATATCCCAACCAAACCCAACTCTTCAGCAATTCCAGCCAATACAAAATCAGTATGTACCTCAGTAAGATAACCTAGTTTTATAGTTCCATCACCTAACCCTTGTCCCAAAAAACCACCATTTTTGATGGCATAAAATGAGTTTGATATCTGATAAGGAGCTTCACTAACATCAACTCGAAGCCTATCTGAGATACTTTCTGGTAAAAATGAAAGTATAAAGTTTTGTGTATTACTCCACCAAGAAATTACCCTTGCAACTCTGTGTTCACTTCCAACTATCGCTATGATAAAAACTGTAGTGGCTCCTAACATCGAAAACATAAAAAGCCTAGTACTAGCTCCTGCCATAAATGCCATAACAGCTAACGAAGTACCCAAAACTATCACTTGTCCAATATCATTTTGCATGATAGCGATGAGATATACTACTACACCAAAAGCCATAACATATGGCAAAAATATCAAAAATTCATCTCTTAGTCTCACAACTCCTGGTTCAATCTTCCTAGAAAAACTCCAAGCCAGAAAGAAGATAAAACCAACTTTAAAAAACTCCACAGGAGCTAGAGAACTCATAGGTAGTTTTATCCACCTTTTAGCTCCTCCAACTTCAACGACATAACTTGGAGGTAAAAAGTGCATAATTGTCATAAGAGCTAGAAAAATAAAAAATATAGAAAATCCAAGGATATTAAAATGTTTATCAGGGTTTAGTCTGGAAATCACCCAAATAACAAAAATGGAAAGCATACCGACTGTAAATTGTCTTGTAAAAAAGAATAGATCACTATATTCATATTTTTGCACTATAAAAGCTGAAAGTGAGAGTGAAAATACAATTCCTACTACGATAAGAGTTACTGTAACAAAAAATATAGTTTTATCAGTAGCCAAATAAAAACCTCAAAATATAATATTGTTGCATACTACAAAAAGTTTGATTAATATGAAATTTTAGATATAATTATTTAAATAATTTAATTATTTGTTTATGGCATATTATGTGCTACTCAATTTATAAAAAAACTTAGGACTACTCTTGAAGACAACTATGTCAGCTGAAATTGTTGAAAAAGCATTAGATTTTCGCTCTCTTAGACAAAAATTGATTGCTGGAAATTTAGCAAATGTTGATACACCCTATTATAGAGCTAGAGATGTAAGTTTTGAGAATTATTTAGCAAAAGAGGCAGATAAGCTTGAAAATAAAAAATTACCAATACTTGAGATTGCAAAAACGAATCCATTACATATGAGTTCTAAGGCATCAAATTCAAGCTTAGATGCAGAGATATTTTTTAGAGGTACGCATCCTACTAGAAATGATGGGAACAATGTAGATTTAGATATCGAAACAACAGAGATGAGTAAAAATACAATGATGTATGATGCATTAATAAGTGCAAAAAAGAAAAATACTATGATATTTAAAAGTGTTATAGAAGCTTCAAGCAAAGTACAATAGGAGAGATAGATGGCATTTTTAAGTGGATTTGATATAAGTGGTTATGGACTCTCAGCCCAAAGATTTAGGATCAATCTCATAAGTTCAAATATTGCAAATGCAAACACAACAAGAACAGATGAGGGTGGGCCATATAGAAGAAGAGAGGCTGTTTTTAAAGCTGTTGATTTTCAAGAACTTTTAAATAAAAACTTAAAAGAGTTAAATAATTATACAAGAGATGAAAACCCGATAGATGATCCAAATGCAACACAATTTGCTAAACCATCTCTTATGGGTGTTGTAGTTGATAAAGTTATTCGTGATGATAGTCCATTTAAATTACGATTTGACCCAGCTCATCCAGATGCAGATGCAAATGGGTATATTTCACTTCCAAATGTTAATCCCGTCATAGAAATGGCCGATTTAATAGAAGCGACAAGAGCATATCAAGCAAATGTAGCTGCATACCAGAGTTCAAAATCTATGGCTCAAAGTGCAGTTGAAATGCTCAAAGGTTAAGGAATAAAGAATGATAAAAACAGTTGATTCACTCTCACCTATATCACTTCAAAACGATATAGTAAATAACCAACAATCAGGTGGTGGTAGTGATTTTTTTCAAATTTTGCAAGATTCACTAAATGAGGTAAATGATAAGCAGATAAAAAGTGATAAAGCTTTAAGCGATATCGCAACTGGAAGAGTAAAAGATTTACATAGTGCTGCGATTACAATTGATAAAGCAGAAATCAGTATGAAAGTGATGTTAGAGGTTAGAAATAAAGCACTCAACGCTTATAAAGAGATACTTAAAACTCCAATTTAATATTGGAGTTTATTGATAAGATATCAATAGTTTAACTCTATATTGATTATAATCGGGAATGAACCAATCCGAAAGCAAAAAATTTAAAATTGCATTTATATTTTTTATAGTGTGTATACTATTTCTCATACTTTTTGGCACTTTTATAAATATAATAACAAAAGATAAATCTCTCCCCAATCTCATAAGAGCTGAAAAAGATATCTCACTAAGAGGTGGTATATATAGTAGAGATAATTTTACAATAAGTGCAAGTTCTAAACTCTATTGTGCAGAAGTTAATACTAAAAATATAGATCCTAATAAATTTGAACTATTTGTTAAACTTTTTTCCATTTTTAGCAAAATGGATGAGTATGAAGTAAGAGAAAAACTCCAATCAAACTTTGGTGTTGTAAAACTCACATATACACTAGACTCTAAATCAGCTCGCTATGTTAAGCAATTAAGAGCCAATCTTAACAAACTTGGAGTATTTAAACGCTATGTTGACCCTATCACGGGTAACTCTTTTCTGCATGGATTATCTATCACTGAAAGTGGTGAATATCGCCAATTTCAAACTAAAGATACTCTCTCTCCAGTTTTGGGTTTTATGCATAAAGATGAAAGAGGAAACTATCGTACAGTCAAAGGGAAGTATGGTCTTGAAAAGTTTTATGATAGAGCATTAAGCGGAATTCAAAGTACTAAAATAGTTGGTAGAAAAGATGTACATAACAATATAATTTTAGATAAAAATAGTGAAGTAAAGACTAGAATAGATGGATTAGATGTCATCACTAGCATCTCATTAAAAACTCAAAAAAGCATTGAAGAGATGCTTGATACTCAAAAAGAAAGAACTGGTGCTAAAGAGATTATAGCTTCAGTTATGGATAGCAAAACTGGGGAAATTATAGCCATTGCAAGTTCAAGACGATACAATCCTTCAAATATCACAAATATAGAGAGTACAACAATTTCAGCAACTCGTTATATATTTGAACCTGGATCTGTTATAAAACCCATAGTATTTTCACTTTTACTACAAGAGAGAAAAATTCATCCAAATGATATAATAAATACAGAAAAAGGAAGATACAGACTTGGAAAGAAAATAATCACTGATGAACATAGATATGACTACTTAAGTGCTGAAAACATCATAGTATACTCTAGCAATATAGGAATGGCAAAGATTGCACAAAATCTTGATGAAATCGACTTTTTTCAGGGGTTAAGAAAGTTTGGATTCTCAAGAAAAAGTGGTATCGATATATCTGATGAACTTAGCGGTTCCATCCCAAATATCCACCAAATCAAAAATAGTATCTATAAAGCAACTGCATCTTATGGGTATGGAATGAAAGCAAACTTTTTTCAACTCCTATGTGCTTACAATGTCTTTAATAATAATGGAGAATGGATAAAACCAAGCATAGGCTCTTACTTTAGAAATGCTAATGGGAAAACAGAAAAAATCGAGCATAAAAAGAGTAAAAAAGTCATAAGTGATGATGTTGCTTATGTTATGAATCATATTTTACGAAAAGTAGTTAAAGAGGGTACAGGAAAGGGAGCTTATAGAAAAGATCTTAGAATTGGTGGGAAAACTGGGACAGCTCATATCTCAGTAAAAGGTGTATATGCAGATATCTATAATAGTTCATTTTTTGGATTTGCCAACGATATAAAAAATAGATTTACGATTGGAGTTACAGTTATAGAACCGACTCCTGGAGGGTCTATGCATTTTGGCTCACAAAGTGCACTACCTGTATTTAAAGATATTGTAGATATTTTGGTGGAGCAAAAGATGCTCACACCATTTTAAATTTTAATACAATCCGTATCTGTTATCAGCTCTCTTATATAGAACTCTTGTTTTATCATCTTTATCATTGAAGATAAAAAACTGCATATTACTCTGTTTTAACATATCTAATGCCTCTTCGATATCTAACGGCTTATAAAGTTCTAACTCCATTGGAACAATTTCATCAATTTCACTATCACTCTCATACTCATTATCTGTATCTGGTATATTTAAATTTGCAAATTCACTTACCTTTACAGCTTTGTGCTCTGTAACCTTGTCATGGTGTCGTCTTAACACTTTTTGTGCTCTATCTATAGCTAAATCAACCGCTGCATAAACATCTTTATCTTTTTGCTTGATTACAACAGTATTTTTTTGTGGTAAATTTATCGCAAACTCTACAGAAAAACCTTTTTTGCCATTCTTCTCATCTGCACTCACAACTGCTCTTACAGAGATGATGTCCAAATTATACTTTGTCAAAGACTCAATCGCTGAGTTCATATGTGCTTTCATAGATTCGGTTAACTCAATTTGTCTACCAACTAAACTTATATTCATGATTTTTCCTTAAATAATATATTCATAGTAATATTACAATAATTTGTTTATATCCCTTATTAAATTAAAATCCATTAAGGTTTTTGTATAGTTCTTCTATGTACTCTGATGGGTTCTGTTATACCAGGTGCAACTACATTTACAACTACATCTATGATAGCAGTAAGATTTGATTCTGGTGTAGTGATATTGTTATCTAAAATACTACCAGCACAATTTGGAATAGAGGTTCCTATATACCATATTGTTAAATTAGCTTCATGCGTTGGATTAGCCTCAGGGTATCCAATATCGATATTTTGGATGCAATTATTACTATTATTATGCCCAGATATGGCAAGAAGTGCATATTCTGTTGCACTTCTTGCTAATAGTTCTGACTGCTCTTTTAAATAAACATCTACAGTTGTTTTTACAGAAGAGCTAGACAATGACATCATAAGTGTCATCAAAGTCGCCACGGTTATCATCACTACAATTGCGGTTATTAAACCAAATCCTTTTCTTGTCAAAATATAGCCTTCTCTTTACAAAATCCAATAGGAGTTCCAGTCCTATTTCCATCTTGTATACATAATTTAATACTTATTATATTTCCCGTTTGTGTAAATCTAAATGTACTAACATGTTCAGCTAAAAGTACAGAAATTGTATTTGCATCATCAAATCTCTCATTATGCCAAGGCTGATAATTATAACGAAGAGTTAAATTAAAATCATCTGGTCTAACAGAAGGTTCTGGCACAATTGCATAAGCACTCCAAGCTAGATAATACTGTTCATAAACTATTTTTTCTAAACCTGCTATAGTTGCCTCTTCAAAGGCTAATATATTATTTGAAAATCTACTCACACGATATGTATCATTATGCTCATTGATTGTTGGATGAAGACCAAGTGATCTAACTGTTGCTGAATGTTCTTGTTTTTTAAAGATAAGAGCAGGGTAATCATTTGTAGGATCTGACATGTTTACATCACCATTTGATAGAGCCATTATAGTTCGTTCAGCAAACAAGAGCGTGGAACCAGGTGTTGAGACATGAGTTCGGTTTGAATCACGGACATCAACAAACCCACTCCAACCTGGACTAAAAGCACCTGCACCAATAGTATTATTAAACTCTCCTAAAAAACTTTCATTGTCATACCCTATCCACTCAAGCATATCAAAAGTGTTATTTTGATCTGAAGAGAGTTTTTTAAAAGTTCCAGTAGCTGTGGAGTCTTTTGCAATTACTGTAGATTTTATACGATATTGTAGTCTCTTTGCAATTTGATCAAGAGTGAGTTCAGTTTTTTGCTGTAATTCACTTACAATTTGTGAACGAATATATCCTTGATACATCTTAGAGATTATATCAGTACTTATCATAGCAACAACACCAAGAATTACAATAACCATTACTAATTCAATCATAGTAAACGCTGCTCTTTTTTCCATTTGTTTCACTAATATCTCCTCTACTTAATATGGCAGTGAAAATAGAGTAGATTGACCAATATTACTAGAAAATGCTCTCAATGTAAATGGAGTGACACCAGCACTTTGGACATTCATCTCTATCATCTTTATATTTGTACTTAAATTAACATTTGTTATACTAGCAGAACTACTAACATTAAAATCAAAATTTACTCTTTGCCTTGAGTAATTTGTATCATCACTGACATAAGAGACATTTGTTGTAATATTGAAATCTCTAATATAATCAAACCCTGTTGAATTATTAACAGCCAGCATCTGCGTGATATTTCCATCAAAACCACTTATATTTGTTTTATTTACTTCAGATCCAAGAGCTAATGGACGAATAGGTCCTACGGGATTATTAAGTGTTACTGCGTGGAATCTACGCCTTGTATCAATAGGAAGATGTCCTATACGCCTATTTTCAACAATTGTACGATTCAATTCAAGATCCCCATTAATAACATCAAGAACTTTTAGCCTAGTCTCAGCACCAGCTACTCCCTCTTCAATAGTAGAACATGCATCCCACTGATAAGAGAGGATATTCCCCATTTTTGTTCGAGTTGCCAAAATAGACTCTTGCATTATTGAAACTGAATCATTATTTGTACTTTGACTTAGCATAAGTGGTATTGTCATAAGCGATATAGCAATAATAACAATAGCTAAAACAAGCTCTATAAGACTAAATGCCGCTCTTTTTATCATCTATATCACTCCATGTCATACACTTTAATTACAAGTAATATCGACATGGATAGAAAAAAATGAATAGTTTGAAATTATTTATTTTAGATATTCCCTTTACTCATTCCTAAGAGTTTGAAGAACATCTATATCGGTAGCTTTTTTAGAAGGATAAAATGAAGAGGCTAAAACTATCAAAACAGCACCGACTAAAATAGAGATAAAATCACCAGTTGCTAAATCAAGTGGAAGTTTACTAGTACCATATACATCAGCAGGAAGAGTAACAATATCAAAACGACCAAGTAAAAAGATACCAAAAAGCCCTAAAAATGTACCAAATACTATCCCAGCACCTCCAATAACAGAACCTAAAAGAAAAAATGCTTTTTTAATTTCATCTTTTGTAGCACCTAATGATAAAAGCAAAGCTATCTCTCTTCGTCTGTTCATTACAGTCATCAAAAGTGAACTTATGATATTTAAAGATGCAACCAAGATAATAAGCATAAGAACAATAAAAAGAGCTTTTTTCTCCATCTCCATAGCTGCAAAAAGATTTCCATTTTGTTGCCACCAACCAACTGCAACTAAATCACTAGGAAGATACTCTCTTATCTTTTCAATCTCTTTAATTGGATCAGCTGAGTAAACATGAAGCCCATGGTATTTATTGTCTTTAATTTTTAACACTTTTGATAGTGCTTCTATAGTTGTATAGATATAAGCATGGTCATAAGCTTGCATCCCAGATCTAAAACTTCCTTTATAGACAAATCGTTTCATTGTTGGTATGAGAGAGAAACCACCTGGTTGTGGTTGAGTAAAGACAAGTGTAACTCTTGTGCCATCAAATAATCCAAAATTTTCAGCAATTCCCTGCCCTGCTATCATCTCAAATCCACTTATATTTATATCTTTTACTGCATCTTTAATGATACTATTGATTTTTACCTCATCATCAAAGTTTACACCATAAAGCACAGCACCCTCCATAGTATCTCCCTGTTTTATGATAACTTGAGAATTGAGATATGGACTAAATTCAAGATGTGGAAATTTATCCCTAAGTGCTTGTACACCATACATATCAATGACCTGATCACCTCTTGGTAAGATAGTTATTGGATAACTCATAGTAGAGATTTTACTTTTAAACTCTTTACTTGTTCCATTCATAATAGCCATAGCAATTATAAGAACCATCAGACCAATAGAGACTCCCAAAAATGCCAATATTGCACTGATAGTGATAAACGGCTGACTTCTATCAAACCGTAGATACTTTTTTACAAGATAAGGTACTAAAGTTTTTGATTTCACTTAGCTAGAAGTCCCTTTTTGGGTCCACTTTTACCACAGCAATTTTTATACTTTTTACCACTTCCACACGGACATGGATTATTTCTTGGGATCTTTTTCTCTATAACATGCTCTTTTTCGCTTGGCTGCAAAACGCTATCTCGTTCCATCTTGATATCTTTTGTAGAGTCTTCAAGTTCAGCCATCATCTTAGCCATAGCCTCTTCTCGCTCTTTCTCTTGTGACTCATCACGAAGTTGTACAAGTTGAAGTGTTTTAGTACTTTCAAATTTAATTCTGCTTATCAAATCCATAAACATTTCATAACTCTCTTTTTTATACTCTGTCAAAGGATCTTTTTGGTTATACCCTCTAAGTCCGATACCAGTTTTTAAAACATCCATCTGATACAAGTGGTCTCTCCAACTATTATCTACAACTTGTAAATATACAATTTTCTCAATTTCACTTTTTTTCTTTTCATCTAAAACTGACATTTTCTTAATATATAAATTTGAAAGTATAGTTTCTAACTCTTTTGCTAGGGCATCTGCTTCAAGATTTTTAAATTGATTTTCTTCAAACTCTATAAGGATTTCTTCTCTTAGTATTGCTAAGAGCTTTTCTATATCATACTCTTCTTCAGGAATACCCTCATAAATCTCACAACGATTAAGTAAATCAATAACATAAGCCGTTCTATTTTCAGCAACCTTTCCGCTGATATCATACTCTGCATCTAGTAGTTCATTTCTATATCGATAAATTACTTTTCTCTGCTCATTTGCTACATCATCATACTCTAAAATATTTTTTCTTGACTCATAATGCAAGTTTTCAACTTTTTTCTGAGCACCTTCAACAGCTCTTGTCACCATTCTTGACTCTATATGCTCACCCTCTTCAATTCCCAGTCGCTCCATGATAGATTTAATTTTATCACTTCCAAAAATTCTAAGAAGATTATCTTCGAGACTAAGGTAAAACTGACTCTTTCCAGGATCTCCTTGACGACCAGACCTACCTCTTAATTGATTATCAATCCGTCTTGATTCATGCCTCTCTGTTCCTATGATACAAAGTCCACCAAGCTCTTTTATCTCATCAGTTAGCTTGATATCAACACCCCGTCCAGCCATATTGGTAGCAACTGTAATAGCACCTTTCTTACCCGCATCTAAGATAATTTTTGCTTCACTTTCGTGATGTTTTGCATTTAAAACAGTATGAGGAATTTTTGCTTTTTTCATCAAGTCGTGTAAAAGTTCACTCTTCTCAATAGATGCAGTACCAACAAGCACAGGTTGTCCTTTTTTATGAAGCTCTTTTATCGTCTCTATAACTGCATTAAACTTTTCTCTCTCACTTTTATATATAAGATCATTTAAATCTTCTCTCTCAATTGGAACATTTGTAGGTATTGAGATAACTGACAAATTATAAATTTGCTCAAATTCAGTGGCTTCAGTTTGTGCAGTACCTGTCATTCCTGCAAGTTTTTTATACATACGAAAATAGTTTTGAAAGGTAATATCAGCAAGTGTTTGAGACTCTTCTTGAATTTCAACTCTCTCTTTTGCCTCTAACGCTTGATGAAGCCCTTCTGAAAATCTTCTACCTTCTGAAAGTCTTCCTGTAAACTCATCAACTATAACAACTTGTCCATCATTTACAACATAGTCAACATCCTTTTCAAATATATTTCTAGCTTTTAATGCTTGATCTAAATGGTGGCTTAAAGACGCATTCTCAAGACTATAAAGGTTATCAACTCCAAACGCTTTTTCTGCTTTTTCAACACCACTTTCGGTCATAATAACTGTTCTATTTTTTTCATCAACAACAAAATCACCACTCTCTTGGTCAATTTCACCTTTTTCATCTTTTTTAGTTGCCCTCTTCATTAAAGATGCTACTTCATCCGCTTTTTCATAGTTATCCAATGTCCTATTTGTAGGTCCAGAAATGATAAGAGGAGTTCTAGCTTCATCAATCAAGATAGAATCGACCTCATCAACTATGACAAAGTTATGCTCACGCTGTGCTTTTTCAGATAAGGCATACTTCATATTGTCTCTTAGGTAATCAAAGCCAAACTCGTTGTTAGTACCATATGTTATATCAGCATCATATTTTGATTTTCTTTCTTGATCATCGTGAATATCATTTGTAATAACTCCTATGGTATACCCTAGAAAATTATATATCCGTCCTGTATCTTCTGCATCTCTAGTTGCTAAATAATCATTTACAGTTACAAGATGTACACCTTTACCCAGCATAGCATTTAAAACTATAGGGAGAGTTGCCACTAGGGTTTTACCCTCTCCTGTTTTCATTTCAGCAATCTTGCCATCATGCAAAACTAATCCACCAACCATTTGTACATCATAATGTCTAAGTCCTGTAGTTCGTTTACTAACTTCTCTTGTAATTGCAAATGAATCTATCAAAACATCATCTAAACTTTTTTCCTCTTTTTGTACTTGCTCTTTGAGGAGATTAAACTCCTCTTTTAACTGTTCATCACTCATCTCTTCAAAATGTGGCTCTCTAGCATTTATAAGTTTGACCGTTTTAAGATAGTTTTTAACAATTTTGTCATTTTTGGTACCGAATATTTTATTCACGACTGAGGTTAGCATCAACCTAATCCTTTGATTTAATTTGTTATTCATTTTAACAAAATATTAATTTTAATTTGCTAAAGTGTAATAATTCAACATTAAAGGAGAATATTTGAAAAAATTTTTATTATCTACAACCTTAATAGGTGTTTCTTTACTAAGTGCAAATATAGAAAACCTATACTCTTTGGAGTCAGGTTTTAAACAAAGTATCACAAATGAGCAAAACTCTCGCATCACATATAGCGGAAAGATGTATGCAACAAAACAAAATAATCAAGCATTGTGGGAATATAACAGTCCAATTGAGAAAAAAATTTACTATAAAGATGGAAACATAGTTATAATTGAGCCTGAACTTGAACAAGCCATCTTTGCAAAACTTAGTAAAGTCCCAAATATATTACAACTTTTATCAAGTGCAAAGAAAATCTCTGACAATCAATTTGTTACAAATTTCAACAATATCAAATACACAATAACAGTAAGTGATGATAAGATAGAGAGCGTCTCATATATAGACGAAATACACAACAAAGTTATCATAGAGTTTAATAATCAAACAATAAATAGACAAATAGACAAAAAAAGATTTGTCTACTCAATACCTAAAGATTACGATATTTTAAAACAATAAGAAGAGTATTTGCTCTTCTTACCCTCTTCTCCAAGTTCTTACAGGACCGACATCTACATGTATAAAATTAGAATTTGGATAGTAGCCTACACCACCACGACCAAGACCAACTGCAACATCTTTTAATTTTCTCAATCTTACTCCAGGGACATATATATCAACCGCTTTACCTTGCATATGATAGCTATCTTTTGCAACACCTCTCATACTCTTTCTAAGTGCTTCATTTGTATGTTTGCTTCTATACCCTGAAATAACATTAAACTTTTTATCAAGTCCGATATGAAGATTTATATCGTACAAAAGGTTGATAAGATCTACATCTATTCTAGTTATCTCATGTGCTCTATAATCTATAAAAGCCTTATTGACTTCAAATAGACCTCTAAGTTTATAGCAATCTTTTTCGAAAAAAGATGCATTGTATGTTTTGTTTTGATGGATATTGTGCAATTTAAGCGTTTTGACATCTGAACTACTCGCAAATAGTTCATTTTGTGCAACGATAGCTCCACCAGTAATAATTGCTGTTTTCTTTAAAAAACTTCTTCTAGAAATATGAATACTCTTTGCGTCTGTAATTATATCTTGACTCAAAAACACTCCTTGTTTTTATAAAATATAGACTTTTAAAGGAGGAAGTTTACCAGAGAAAAGTAAATAAGTCAATTAACAAGTAAATCTATTTATTCTTTTGAAGCAATTTATAATGTATTTTATCATATCCATAAATATCTTTACTAAAGACAACACCACCGTTTTCATCGACATATGCAGTATAGTATCTAACATAAACTGGTATCTTTTTATTTAGAGAAATAGAATAGTTTTCGCCACTATCTAATTTTAATTTTATTGATTCATATGAACTCTCTAAATAATCTTTTGAGACAAATTTTAGAAGTTTTTGAGGATTATGAAGCCTTATGCATCCATGACTATATGCACGAACCGATTTTTTAAATAGATTTTTTGTAGGTGTGTCATGCATATAGACCGCATAATTGTTAGGAAACATAAACTTTACATTTCCAAGAGGGTTACTACTACCTGGGTCTTTAACTATATTAAATGGAATTTTACTCTCTTTATCATAATCAAACCAATCAATATCAAATGAATCAACCATCTTTCGCTTTCTATTCCATCCATCATAAATTTTGTAATTTCTATCTTCAAGATAGTATGGGTCATCTTGAATCTTTTCTAAAAGTTCTTTTGCAACGATAGAATTTGGAACACTCCAAGTAGGGTTTAAAACTATATAGGTCATATAAGATTTAAAAATTGGTGTTGGATTTTTCTTCTTTCCTACAATCACACGAGAATCTAATAGAAGCTTGTTACCATCCATAAAACGCATCTTAAATTCAGGAATATTTATAATAAAGCGGACATATGATAGATCAGAACCTTCCCAACGCGATCGTTCAAGATTTAATTTAATCATCTTAAGACGCTTTTTTATTGGTATATTTAACTCTTTTTGAGTTGTTGAATTTAAGATGCCAGAGGGCCAAATACCTACTCGCTTTTGGAATTTTTTTAATGCTATTTTTAATTTATTATCAAATTTATTATTTGTTTCATCAAAAGAACCTAAATCACCACTCTGGTTTAATCTTTGTCTTAACTCTATAACTCTACTAGATACTGAACCGACTTTTAAATTTTTTCCAGATTTTATCTTTTGAAATCCGCCTTGTTCTTGAACACTTTTATATCTTAAATAGGCATTTTTTAGATTATTGTAAATAACATTCTCAGATGCATTTGCATAAATTCCTGCAACAAAATCTCCGTCTATCATTAACTCTTGAAGCAATTTAAAATAATCAACTTTTTGTGGTTTTGCCTCCCAGCGATAATCAATATCTTCTTCATCATGAATTTTATAAAGTATATTTTTAAACGAGGTGTAGTCAATTTGACTTTGAGTGAGATCTTTTACAAGTGTAAAAAATGCATCACTTAAAAGAATATCCATTTTAGTTGAAGCTAAATTATAGTCCCTATCATCAAAAAGCATACTATTGCTCATCTTCTTAAACAGAAACTCTATCTCATCTAAGTGATATCTATTTTGATTTAAACCTTCATTTTCTGATAATCTAATCGATTCTATCATATTAGATATATTCTGATTTAAATTTCCATCTTCTTCAAACCAATAGAGTTTACTTTCGTTATTTTTATACAACTCTTTAACATTTTTTGTAGATTTCAAGTGTTTAACTTCATAAATCCCATAACTCTGCTCTGCTAACATACCATTTAAATAACTTTTTTTAACACTATCACTCTTTTGAAGATTCCCTAGAGATTTAGTCCAGTCTGCAGAAAGTGACATCTGTAAAAATAGTAGAGTAGATAAAAAAAAGGTACAGAGTTTATGCATAGTTTATTTGCCAATTTAATTTGAGTTAGATTATATTAAATTAATTTTTATAAAAATATGCTGAATTTTTTATCTGCATCTACTTAGTGCCAATCCTTCTCTAACTCCATCATCAACAACCAAAACCTCATCAAATCCAAAAATTTCCACAATCTCTTTAAACATGAGTACTCCAGCGATTATCAAATCATCTCTTCTGACTCCAACCCATCTTACTCTCTCACTCTCTGATAGTAACAGAAGTTTTTCCAAAGCATCTTCTATATCTCTTAGTGACAAAATTGTTCCGTTTACTTTTTTATAGTCATAATTTTCATAATCCATACCTTGTAAAAATGCAGCAACTGTTGTAGGGGTTCCTGCTGTTGCTATAAAAGTTTGTGGTTTTTTTACAGATTCTGCAAATTCCTTAATCTCTAAGAACTCTTTTTTGATACCCTCTTTAATATCACCTAAAGAGTAAATATCTACAATAGTAACAATCCCAATATCAAAACTTTTATCAAACTCTTTAAATATAAGCTCAGTTGAACCGCCACCTAAATCCATGATTATGTAGTCATCAGATTTTATTTTTAATGCATCTAGTCTATTTTCTACTGCAATTTTTGCATATTTTGCCTCTTTGTTAGAGTCTATTATCTTAAACTCTACACCAGTTGCATCTTTGATATTTTTTAAAACTTCACTACTATTTGAAGCAATTCTTAAAGCCGCTGTTGTAACACAATAAGCATCTTGGAGTTTGAAAATCTCTTTTGCTTCATTGATAGCGTCTATGATTCTACTCTGTGCTTTAAAACTTATCTTGCCACTTTGTGCCAAACCATCAGCAGTTTTGACAATCTTCTCAAACTCTCTAACTCGCTCTTTACTTTTACAATCAATTTCAACAACACGAAAAGTGTTTGAGCCCAAATCACAAGCTATCATGATATAATTTCCCTCAATTATTAAAATACAAAAGGTTATCAAAATGTTACTTGGAGTAAATATAGACCATATCGCCGTTTTAAGAGAAGCTAGACGCATAAACGACCCAGATCCATTAGATGCAGTCTCCATTGCTGTAGCTCAAGGTGCAGATCAGATTACTATCCATCTAAGAGAAGATAGACGACATATAAATGATTATGATGTAGAGCGAATTATAAAACACTCAAAAGTTCCTGTAAATGTAGAGTGTGCAGTAGATCCAGATATCATTGAACTATTAGGCGAACTAAAACCAAATCGTGTAACTTTTGTCCCAGAAAAAAGAGAAGAGGTAACAACAGAAGGTGGATTAAACTTCGACGATGCAAACTATGCAAACTTAGACAAAGCGACCCATTACTTAAAAGCGAGAGAGATAGAGACTTCATTTTTCATAGACCCAACTAAAGAGGCTATAAGAGCGTCTTGTGGCATAGGAGTATCATGGGTAGAGCTTCATACTGGAAGTTATGCAAATATCTTTGCAATGCTCTATTCAAATCTAAGATTTACTCCTCACTCTATCAAAGATTTAGATGTTGAGCGAAGCAGACTACAAAAGATGCTAAAAAAAAGCATAGATGATATTAAAACTGCTGCTACAGAAGCACAAGAGTATGGTTTAAAAGTTGCAGCAGGACATGGGTTAAATTATCAGAATGTCTCTGAAATCTGTAAAATAGAATATATAGAAGAGTTAAACATAGGACAAAGTATCATAGCTAGAAGCGTTTTTAGTGGATTTGAAAATGCTGTTAGAGATATGGTAAAACTTGTAAAATGAAAATAGCAGTTAGCATCGGTGATTTAAATGGTGTTGGTATAGAGATAGCATTAAAGGCTCATAAAGAGATAAAAGAGTTTTGCCATCCTATTTATATCATCGATGATAAGATGCTATCACTTGCTTCTAATTTACTTGAAGTAGAAATTCCAAAAGATTTTGAAACTATGGAAGTTGATAATATTTTTAATATAACTCCTTCAAAGCCAACCAAAGAGAGTGGAAAGTACTCATATGATTCTTTTAAAAAAGCAGTTAATTTAGCTGTACAAAAAGATGTAGATGCGATAGTAACTCTACCTATAAACAAAGAGGCTTGGAGTAAAGCTGATATATCTTTCAAAGGACATACAGAGTTTTTAGCAGAGCATTTTCAAAAAGAGGCTATCATGATGATAGGATGCGAGAAACTTTTTACCGCTTTTTTCACTCATCACATCCCCCTAAAAGATGTACCCTCAAAAATAAAAGAGAAAAATCTTATAAACTTTCTAGTAGATTTTTATAAACATATAAAAGAGAAAGAAATAGGAGTCTTAGCTCTAAATCCTCACGCTGGAGACAATGGCATTATAGGAGATGAGGAGAAAACAATAGAAAAAGCAATAAAAAAAGCAAATGAAACTCTAAAAGATAAGATATTTATAGGACCCTTAGTGCCCGATACTGCATTTACTCCTCATATGAGAAAGAACTTTAACTATTTTGTATGCATGTACCACGACCAAGGACTCATCGCTGTAAAATCCCTCTATTTTGATGAAAGTATAAATGTAAGCCTAAATCTCCCAATTATAAGAACTTCAGTCGATCACGGCACAGCATACGACATAGCTTATAAGGGAAAAAATCCATCAACCAAAAGCTATATCAATGCAGTAAAAGAAGCAGTAAGATTAATTCAAAAAAAACAAAGATATATTATCTAACGATAATCATTTATATCTATATCACTCTTTAAAACCTTCGCAGGAATACCGCCAACAATTGTATTATCAGGCACATCTTTTAATACTACAGCATTTGCTCCTATAACACAATTTTTACCTATTTTTACAGGTCCTAATATTTTTGCCCCAGGAGCAATCATGGTCATATCTCCAATCACAGGAACTTCATAGATTTTTGATGTCCCACCAATAGTAACACCAGCACCTACCAATACACTCTCACCAAGCACTGCACGATCGTGAATGACAATACCAATCCCACCATAACCCAAATCAGAATTTTTACCTATTTTTGCTCCCATACCAATATATGGACCAAATACTATTCTGATAAAAAATTTTATCAATGTCGGTAAAAGCGGAATCCTTTTATTGTGTAAAAACAGCCCAAAATTATATATCATCAATACTAACTTACCCAATTTAACAACCTTTTTTTAAATTTAAACCAAAATCGTCTTATTTTGAAACTTCTCCAATATGTTTTTCAACAGATGCAATTTTAGCCTTTAGACGTCCCTTTTTACCTTTTCTAATATCCATTTTTATAGAGGAGTAGACGCGACTAGAATGTGGTTCTAAAATTGCATAAGCATTTTGAACTACTTCCAATGCCTCCTCAACTGTATAAGTTTCGATAAGAGTACTCATCGCTGTTAATTGATACGGATAACCACTCTGGCTAACCATCTTTACAATTTTACTCACATACTCACTCTTACTCTCACCAACATCTGTTGGAAACATAGAAAACTCTAATAAAACACTCATAAAATTACCTTTTATTTTTTTTTCGTGATGCTTTGGCCAATTTTGCTTTCTTTTTAGCTTTTGCTTTGGCAGATACTAAATTTGGTGCTTTTTTTGCATTTATAACTTGTTTGGCTACCTCTTTTCCGCTCTTGTTAAATTCACTTCTCATAACCGCTTTTTCTTGATTTGCAAAATATGCCATCTTCTTTCCATTTGCCATATCTACACTAGATGTATTTTCTCTACTCATAATTTACCCTTTTTAGTTTTGAGATTATAATAAACTTCTTATTAAAGAGCTTATTTTAAGATATTGACATGTCGGGACAATATCTTCATCTTACCAACCTATTATCAAAAACAAAGAAGATAAAAAATAATCCATCACAAAAACCACAATCGCAGCATATACAACAGCAGTTGTTGTAGCCTCACCAACTCCTCTAGCTCCTCCTCTTGCATGATAACCTATGTAGGTTCCTATCATTCCTATAAAAAAGCCAAAAATAAAGCCTTTTAAGACTCCAGTCAAGATATCGCTCATATTTAGATACATATTGATTGTGTTTAGATATGCAGTTTCATTTATGCCAAGGGCATAGATTGAGATTAGGTATGCACTTAAATTTCCTAAAAAATCAAATAAAATGACCAAAAGGGGTAAAGAGAGTGTAGTTGCTATGATTCTAGGGATTAAAAGATATTTTTTAGAGTTTACGGCAAGTGTGTCTATCGCATCTATCTGTTCTGTTACTCGCATAGTACCAAGTTCTGCTGCCATCGCACTAATCGCACGAGAGGTTAACATCAACCCTGCAAATACTGGACCTAATTCTCTTGATATAGATATAAAGATAGGATACCCCATAAGATTTTGAGCACCAAACTGATGAAATGCTTGATATAGTTGTACAGCAGAAACAAGACCTGTAAAAGTACCTGTTAAAACTATAACACCTATGGAGCCAATCCCAATTATCTCCATCTGTTTTAGAATCTCTTTTACTCTAAATGGAGGTTTAAAGTATAGCGGCAAAAGTTTAGCTTGGAAAATCCAAAAACTTCCAAACCCAGAAAATGCTTTGATAAAATTTATAACTCTTCTGCCTAAAAAGGCAAAAAATTGTTCAACAAACGCCATGATTATGATATCTACCTCTTTTTTATTATTTTATGGATAAAAATATATAACTTTTCAAAAAAAACTAAACTTTTCTCTATCCTGTACGATATTGTTTATAAGTTAGAGAAACAATAATAACAAAAGGAAAGATAATCATGGCTGAAGCAATAGAGAATACAGAAGTTGAAGTTGAGAAAAAAAGTGGTTCAAATATGTTACTTATCATAGTAGCGGCTATACTTTTTATAATTTTAATAGGGGGAGCAGTTGCTGGATATTTGCTACTAAACTCTGACGATGAAGTTTTAAATGATGCAAACAAAGCACAGCAAACTCAAGTAGCAAATCAAAAAAGTACAACAAAAACAGCAAGAGGAACAAACTATGCTGAAATTGGGCAAATGTACCCGATGAATTCATTTGTAGTAAACCTATATAGTGAAAGTGGTAGTAGATATCTAAAAACCACACTTAATCTTGAACTTTCAAGTGAAGAGTTGGCTATGGAGCTAGATGCAAAAACCCCACTGATAAGAGATATAATCATAAAAACATTATCAGCAAAAACTTATGAGGAAATAAGTACGATTAAAGGAAAAGAGAACTTAAAGGATGAAATTGTGCTAAGTGTCAATGAAGTACTTTCAGATGGTCATGTAAATAATGTCTTTTTTACGGATTTTGTTATTCAATGATTGGTATTGATATAGTTAGTATCAAAAGATTTGAAAAGTTTTTAGAAAAGTTCCCCGAGCGTGCCTTAAAGAGATACTTAAACCCAGACGAAATATCTCTTATCGGCACTTCAACAAATAGAGCTGCTGGTTTTTTTGCAGCAAAAGAAGCAATTTCCAAAGCTTTGGGAGTCGGTATCTCAAAAGAGTGTACATTTACTGATATCATCATTCATAAAGACAACAAAAATGCACCCTACTTTACACTAAGTATCAAAATTATTGAAAAATATCAGATAACAAATACTGCACTCTCCATCACTCATGATGGCGGTTTTGCTATAGCAGTAGCCAAAATAGAGTCAAAAAGAGAAAACACAAATCCCATATGTCACTAAACTACACACTTAAATAACAAATAAGTTCTATCTTATATAAATTTATTTTAATATTCTTTATTTTAAGTTTTTACTAAAAAAAATTCTTCTAAATCCTACCCAAAACTAATCATTTCAGCCACATTTAGACGATATATAAAGTATGAGACTAAAAAAAGGAGTCGCATGAAAGAAAAAAAGAAAAAAGGGGGCAACATGTTCTTAATAGTAGGTACATTTGCTATCGTAGTGTTGATGTTAATTGTAGGTTTTATCGGAGAGAGTGTTGGAAGTATGTTTTCAAAAACAGAAGATTCTACAGAAGCTTCAACTTCAAGCGAAAACCACACAGAGCTTGTAGCAGTCTAACTAATTACCACCAAATACTAGGAGGTGATTAAATTTCACCTCAAGTATATAGTCTGCTACTATTTAATATTCTATTTAGTATACCTTGGTGCTTTCCAATGTGGCTTAGCATATCTTACTTTTTCATTTACATTAATTTTGGAACATAACACAATAATGTCACTATTATCACGCAATGCAAAGAGTACTGTATAAAATTTTTGATTGGTGATTTTAACTACTTTTAAGTTATATTTTTGTGAAAATAGCACTAAATCTCGCTCTTTACCAAAACTTACATAAAGCTTTCTTGTATCTTCATAACGCATTCTTTTTGACTTAATACCATTTTTATAATAAATCCTATTTTGATTTGAAAGAATCGTACGGCTCTTATCAGATTGAAGTACAAATTTCTCTACCTTTCCATTTGGATATGTTAAAAATTGTGCCTGCATTTGTAAAGCTACTAAAATTATAAATATAATGACTTTCATTTTTTATGTCCATATATTATTAATTTTGAAGAAGATAAAATTCCTGTATCATTTTTAACAATATCACTTATCTTAAGCTTCCAATTTCCTCTACTTACCTCATCTATAAATGCTACAGAACTAAAACCCCACTGATTGTAGACATCTTCTGTTATTGTCCCTCCATCAGCTAAAATAGATGTAGTATTTGAAGGAGATGTTAATGTAATTTTAAGGTCTCCACTATAGCTATGATTTGTGCTAATTTCAAGCATAACATACTCTACTGAGATATTCTCATCTATCTCAAATTCAAGATCCACCCCTTTAAGATCGTTGTCTTTAATAGGCAAAATTAATTTATCCAAATGTTTACTAATATTTAACTCTTTTGAAAGAGTTTTAAACTCTTTTGCAACACTAACAGCTTTTTGGGCATTAACTAATCCAAAACCATAATAAGGGCTTACCCATAACCCTGCACTATTTTGAATCCATGATGTATGATTATTATCAAGTTTATCACTACTATATGCAAGTATATATTTAACATCACGATAATCTAAATCTTTATTTGCCTCAAGCATCAAAGCAATCACACCTGAAACCATTGGAACAGCAGCAGAGGTGCCATTAAAGCTATCTGTATAATCATAATTTTGATTTTCAAAGATATCAAAATGGTCTCCTTTAACATCGTATCCATAAAGATCACCAATGAGATCTGTTGTAATAATATTAGACACACTCCTATCTTCATAACCCCCAGGTGCTACACAAAGAATATTGGCTCCATGATTGCTATAATTTGCAATTTTTCCATTCTGTGTTGTTGCTCCTATAACCAAAGTATATCTACTGTTTAAAATTGAGCTAAATCCACTATTGCTCTCTTCATTACCAGCAGCAAAAGTATAAATGATAGGAACACTCAACATCTTTTCAACAATTGCATCCAAAACCACCTGATCATCATCTAACCCAAAAGAGAGATCAGCACCCCAGCTATTTGAAGAGATATCTACACCCGGATACTTCATCGCATCTTCAAAAGAACTATCATCTAAACGACTAAAGACATTAAGCCCCACAAGTATTGATTTTGGAGCAACCCCACTGATTCCTATATCATTTTGCAAAGCTGAAATAATCCCTGCCACTGCAGTACCGTGAGAAGCATCCACAAAAGGATTTTCAAGCTCTTTTTCTGTAGGGCTTGGATCAGAACTTCCATCTTCATAGCGAAAAGAACGGGTTAAATCTATGTTTCCAGCTAAATCAGGATGAAGTGCTTCTATACCCGAATCCACTACAGCGATAGAAATACCCTCACCCAAATAATCTTCCCACACAGGTAAAACATTGATTCCAAATTTTTGATGTAAATACCATTGTCTCTCATAGAGAGAATCTGAAACTTGAAAAGATTGTGGGATAGAGTTATTGCTTTGATTACTCTCAACAGAAGTTTTATTTTCTTCACTAAACACTTTACTTTTGCCACAGGCAGATAACAATAAAGTAATCAGTGAAAAAAATAAAAGATGAGAAAACCCAAAGTCAAAAAGACTTCGGGTTTTTAAATAGTTACTCATCATTAATTTATACTATTTGTATCTGCAGGTGTGGCGATAAAAATTCTTTCAATTGCCATATCCATTATACTTGAAGGCATACCATTGTAAGTTGGAATACCCTTAATCTCAACAGCATAAACACTCTCAGCTTCAAGGTTTCCAAATGTGACCGTTGGCTGATTGTTCATGCCCGTATCAAGCTGCACATTGAGGATAGAATCAATCTCTTCTCCAATATTATTGTAAACTACAAAGTTTGCAGGTGTGATTTGGTAGTTATAATCCATATCTTCTATTCTAAATGTAATAGCATTTATTCCATTCCCATAATATGAAGTTACATATGGTAAATTAACTCGGTTTAAATAATCTCTATTTGCATCTATGCTAAACTCCTCTCCATTGACAGCATAAACAATCTCTGCATCTGCATAGATTTCATACGAATTATTTGTTATTGGTTGAATTAACATCATATTATCTGGATCAAAGATTAATGCTCCAGCATTTATCATATTATTCATATTCCATCTATCTTTAACATTGATACTTGATTTGCTAAGATTTATATCTACTCCTTCTAATACATTAACAGGAATCATAACAAAACTACTATTATCAAAAGAGGCATTTACCATATCTGTACTTCCTAATATATATGGGGTTTCAGGATTATTACCTACTGAGCCATTTTGTGAAATATATACCATTTCGCCCATTTCAACATAAGTCAACGGTATCTCTTGACTAAATTCATTAAGTTTTTGTGCTCCAAATGCCGCTTTGATACTCTCACCTGTTTTTAATGAAAGAATATAAGTTTTACTTACATTTAACTCTTCTGCTAATGTAAATATCACATTACCATAACCACCACCATCAACATCTATAATTGCTACTGTTGTATCATCATTAGCTTTTACTTCAAAAGCTACATTAGTCATTGTACCATTTTCTGCAAATGTCACTATATCATTTAAATCTACCGGTCGGTTAAAAAACATTTCAATCTCATTATTTTGCATAGAAGTAGTTTGAATCTCCTCTACCTTAACAGGTAGCAAATCAGGTTTAACATCTTCTACAAAAGTAACTGGCTCTAATAATGAAGAGTTGTTTATCACCTCATCACCTGTAAGTGGATTGATAAACACCATATCCTGCCCATCAACTTTTGAAAGTTCAAGTTGCAAAAGACTATAAAGTGTTCTAGGTACAGCAAAAAAGAGATGTGTTCTAGTCTCAACAGCACTTGAATTATCAGCACTTAAAATTCCATCATTTGGAGGAGTAGAGATACTATCTTCTACAATATCAGCACTACCACTACCACTACCACTACCAAACCCAAACTCCGGCACAAATACTTCACCATTTACTTTTACGCTAAAAAGTTCATCTAAATTATCTGTTTTCATCGGTGCATTAAAGTACATATTGAACATTATCATGCCTTCACCATAATCAGAAAGCGAAAAATCAACTGTTCCAACAGGATCAGTTTTTACAATTTGTGTCATTAGTGTATTAGAAGCTAAAACATTAGATTGGAGTGTATCTGTAAAATCTAAAGAGACTTCATAGGTTTTATTATAATCTGCTTCAAAAGAGGCGATAGACTGGTAACCATACTCCATTCTAATATAACACATTTTCTCATTATTAATCCACTCCTCATTAATATCCCATCTGTAACCATCATTAAACTCTACATTGACAGCTTCTCCATCAGAATTAACATGTAAGCTCTCTTCAATTAAATCATTTACTTTTTTAGTATAATCCATTTTGCCATATTTATTCCAACAACTCTCATACTCTGTACCTCCATACTCATTTTGATATGATTGAATATATCCAAGCGGTATTCTTACATTAGCACTGATATTACTAATTAATTTCATTGAACTCTCTGTCTCATTGTACACTTCTTGCAAATATGGCTGATTTACTGAAAGTCCATCAATCACTCTAAATGCATTTGGATTTGTAGCACTATCATCTTTTCGCACCGTTGCAAAGCTCACAAGTTTTGTATTATCAGGAAAAACAATATCAGATACCCCACTAAGAGAACTTAGCATTAACTCATAATTAGTATCAGGATCAATTGTAAATGCCACAGAAACCATCACTCCACTATCTTCTTGGATAAAAAAGAGTTTTCTTACAGGATGTACCTCATCAACAGTAATAGGTTCACCATAACTAGTAACTACAAGATTATCTTCTAAAAATGTTTTTTCATCTTCACTTAATCCTCCAAAGAAAAAGAGGTTCACTTTATGGTTAAAATACTCACCCGATACATTCATGTTTTGACTATATTGATTAGGCACAAAAAGCATTTTTGGTGGTGTTGAAAATTCTGTTGTTTTTTCAGGTATATTTACACCATCCATATCTTTATACCCAGAAACAGTGATTTTATATCTTTGATTTGGTGCCAATTTTTTCATATTAAAGTAAATTTCATATGAACCATTATAACCATTCTCTTGTCCAGCAACAATCTCTGCACTCAAACTACTATCAGTCAAGTTTTCTATCGTAATAGTTCCACTTTGTTTATCAATAGGTACATTAAACCCAACTCTTTGCACATCATTAAACAGATCTTCCATGCTCTCAGGATCCATATCAACAATAGACGGACTCATAGTTTTAAAAGTTGTTGTTTTTGTAATAACATTTCCTGACATATCTTTGGCTTCAAAAACTAATGTATAATCTGTACCGTATGCCAATTTATCATGTCTAAATGAGATATTTGCACTAGATGATTGATAGTTACCATACATATCACTATAGCTTTGACCATTAAACATAATATTTTTGCCACTAAACTCTTGTGAATTTAGAGTAAACTTAACAGTTGATGGATCAAGTTGATTTGCATGTTGTACATTTACATAGATATTTTGATTAACTGACACACCATCTACCCCACTGTCTGGATAAATCTCTTCTACCATAGCATCACCAAATACCAATGCATCATCCATAACCTTTATTGTCCCTAAAATTGCTTGTTGTGCATCTGTTGGCTTTAGTTCGTATTCAACACCTGTTTTAAATGATCCAAAAAGTGTAAGCTCATGATTATTGCTCCATACTTGTCTAAGGCTCAATGACTCACTCACCCCTTTTTCTGAAACTTTTAAATCAGCCAAAGCAGTTTGTTGTGAATCTGTCAAATCTGAAGGAAAATAAACTTGCATATATCTAGAACCTTGTACCATATTTGTAGAGGCAACACTCACCTCTTCAACATTAAAAGTGTAAATACGATCCTCATTGATAGGTCTATTTAAAATCTCTGATATCTCTTTTGCAAAAGTTAGTGTATATTCACCAGCTGATACTTTCTCTTTTGTTCTAATTCGTTGTCTATCATAGTAATCAACTTCAAAAGCGATCTCTTCACCTGCACTATTTCTAAGAGTTATGTACTTTTTAAAATTAGGTGTACTCATACTATTATAGTTATATATTCCAAAAGGTATTCCTTCATGATAAAGCTCTAAAACACCAAATTCCAGTGAAGTATCAATATATCCAAACTCATCACCATAATTACCAACTTCACTAAAACCACTATCCATATCGATTGCAGTTACAGCACCTGCAGTAACTGCAACCTCAAGCTGTTCTCTTTGATCTAAATAATCCGCTTTATATATAAGAATATAAGTTCCAACAGGAATACCAGTTAGAGCAAAATTACCATCCTCATCAGCAATACTCACATGGTCAGTTCCAGGGATATAAACTACCCCTGCACCTGAGATTTTTCCGCTAACTGACCCAGCAGCGGTAAGTGAAAAATCAACCACTTGTCTTGTCCCTTTTTTGAGTGTGATTCTTTGGACTGCATTTTTTGCATACCTATCATTTTTCGCAAAAATTTGATAATCACCATCACTAAGACCTGAAAGCTCATAATTCCCACTACTATCTGTTGTTGTTTTATAACTACTATTATCACTAAGATTATAAGCTGTAATATCTGCTTGAGATTTAGTTAACGACCTTGTTTTAGAACTATTTGCTGTCTCATCTAATTTTACCTTTCCAGATACAACATTAAATCCTTGTTTTTGATTATTTAAAACTTCTGGTTTTTGTTGTGCTATAGGCTCTATAGAACTATTACAGCCACCCAACCCCAGTGCACTTATAAGTGCAACTGAGAGTGTTATTGATACAAATTTTATTCTTTTCATTTTTTATTCCTTATTAATTAATTATTATTACTTGTGTTTGGTTAATAAACCCGTTACCGCCACTTACGACCAAATAATATCTTCCTGAAGGAAGAGTACTAAACATATAACTTCCACTCTCATCTGTGGTAATTGTTTCATCATAAAGTGAAAGGTCATCTGCATTATAAAGACGTACTTTTGCACCTGCTAAAATTTCTCCACCAGCATCTGTAACAACACCATAAACCGTATCTGCTTCATTTATCTCTTGCTCATCTGTAACTACAATAGATTGCTGTGCATTAAATAAAACTCCATCTATCTCAAATGAAAGTGAAATAGTATAAGTCCCACTCAAATCTGGGGTAATTGTGGCACTACTGCCATCTACTTGAAGTGTTGCTGTTGAACCTTCAGCTTTTGTAGTTAATTCCCATAAAGCATTTGAAGGAATTACAAAATTATCATCACTTAATGATGCATCTATCTTAAATTCACTTCCTAAAACTTGAACCGTATTTTCTGCAGCAAGTGCAAGTGTTACAGTTTTAACCTCAATCTGAATCGTTGATATTTCACTTTGGATATCATCTTCGTTTGTAGCTACAACACTAACTGTATAAATACCAGGGTTAGAAGCACTAAATGTTACACCACCTGTATGTGCAAAAATTTCACCACCCTCAGATACACTCCATTTTAGACGACTTACAACACTAACTGTTGCTGTTATTTCTACCTTAGTTGATGCCAAAATCTGACTCTTTTGTGCTTGCAATGTTACTACAGGTTTTGCTACTAATTCTTCTACTGTAATAGTTTCACTCTGTTCTTTTATAAATTCACCATCACCAACTTCTAATTTCAGTGTATATGTTCCAGCTATATCTATTTTATATCCACCACTACTCTTTGTTGAAATTTCCTCATCATTTAAAGACCATTTATAACTCACACTGTCCAAATCAGGATCTGAAGCAAGTGCACTAAATTGAATACTTTTCCCAACTTTAAGCACTGTCGGTAATACTTTAAATTGATTAATCACAGGAGCTTTGTTTGTAACAATTTCAATAGTTCTTTGGCGTCTCACACTATTTTTACCATCACTTACCACCAACTCTACATTGATTTCACCACTGATAGTAGAATCTAGTACCACTTTGGCATTGTTATTTTCAGCATTTGTAACTGTTAATGCCCCACCACTATGTGTAGCACTCCAAGAATAAGTGACATTTCCACCTTCTGGATCTATTGCCAAAGCATTAAAGGCTATCTCTGTTTCTACTTTTGCTTTAGTAGGCACAAAAAAGCTACTAATACGAGGCGGTTTATTTTCTAAAATCTCAAATAACACCCTTTTTGATGTTATTTTTCCATTCGCATCTTTAACATCTACCTTTATAGCATGACGACCCACACTTAGAGTAGAGATATTATATGTTCTACTATTTACTTCACCAAAACCACTTACTGCTAAATTACTAACAATCTCTCCAAAATCATACAAAAGGTTTGTACCTTCAGGATCACTTGCTGATACTGTTACAGTAATTTCTGTTACTTCTTCACCTTGAACATCTTGAAGTTTATCACCCACTTTCGTAATAGTTTGTGGGTTAAACGAAATATTTTCAATAATAGGTTTTAAATCATGTTCAATCACAAGTGTAATCTCTTTTGAGATATAAACTCTCCCATCTGTAACAGAAACAGTAATTGGAAAAATTCCTACCTTCCCACTTGGATTAATATTTAAGATATTATTAGAAACAGTTCCTAATGATTCATTTAGACTCCATGTATAAGTTAATGTATCTCCATTGGTATCTGTTGCATTAGCGACCAAGTTAAATGCTTCACTACTTGTTTTGACATAAACCATTTTATCAATTGTCTGTGACTCTTTTGAAATACTCAAATTTACAGGAGCAACATTATCATCTGCAACAAACCTAAAGTTTCTCTCTATTTCATCAATTCCATCACTAATATAAATTACTAAATGGTAATCTCCATTTGCTATACCATTATCAACTGTAATCTCATTATCTACTACCGATACATCACCAACTTCTTCTCCAAATAAAAACATTTTAGCTGCATAATTAAGCATTGCACCATCTGGGTCATATGCATCAATAACAATCACCATATTTGAAGCTTTTGTAAAATCTTTGATGAAACCAGTAATGCCATCAACAACTGGTTTAGCATTTTCACTTACAATCATACTCTGTACGATTTGGGCACTTAAATCACCATCTATCTCTTCAACTTTAGTTGTAAACTCCAGTTTCCCTATACTTTGTGGTGTAATTGTCGCCATACCTTGCAATACATCTATCTCATTTCCATCATATATAATTGTCGTTTTAAGTGTATTATTATCAGGATCATATGCATTTACATAAATATTCATCGGCTGATCCAAAATCGGCTCATCCCATGTAACACTTTTTATAATCGGTGCAATATTGGTCGAGATTCTTATCTCTCCTGCATCAAGTGTTATACCTCTTTTTACTTCTCCATCAATATTTTTAGAACCTAATAGTTTTGTATTATCATTTGCATCATAAACATTCAACTTGAGATTAGATTGTCCCATCATAGAAGCTTCATTAATCTCAAAACTAAATTTTCCTTGGGCATCCGTAGTAGAAAATAACCATCCATAACTAGTGTAAACAAGCACCCCCTGAACAGGTACTCCTTTATCATTTATCACCGTTCCATCAATATTTGCACTTCTTCTATCTATAACAAAATTTTTACCACTATGATCTTGATCTTGCTCATTTTCTGCAATATTAATCACATTAGGACGCACAATATCACCATTGATTGGATCAATAGCTCTTAAAGTCTGCCCACCTTCTTTGTAAAAAAGTACCATTTGGTAATTACCATTTTCATCACTTTGCACACTTTGAGAATCGCTATATATTGTGATATTTGCAATACCATTTTTTCCACTTGGAGCAAATGGATTACTCACTTTTCCACTAACAATAAATGGCTGTAGAGAAAATTCAAAATTATGTTCTATATTTTTTGCTTGTATATCTGCATCACTAATTGTGATGGTTAAATCTTTCTCTATGAATCTAGCATAAAGAGAAACAAGAATTCCAGCTTTAATTGTAACAGTTTTTCCACTTTGAAGTTTGTTAAGTGGTAACAATAACTCATATACTCCATTTTTAACATATACTTTGTTAAATAAACCACTAGCCTCATCATGAATCTCTACATACCCATCTTGAAAATCAATCACATTGTCATTTTCATCTTTAAAGCTAATTAATCCTGAAACTTTAAAACTTCTAGTATCTAAAACTATAGTTTTATCACTTTTGCTAACAAACTTACTAGAACTAGTAACAAAACTTCCAGTATCATATGAAGCTATTACTTTTGTGCTATTTTCTTTTGCAATTTCTAGAGTCACCAATCCTTCACTATCTGTAGACGACGAACTTCCCACACTTTTTACTACAACTCCATTAAGAGGATTGTTATTTAAATCTTTAACAAATAAAGTAACTTCTTGCATCTGATAATTACATACCAACTTTTCACTAACTTGTTGACTTTGTGAAGAATTACCCAAAGTTTGTACAAAAATTGACTTAGATTTAGTTCCATCTGGATATTCAAGATATAACTCTACTTTAGAGTTTGCTTTTGCACCTAATTTTGAGTAAGTCAAATCTGAAGAAACCAATTCTCTAAATGAACGACCTGTATAGTCTGAGCCTTTAGAAACCACTACTGTACCAGCAGGAATATTCGCCCCAGCATTAACTATTACCTCTCCATTCATATATTTAACTTCTCTTGGCATATCACCATTCCAATAACTAAAATGCCCTACACTCCCTGATATATAAAGTGTATCTCCAGCATCTGCTATACTGTTAGTATTTAAATCTTCAAGAATCAATTCACCATCTACCGCTTTACCATCTTTAACTTGTCTTATCCAAGTAGCTTCTGTTTGAGAATAGTAATATAGAGGTATAGTTCTTTCACCTTTATTGTAGTTATCTGCATATTGTTCAAACTGAGATGAAGGTATCTTCATCTTAAGTGTTGCAGTAGAATCACCCTGACACTCACCACTACTTTCATCATAATCACTTCCATCAAAACAGTGAATTTCTTCACCATCTGAAGTTGTCATAGAGATACTTGACATAACAACAGATTCCAACATAGTATCACTTTGATTAGTTGAACTTGTGATACGACTTGACCTTGGTTCTTTTGAAGGTTTGTAAGTAAAATCTCCTATTGCTGATTTTAACTCTGTTTTAGGATCAATAGTTGTTATATCAAGAAAAATTTGTGTATTTTTATCTGCTTTTGTAGACCTGCTGACTCTTTTAGCAATTCTATCAATCTGAGATTTTTTAATACTAAGCATCACTGAATTATCATGTGTCTTAAATACAACATCACCTGCATTAACCTTTGTTGATGCTCCCATAGCGAATCTTGTTGTTACTCTTCCAGAATTTAATTCTCCTAAGTCAAAAACTTGTCTTGAACCAATTGGTTTTAAAGATACTCTAATACTATTTGCTTCAAGCATTGCCATATCTATACTCTGTTGCTGTGGTGTAAATCCATCTGCATTAAGTGTTAAAATATCACCAACCTTTAATATAGCTTTTGAACTTATAGTAATAGAGCTATCTTGATTAGAAATTGCATCATAATTTTCATTCTCTATTTTTGAATCAAAAAGTGTCTGTGAACCTCTTTGAATAGTTAAAGAAAAATTATTTATACCGATAGAAGAGTTAAGTTCATTCTCTGCATCACTTTTAGTGTAAATGGTAAAACCATAATTACTTCTTGTTGCCTTTATAGGTGATTTACCTGGTATATCTTCTTTGGTATCATCATCACCTGGAAGACTAGAACTAGGAGGTTCTGACGGTTCACTACTCCCTCCACATCCTGTATAAAGAAAGAGTGCAGTCATACACACAATTATATATTTAATCATGCAACACCTCCTTAAAACTAATATTTTGAAGCAATATTATTTTAAATATCTGCTCATCAACTCCATTGTATTCTAAAATTACATTTATCATACAAACCTCCTTTCAAAATATTTAAACTACACTTTCTACATCGGCAAAAAGTTAATATACTTTAATTATACTTAATTTAAAAATGTATATTAATTTTTTTACCTTATTGGAATTTGATAAATATTAAGTCAGATATTTTTTTGATTTTAGTATTTTTGTGTAGTCAATCTTGAAAAATCAATTTTCACCTCCATACTATAATAGAATTTAGAAAATCTAGTTTTTTACAATTTAAAAAAGTGCATAAAAATAGATATTTATGCACTTTTTAAGATTAAAGGCAGTAATACTATCTTACATACCCCAACCCTACAAGCTTATTAAATATACGACTCACAATCGCTCCAGTCGCCTTCCCTCCGTGTCCTCCATGTTCGACTAAAACAGTTACAACATAACGAGGATTTTCATATGGTCCATAGGCGGTAAACCAAGCATGAGATCTATTGTAATACTCCAAGTCATATTCACTCATCCTCTCCTTCTCCTCTTGTGGGATTCCGACTACTTGGGAGGTGCCTGTTTTTCCAGCTATGGTGATTATAGAGCTGTTATACTTTGTGGCGGTTCCTCTTTTTGCGTTGCAGACATCATACATGCCCTCTTGTATGATTTTTAATTTACTCATTTCAAGAGGGTTAAATATCTCTTTTGTTTCATATGTGATAGTTCTTGAATCTATCTTTTTTACAAAGTGAGGGATTACCTGTTTTCCAGATGCAATCATCGAGGTGAACAGTGCTACTTGCATAGGAGTTGCTAGGAAATTTCCCTGACCTATTACTGTGTTTAGAGTTTCTCCTTTGTACCAAGACTCTCCATATTTATCAAGTTTCCAGTTTCTACTAGGGACTGTTCCTATAAATTCATTTGGCAAATCTATGCCTGTTTTTTTACCAAAACCGTATCGTGTCAAATCAGTTGAAATCTTATCAATCCCAACTCTAAGCCCTCCTTTATAAAAGTAGTCATCACAACTCTCACTTATAGCTCTTCTTAATCCCACCACTCCATGTCCATAGCTGTTCCAGCATCTAAACTTTCTATTTCCAAGGCGAAGTTCTCCACTACATAAAAAACTCTCATTTTCATCTATTAAGCCTGAGTTTAGAAAGCTAAGAGCCACTGCTATTTTGGTTGAAGAGCCAGGGGGATAGAGACCATTTATAAACTTATTTGTAAATGGATGATCAAAATCCATAATGAGCTTTTTCCAATCTTTTGTACTTATTCCTCGAACAAAAGAATTGATATTAAACTCAGGGAAACTTCCCCCAGCTAGTATCGCTCCATTTTCAATATCCATAACTATAACAGCTCCACTTCTAGCTCCAAAAATCTCTTTTATATATCCTTGGAGCCTCATATCGATTGTCAGTGTCATATCAGAGCTTTTTGGTGCTTCTTCACTTAAAAGCTCTATCTCTTTGTTTGAAGCGGTTACTTTACTCTCTCTTTTACCCATCGTTCCACCTAAAATCGATTCATACTGCTTCTCTATACCACTTTTACCAACCACACCTAAATACTTTGCTACTCTATTGCTATCTATCTCTTTTTGGTTTGCTTTTGAGACATACCCTACTACATGAGAGGCTATCTCATCATATGGATAAAATCGTCTTGAAGTTGGCAAGATTGTGATATTTGTATAGTTAGAAAAAGTGACAAATTTATCAATCATATCTTCATAAGCGATAAAATCTACAACTTTTATAGGTTTATGGTTATAGGGAGAATCAAATTTTTTATAGATTTTTCCTAATTTTTCACTCTTTAGTTTTGGAAATTTTTGAATGATAAAAGATATCTCTTTTTTAGATTTTTCTCCTAAATGAGCCTTTATGTAGATGCTAAATCCAAGTCTATTCATTGCAATGATAGAGCCATTGATATCCCTAATCTCTCCTCGTTTTGGAGCGATATATTCGATATTTATTATGTTTCTTTTACTAAGTTCTTGATAGTATTCATTTGATTTTATACTCAAAAAATATAATCGAGAGACTACAGCAATCCAAACGAAAATAAATATAAAAGCAATAAACTTAATTCGTCTATTCATAACAATAAAAATGCCAAAAATATATCAGTCACAATAAAAACAAGATATGCCCAACCGATATCTGGTCTCTCTAAATTAAAAATATTCGATAAAAAAAGATTAAAGAGAAAATAACCAACATAACCAAATATGATATACAATATAGGCAAACACCATTTACACTCTATTGACTCTTTAACAATTTTTAAAACAGCTCTATAAAAAAGTAAAAAAAACATCAAAAACGAGAAGAGAAAAAATCCATAATTTATCTCAATAAAAGCCATATAGATAAAGATAAATAGATTTTCAAGATAATAATCCTCATCCTCAAAATGCTCAAACAGATAATAGACACAAAGCCCGATAAGAGGAGTAAGATAATAAAATATCGGAGCTATTAACCCATATATCATCGCTAGAGCAAAAAATATATAGGTAGGGTTTACAGCTCTAAGATTAACGCTATTTCGTCGCATATTGGGAAATGTTTGCATTTAATACAATCAGCCCAAATTTTATGTTCAGGCAAAGACTCTTTTGGAATTTCATCAAAATTTAGTTTTTCAAAAAATCTCTTCTCATATGTGAGTGTAAAAACTCTTTTGACTCCAAGTTCTTTTCCTTCAACAAGTGTTCTTCTCACTAGCTCTTGCCCAATTTTCTTACCTCTAAAACTCTCACTCACTATCAAGCTTCTAACCTCAGCTAGATTGTGGGCATAAACATGCAAAGCTACAAAACCAACTAACTCATCACCACTTTTGGCTAATGTATATGACCTTATATTTGTCGCTATCTCATCATTTGAACGAAAGAGAATTTTTCCACTCATCACCTCTGGCTGGACAAGAGATTGCATAAGAGCTACATCTGTTAGTTTTGCTTTATGGTAAGTTATACTCATCATATACACTTTTTAAAAAATAGAAGTTCAAAAATCTTATCAATAGCTTTTTGGATGCCACTTTTTTTAAGATTTGAAACCAAAAGTGCATCTGGATATTTTCGTCTTAAGGCACTTAACTCTTTTTGATTTAATTTATCAGCTTTTGTAAATATCTCTAAAATCTCTTGATCCCCTCGCTTGATACTTTGAAGATACTCCCTTACATCTTGGTCTATTGGCATGTTAGTGTGTCTTGCATCCAGAAGATGGACAAAAAGACGAATAGAACTTCTATCTGTTATAAATTCCGTCAAACTCTTTTGCCACTGCTTCTTTTCACTCTTAGATACTTTTGCATAACCAAATCCAGGTAAATCCACAAGACGAGCCATCATCCGCTCCTCTTGGCATAAAAACTTGATATCAAAAAAATTGATAAGTCTAGTTTTTCCTGGAGTTTGCGAACTTTTTGCTAAATTTTTTCTATTTGTGAGTGAATTTATAAAACTGCTTTTTCCAACATTGCTTCGCCCCATAACCGCAATCTCACTCATGTCAGCTGGAAGAGCTAATTTTATAGAGGGGGCAGAAACGATAAACTGTGCATCTATTATACGAACCATATCTACTCATCCACCGTAAAAATAAACTTTACAGGTCTATTTTTACTGCCACTTATCTTTGATTTTCCACTTATTCGGTCTATGGATATTCGCTCACCTTTTAAGATTTGGTTTTTAACAGTTTCTACCATATTTACATCTCCAGATGCTATATATTTTTTCGTTAATGGCTCATAAATAATTTGATTTGATGAACCTTCAAAGTTTTGATTTTCAGTCTTTACTTTAAATGAGACAGCTCCTTTTGCTTCATACTTTATCGGTTTATTGTCTTCACCAAAAACTATCATAAGGCTATCTGCTTTTATCTCATCACTCCCTTTTTTTATATGAACCGAACCTTTAAAATATGAGACTTTTTTAAACTCATCCGCTTCAAAACTATCAGCACTTACAGTAACCTGCTCTTTAGCAAAAAGTGATAGTGAACAAAAAAGGAGTATTATAAATATATTTTTCATAACTTCTCTCTCTCTTTTGGACTCTCATATCTTATTTTTGTTACCTCTATTTTGCCACTTTTTTGATCATACAAAAAATCATCTCCCCAAATATTACCCTGCAAACTACTTAGAGTAAAAGGAGTAGCAGAACTTACGATATCAGTTTTGCTATTATACACTAAATCTTGGCTCTTTATCTGCATCGATTCATTGTTTTCATAAGATGCATTGCCAGAAAGAGAGATAATATCTCCTTTGAGTGTTGCATAATCAGCAGTTATCTGATTTTGTAAATCTTTTTTAAAGAAATTTGCTTGGACATCTACTATCTGCACCTCTTGGCTATATTTTAAAAGTTGTGAAGCTTTTAGTGTAGACTCTACACCATCTTTTGTGATAAGATATCCTTCAATATTTTCAAATGCAATGTCAGTAAAATCTATATCCTTTTTTATATCCCTATTATCTTTAAAATCTTTAGTTGTTAAAAAAACAATTTCTGCCAAAAAAAGCAAAATCGCAATCGCAAAAACCTTTAAAGCCACTCTTTTAAAAACCTCTCACTAAGCCCATCTTTCTCTATGATTATCTCTATCATCTCTCGCACTGCTCCTTCTCCGCCATCTGAGTTTAAAACTACATCTACACTCTCTTTTATCTTTGAAGCTGCATTATTTGGAGCAAATGAGCATCCACAAGCTTTTAACATATTATAATCATTCAGATCATCGCCAATAATTGCAACATTTTCTGCTTTTATTCCTTCAAGGAGCAAAACTTCATCTAGTTTCTCTTTTTTATAACGAATCCCTTGATAAATATGTGTCAAGTTTAACTCTTTGGCTCTTTTTTGAACAATTTTTGATTTTCTTCCTGTAATGATGATAGCTTTTTTACCCATGCGAATCCAAGTTGCAATTGCTAAACCATCTTTGACATTAAACGACTTTATCTCATCTCCACTTTCAGTATAGGTAATCATACCATTTGTTAAACATCCATCTACATCAAAAACTAGCATCTCAATCATAAGATACCTTTTGTGCTAGGAACTCCAACACGAGAATTTTTAGCAGTTGCTCGTCTAAGAGCTACTGCAAATGATTTAAAAGCTGCCTCTACGATATGGTGTCTGTTTTTCCCTCTTTGACATACGATATGAGCAGTAATCCCAGCATTAAAACATAAAGCTCTAAAAAACTCTTCAACAAGCTCTACATCAAAATCACCAATCTTATCTCTCAAATCAATCTCAAAATGCAAATATGGTCTATTGCTTAAGTCCAATGCAGTATTTACACTAGCTTCATCCATGACAACAGTAGCTTCACCAAATCTCTCTACATTTTCAATAGGAAAAATCTCTTTTCTCAAAGCCTCCCCTATAACAATACCCACATCTTCAACACTATGATGATAATCAACTTCAATATCCCCATCACAAGACAACTCCAAATCAAGAAGCCCATGTTTTGTAAATGACTCAAGCATGTGATCAAAAAAACCTATACTTGTATTTATACTACTCTTTCCACTACCATATAGCTCTAACCTTGCTACGATATCTGTCTCTTTTGTTTTTCTTTCTATCTCTACCATCTTACTTCCTTACGATAAACGCACCTTGATAATTTGCAGTTTTTATAAAATCTCTCGCCTCTTCAACACTTTTAAACCCAGATAACATCACTTTATATATCGTTTGATTATCATAAACTTTATCTCTTACCAATGGATTATAACGACCATTTGCATTATAACATCTTTTTAGATATGCCAAAGCCTTATCCTTTGAGCTAAAAGATGCAACTTGCACAAGATAATCACCACCACTTACAACTTGAATTTCATCTTGTTTTTTAGGTTTTTGTTCAAAATTTTTCCAAACACTTTTTTTCTCTTGAACTTCTTTTTTATGCAGATATTTATTTGCTGCTTCATCAAAATGCAAAACTTCTACTCTAACCTTAGCTGTCCCTTTCTTAACCATATCTATATCATATGCTGCTTTGTTTGAAAGGTCAATTATACGATTTTTTACAAATGGACCTCTATCATTTATTCTTACAGTTACAGATCGGTTATTGCTTAAGTTTGTCACTTTTACAACTGTATTCATAGGCAAAGTTTTATGAGCTGCTGTTAAAGTATGCATATTGTAACTCTCACCATTTGAAGTTAATTTACCATGAAAATCATCTCCATACCAACTAGCAATTCCTTCAAATATATCACCTTCCTTTACAGTATCAGGATAATATTTTTTACCCAAAACAGTATAAGGACGCATAGTAGCCCTATACATCGGTTCTGTAGCTATAGGTTCACTTGGTTCATAAATTGATGAGTCAAATTCTGGTGGTATAAAGGGGTTTTTAAAAGCACATCCGATAAGAATAAGTAAAAAAGCTAATATAAAAACCGTTTTGAAAGACATTGAAAAGAACCCATCCCATCGTTAAATTATATTTATTATACAAAAATAGACTTTACTTTTTAGTTTTTTTAAAATTCAGCTATACTCTCAAAAAAACAAACCAAGGTCAAACTTATGTCAAAACATCCAACACTTCTACAACAATTTCGCTCTTTTTGCTTTCAAAATTCTATCACAGACTTAGACAAAGCGATAGAATATTTTGCTGTTTTTGGCGGGATGGGATGGGATGTAAACATGTCAAAATCTCTTGATTTTTTAATAGAAAAGAAAATTTTGAAAAACTATAAATATATTCATGCAGACATCACAACTATTACAAAAAGCAACAACATACACCACTTACTACTCACAGCTCTTGCAACTGGTGATAGACGAGAACATTCTGCATTTAAAAAAGCTAATGTTGGAAGAAATGTAGGAGAAAACTCTATAGATTTTCTTGTTGATAATGGACTTTTGATAATTGACAAATTTATTGAAAAACCAGTAGCTGACGATGAAATATCTGAAAAGCTTCTTTTTGTACAGCCATTTATGCGTTTTTGGTTCTCTTGCATCTCACCATATTATAAAGGTATCAAAGAAGGAGATTATAAAGAGGTAAAAGAGCGTTGGATTCACATTCAAGAAGGCTTTTGCAATTATATTTTAGAACAACTTACGATGGAAATTGTAAAAAATAGTTTTGATGAAGACCCAATAGAGCGTATAGGTTCATATTGGGATAAAAATGTTGAGATAGACATCTTGGCTAAGACAAAATCTGGCAAGATGATTGCAGGTTTATGTAAATACTCTAAAGCAAAAGCTGGAAAAAACGAATTTGCTAAGCTAAAAGAAAACTGTAAGAGAGCAGAATTAGATATAGATACTTTTGTCATATTTTCCAAAAATAAATTTTCAAATGAACTTAAAAAAGAGAAAGGTGAAAATTTAAAACTTTTTTCTCTTAAAAATATTCTTACTCTTTTAGAGGAGTTAAATCAAAAAGATTTGTTGGTAAATACAAATAAAAGATATTAGATAGGGATTGAAATGAAAAAAACTTTATTATTAGAAATAGCCAAAAATTCTATAAAAAGTCACTTTGGCAAAACAATGCTTGAGACTAAAACACTATCCAAAGATAATCCTCAGCTGTTAGAACAAGGAGCGGTTTTTGTCACTTTGACTCTTGATGGAGAGTTACGCGGTTGTATCGGTTCGATAATCGCACATAGAAGTTTATTGGATGATTTGATACACAATGCAAAAGCAGCTGCTTTTGAAGATCCTAGATTTCCTCCTTTGAGTGAAGAAGAGTTTTCAAAAATTGATATAGAACTCTCTTTGCTTAGTATGCCAAAGGAGATACCTTACAAAGATATAGAAGATTTAAAAAGCAAAATCAGTGTAAATGTAGATGGTGTGGTTTTAAGAGATGGTAATTATCAATCAACATTTTTACCTCAAGTTTGGGAACAGTTGCCTTCGTTTGATCTATTTTTTGCACATCTTTGTCAAAAAGCGGGTCTTGGTACAGATTGTCTTCTTAATCATCCACAAATATTTACTTATCAAGTAGAAAAGATATCCAAAGGAGATTGTGATGAGTCATAGAACAATGAGTGTAGCTGGAAGTTTTTATCCTAGCAGTTGCAAAGAGATAGAGCAAATAATCACTAAGTTTAACAATATACAAAAAGAAGTTCATCAAATATCTTTTAATCCAAAAGCTATTATTTCTCCACATGCTGGGTATATTTATAGTGGATTTACTGCAAATTGTGCTTATAAACTGATAGATAAAAGCTCTGTAAAAAGAGTAGTTGTTATAGGTCCAAGCCACAGAGAGTATATCAAGGGAGCTAGCATTGCACTGCATAAGTATTATGATACTCCATGTGGGAGCTTAGAGATAGATACTGCTTATAACCAAGCATTAGGGCAAAAATATAGTTTTTTAACTTTTGTAGAAAACCTCCACTTTGAACACTCCACAGAGACTCAGATGCCATTTATCAAACACTATTTTCCAGATGCAAAGGTGGTAGAGATAGTTTATGGAGAGGTCGAGTATCAGCAGTTAGTTCCTTTGGTGGAAGAGGTATTGGCAGATGAGAAAACTCTCATTGTTATCAGTACAGATTTGAGTCATTTTTATAAACTTTCAAATGCAAATACTCTTGATAGTATTTGCCTTAAGGCTGTAAAAGAGCTTGATATTAAGGGTATGCAAGGTTGTGAGGCATGTGGTATAATTGGGGTTAAAGCATTGTTAAGAGCTGCAAAAAACAAATCACTTAAAAGTCAGATTATTGATTATCGTACTAGTTATGATGCAAGTGGTGATGATATGAATGTAGTTGGTTATATGTCAGCGTTGGTAGGCTAATTTCTAATTTTTATAGCCATACCTTTTTCTATTACAGGAAAGTCTGGATTTAGTTTTGTAAGAGTAGAAAATGTGTTGTTAAATTTCAAACTGATTGAGTAAGCTGTATCGTCTTCTTTTACAAAGTATGTGAAAATCTCACCACTCTTTAGCTCATTTTGTACTATTTGAATATTTTGTTTTTTCTCTATTTTTGATGGCTCTACTTCCTCTATATTATCACCTATTAAAACTATCTTCTTTCCAATTTTCAGCATAGTTTTTAGATTTGGATTTAGATTTTTTATAGCTTCTATTCTTATGTTAAATTTTTTACTTATCAAAGATAATGTATCACCATTTTTTATAGTATATGTAAAACGCCCAACAGAAATATTCTGATTAGTATTTTTTTTAAGATTTTTTAAATACTCTTGGGGCAAGTAAACATGATATTTTTTTTTATATGAAGGAAGTCTTGAATTTAACAAATGAGGATTACAAGTTTTTATTTTTTTAAGAGATATACCAACTTTTTTAGAAATAGTATTTAAACTCATTCCTCCACTAAAAAAAACTTCTACAAGTTTTGAAGTAGTACAATTTCCAAAAAGATGATTTGCATCATTTTTTATAATAATTTCATCATCATATGCCAACAGTGCAGCGATTATGATACGCCTTATATAATCTCTTGTCTCTCGTGGAAGATATTTGTTATTGTCATCAATTAAAACTGCTAAATCATCAGTTCCTACTTTTTTTATTACTCTTGCTAACTTAGTTTGACCACAATTATAAGCAATTGCAGCAAGATACCATTTTCCAAAACGACCGTGAAGATAATTTAAATACTTTATTGCAGCCTCAGTAGATTTTATAGGGTCTAATCTCTCATCAATACTGCCATTAACTTTGAGCTCAAACTTTTTGGCAGTTAAAGGCATAAGTTGCCAAAGTCCAGCTGCGTTTTTATGAGATTTTACATTTGCAAGAAATCTTGACTCTACCATCGCCATATAAAGAAAAGTGTCTGGTATCCCAGATTCATCGAGTAACTCATGAAGATTTGGCATAAAGATATTGCCTTTTTTAAGAGTTTTTAAAAAATACATCACTTTTAATTCATCAATATTATTTTTCATCTTTATATATTTTGGATTATCCATATAAGATGCATCTATATCCAAACTATTCAAAATTCTAATTTCATCAAGTTTGCTAAGTTTTAACTCTTTTGCATTTAGAAGAATTATAGATAGTGCTATTATTAAAAAAATCTTTTTCAAAAATAACTCATTGAAATTCTTTGAAAAGTGAGTTTGTATTTTGTC
>JAMONX010000047.1 GCA_027066435.1 Campylobacterales bacterium
ACCTGTGAAGATAAAATCACATAAGGCTCTACTTCATATTGCCTAAATTGAGATGCAAGAAGAGAAGATTTTACAATTGGCATATTTAAAAAGATTGATGATTTTTTAAGCTTTTTATTTTTCTTTAGAAATGAAAGGTCTGTTTTTATTTTTTTTATCTCTTTTTCATAAACTATATTTTCTTGCGTCTGCAATTTGATATAGTCTGACAACTCATTTGAGAGTCTACTTCCATCACCAAAAAGTACAATTTTTTCATTTGCATATGAGAGCAGAACATCGAGTTGTCTTTTATAATCAAGTCCACCAAAAATTATACTATTATTTGGTTGATATATATTTTCTCTGTTTATTGTAGGAATAAAAACAAGTATATCAGATACATATAAATTTAACACCTCCGCACCTCTTTGGGTCATAGGAGCTATAACAAAACTATATCCCTTAGCCTTAATCTCAGCTAGACTTTGGGCAATTGAATCCTCCATCTCATCCACACAATCAAAAACTTCAAATTGAAACTGAGTATCTTTAAAAATGAGATATGATATAATAGCATTTGAGACAGAATTTGAGTGAGAGCCTATAATTTTTTTAGGTACCAAGAGTGCAATTTTAAGATTCTCATCACTTACAAAACCAGATACATCAGTACTTATACTATCACCTATACTAATACCAACTGAGCTGTTATCCTCAATTAATACTACATTCTCATCATCATCATCTGAAAAATCCATCATAATCATCTCTGAGGGAGGATATTTTATATTCATATCTATAGCATTAATCTGCCCAAATAACCCAAAAATCAAAATCATCAACACTCTCATAAAATAGCCTTTACTTTTAACATATCACTCATCACCTCTTTTTTTGCAGATGGATTTCTCAAAAGATAAGAAGGATGAAATGTTGGCATAAGCTTTGATGAGCCAAAATTTATCATCTCTCCTCTGACTTTAGAGATCTTTGCATCCATGTCACCAGTTAAGTAACTATAGCTTATTGAACCTAAAGCAATAATGATTTTTGGTTTAATTATATCAATTTGTTTCATTAAAAAGGGTTTACATTTAAGAGCTTCCTCTTCACTTGGATTACGGTTTAAGGGAGGACGACATTTTACTATGTTTGCGATATATACATCTTTTCTTTGCATCTGTAAAACATTTTGAATTATTCTATCTAACAATTCGCCAGAACGACCTACAAAAGGTCTTCCACTATTGTCCTCTAACTCTCCGGGTCCCTCACCTATAAACATAACTTTTGCATTTTCATTACCTTCACCAAATACAATAGTTTTACGACTTTTAGATAAGTTGCACAGTGAACAATCACTCATATAGTTCCAAAGCTCTGGTAGAGATGAGGGCATATCTTTGATATCAGATTTAACAAAAGAGGTACTTTTTATATCATTAAAATATCTAAACCCAAGTAATCGTTGCTCATATAGAGTTTTTAATAATTTTAAATCTTGCATAAAGAAATAATAGCCAAGAAGCTATTATTTCAAGCTGAAGTAATTAAGCTACAGAAACTTCTACCGGTGTACTTTCCCACACACCATGTTTTGTACAATAAGCTTGTGCTACAAGATTTAACTTACCTGTTGGGATAATATTAAATGTAACTGTTGCGTGAGCTTTTATATTTCCTAAAGCCCCTGATACAAAATCAGCACGAGCAAGTAGCGTCTCACCGTTAAAAAGTGACATATTTGCTATATAGTGATCAAAATCATCTGGATGCGTGTATTCATTACCCATCTTTACTGTTACGGAAAACGGCTCTCCACTTTTTGCAGAACTTTCACAATGAATAAATGGTGAATGTCTATCAATATAATCTTTTTTAGCTTCTCTCTCTACTGTGTCAATATCAACATATTTATTAATTTTTGGCATTTTAAATTTCCTTAATTTTTTTATACAAAATCATTGTATCATAGAAAAATTAAAATAGGATAAATTTTATCCTATTTTAAAAACTAAATAAACTCTATCTCACTAACATGGTGATTAAGCCCCAGTTTTTCAGGCTCAATCCCTAAAGCAATTCCAACCATTTGAGGCAAGTGCATAATTGGAATTTTTATATCTCTTCCCATCTCTTTTGATATATGAGCTTGTTGTGTATCCATCTTTAGGTGACAAAGTGGACAAGGAGTTACTATCGCTTCTGCTCCATTGTCTATCGCATCTAATAAAGCACTTCCTGCAAGTCTATTAGCAGTTTTTGGGGCTTGAAGCTCTACATGAAAACCACAACATTTATTTTTATGCTCATACTCAACATTTTTTCCACCAAGTGCAACTATCAATCTATCTATAGAAGTTGGCACATAAGCATTTTCTCCGCCGTTACTTTTGTTTTGTAGATAGCTTGGTCTTATGTTGTGACAACCGTAAAATGCACCTATTTGCATATCTGTTAGCGGTCTTGTAACCTTTGCAGCTATTGCATCTATTCCTAAATCATCTACTAAAGCATAAAGAAAATGTTTTACTTCACTTGTGCCTTGATACTCTAAATCAACTTCAAAAAGTTTATTGTTTATCTGATCTTTTAATGCCTCATCACTATCTAATCTCTCTTTTGTCATAGCTGTATTTAACTGACAAGTATTACAAATTGTAACCATTGTAAGACCTAGTTTTTCTGCATAAACTATATTTCTAGCATTTAAAACTAATGATAGTTGGTCATCAAAATCTTGAAGATGGCTAGCTCCACAACAAGATGCTTCATCTAAAAGTACAAGCTCGATATCCAAAGCTTCTGCTATTGCTAATGTTGATTTTAAAAGTTCAGGTGTACTCTCTCTTGCTGTGCATCCTGTATAAAGTGCATATTTTAATTTACTCATTATTTCCCCTTAAACTTTGCAGTTGATGAAATCTCAACAAGTTTTTTAATTTCATC
>JAMONX010000048.1 GCA_027066435.1 Campylobacterales bacterium
TTTAATTTAACTCCATCTTCATTTAGATAATCTGCAACAACATTATATGACCCGCCTCTAGCATTTTCTCCAGCGTCATTTGTTCCATCCCAATTAAATGTTTGTTTGCCTGCTTTTGCTGGTTCAACATCTAATGTCTTTACAAGAAAATTGTTTTCATCATAGATTTTTATTTGACCACTTTTAATATCTTCTGCAAAATCTAGTTCAAAATTAATTGCATTTGGGTTACCTTGTAAATCATTTGTAAGAGCAAGGGTGTTTTCAAGTTTTGCATATTTTCCGATAGAAGATACAGCTGAAAAATTTTTATTGTTTGAAAAACTAGCTGTTAATGCTTCTAGTGCTTTATTGGTTTTCTCTTGACTTTCAAGTTGTGCTAGCTGTGATGTTTGAGATAATATTTTATCACTATCCATTGGAGAGGTTGGATCTTGATGTTGAAGCTCGGTTAAAAGTAGCTTCATAAAATCATCTTTTCCTAAAATACTTTTTGGGTTTACTGCTAAATCAGTGTTAGATCCTGTTAAGTTTGTACTGCTAATTGTTGTATCTGCCATTTTTTATCCTTTATATGTATCTTGGAACAATCATTTCAAAGCTGTCTTGTTCTTCATTGTCATTAAATTGTTCAAAAGCATTTTTGCCATTTTTACTGTTTTGTTGCTCTTGTTCTTTTTTCTGTTGATCAGAAAAATTCATTTGAAGGTCTGAAAAACCCATATTTATAAGTGAATTTTTAAATTCGACTTGATTTTGTGCAAACATTGCTATGGTATGAGTATTTGAGTTTATATTGACTTGTAGGTTATTTCCTCTACTGATGAGTGTTACATCAACTTCACCAAGACCTGCTGGTTTTAACTCCATTTTAATTTTCATTAACGGTGCTTTGTAACTCTCTACTTTTTCTTTAAAATCTTGTGCAAATGTGTTGAAAGTTCTATTTAAATCATTTGTATTTTTTGTCTTTTCAATATTTTGTGTTTTTACTTCTTGATTTATTACTAGTTTGTCATTTGATTCTCTATTATCAGTAGTTTCTATAGTATTTGTGATTTGTATCTCTTTTGACTCTTTTGTTTTTTGTACATTTATTATCGATTCAAAATTATTGATATTTGTTTGTTGTTTACTCTTTTGTATAGTTTGAAGTTGTTCTATCTTCTCTTTTTGAGTTTCTATTTTTTGTACAGCTTGTTTTAATTCCCTATTTTCTGATGCTGATGGTTTTGCATCTGGTTTAATATCAACTACAGGTTTAGTTTCAATAATTTTTTGTACAGTTTTGGTATCAACAACTGTTTGTTTTATCTCTTGTCTATTTTCAACAATAGGTTTTGCATCTGGTTTAATATCAACTACAGGTTTAGTTTCAATAATTTTTTGTACAGTTTTGGTATCAACAACTGTTTGTTTTATCTCTTGTCTATTTTCAATAATAGGTTTTGCATCTGGTTTAATATCAACTACAGGTTTAGTTTCAATAATTTTTTGTACAGTTTTGGTATCAACAACTGTTTTTTTTATCTCTTGTCTATTTTCAATAATAGGTTTTGCATCTGGTTTAATATCAACTACAGGTTTAGTTTCAATAATTTTTTGTACAGTTTTGGTATCAACAACTGTTTTTTTTATCTCTTGTCTATTTTCAACAATAGGTTTTGTATCTGGTTTAATATCAACTACAGGTTTAGTTTCAACAATTTTTTGCACAGTTTTAGTATCAACAATTGCTGGTTTTACCTCTTGTTTAGGTTCGATGATTTTTTCTAGAGTTTTCACATTAGTATTAGGTTTTGTTTCATCAACAGTTTTTGTATCTAATTTTATATCTACCTTTTGATTTTCTACTTTAATATCTTGGGGTTTTATTATCTCTTTAGATGTTAAAATAGTTTGCAGTATTGAAGGTTTTGCATCTACAATTTTACTATTTAATATATTTATAGTTTTATCTGCTTTTGTATCTAACTGTTTTTCTATGAGTTTAAAAATTTCTTCACTTTTTATCTTTTGTACCATTCTTTGATCTTTTGGTTCAAGTGCGGCTTCTTCTTTAAAAAATTGGAAGTTTTTTACTTCTATACCATTTTTCTTTGCGATATCTAAAAGTTCTTTGATATTTTTAGCTGATTTAAACTCTTGTACAACTTCTGGTTTTAAAAGAGCCTCTTTTAGTGACTTTGAATCAGTTGGAAAAGTTGCTATATCTTTATCTTCTTTGAGTGAAAGAGAGATTTGCAGTAGTTCTTGTATAGAAACTTGTTCTATTTGGTTATCTGTAAAAAGTTTACCATCAGAAAACTCTGAAACACTTTCCTCTTTTTTTTCAAATTCACTTGACAAATTTAATAGCTTTGAGAGTAGAAAATTTTTATTTTTGTTTTCACTCTCATCTGAAATAATTTCAGAGATAAGATTTTCAAAAAAACTTTCCTTCTCTTCCGATTTAGTATCTATAACTTTTTTATCAGATAATTTAATATCTTTACTTTCTGTTCCTTGTGATAGTGTTAATACATTCATGCTACTCCTTTCTTAGCAAATAATCAGCAATTTATGTTCCAATTTCCGATTTTTGGGTATTTTAGATATAATCCGCGAAAAACTTTAGGAAAGTCATGAAAGAGATAAGAAATATCGCGGTAATTGCCCATGTTGATCACGGGAAAACAACATTGGTAGATGAGCTATTAAAACAGTCAGGTACATTTGATGAGCATAAGCAGATGGATGAGAGAGTTATGGACAGTAATGACCTTGAAAAAGAGAGAGGAATTACAATTCTTTCTAAAAATACAGCGATAACTTATAAAGATTATAAAATCAACATCATAGACACCCCAGGACATGCCGATTTTGGTGGAGAGGTTGAGCGAGTTCTTAAAATGGTTGATAGTGTACTTTTACTTGTAGATGCACAAGAAGGTGTTATGCCTCAAACTAAGTTTGTTGTGAAAAAAGCACTAGAACTTGGTATCAGACCAATAGTAGTTATAAACAAGATAGACAAAGATGCAGCAGAGCCAGATCGAGTTGTAGATGAGATATTTGACCTATTTGTTGCACTAGATGCAAATGATTCTCAGTTAGAGTTTCCAGTAGTTTATGCAGCTGCAAAAAATGGTTATGCAAAACTTAACCTTGATGATGAAAACAAAGATATAACTCCGATTTTTGATACTATCATAAAAGAGGTACCTGCATCTGAGGGAAGTGTTGATAATCCTCTTCAGCTTCAAGTTTTTACACTAGATTATGATAATTTTGTAGGAAAGATAGGGATTGCTAGAATTTTTAATGGAAAAGTAACTAAAAACCAAAGTGTTACACTTATAAAAGCAGATGGTGAAAAAGTAAATGGAAGAATCTCTAAGCTAATTGGTTTTCATGGACTTGAACGAATAGATATAGATGAAGCAGTTAGTGGAGATATCATAGCAGTTGCAGGATTTGAAACTTTAAATGTTGGAGATACTTTAGCAGATCCAAATAACGCAGTAGGATTAGACCCTCTTCACATAGAAGAGCCTACAATTTCTGTTGTAATGTCAGTTAATAACTCGCCACTTGCAGGAACAGAAGGAAAATTTGTAACATCAAATAAAATAGTCGAGAGACTTGAATCTGAGATGCAGACAAATATCGCTATGAAATATGAGAGTAGTGGGGAAGGTGCTTTTAAGGTTTCTGGTCGTGGAGAACTTCAAATTACAATTTTGGCAGAAAATATGAGAAGAGAAGGGTTTGAATTTTCTCTTGGTCGTCCTGAGGTTATTATTAAAGAAGAAAATGGTGTGAAAATGGAACCATTTGAACATTTGGTTATAGATGCACCTGAGGATTGTACAGGAGCTGTTATAGAAAAGCTTGGCAAGAAAAAAGGTGAGATGACTGGTATGACACCAACAGGTGATGGTCAGACAAGATTAGAATTTGAAATACCTGCTCGTGGACTTATTGGTTTTAGAAGTCAATTTTTAACAGATACTAGAGGTGAAGGTGTTATGAACCACTCATTTTTAGATTATCGTCCACTTACTAGTGGAGTTGAGAATAGAATGAATGGTGCTTTAGTATCTATGGAAAATGGTGCGGCTTTGGGATTTTCTATCTTTAATCTACAAGAGAGAGGAATGATGTTTATAAAACCTCAAGATAAAGTGTATGGCGGTATGATTATTGGTGAACACTCAAGAAGCAATGATTTAGATGTAAATCCTATCAAAGGAAAACAACTTAGCAATGTTAGGTCTTCTGGTGCTGATGATGCTATCAAGCTTGTTCCTCCTCGTATTATGACACTAGAGAGAGCTTTAGAGTGGATTGAAGATGATGAACTTGTTGAAATAACACCAAAAAGTATTCGTGTTAGAAAAAGACATTTAGATCCTACAGTTAGAAAAAGATTGACAAAGAAAGCAAAGGGATAGAAGATGGGAAAATTGTTAAAACTTTTAAAATATTTACCGATGATTTTAATGATATTTCGTAGGTTTAAAAAATAATTGTATACTACTTCTTGTGTAAAAAATTATATTAAGGAAAGTAAATTATGGATATGTCAGATATTATAGGTATGGGTTCGCAACTGTTTCAGGATAAGTTAGGTGATAGTGTATCAGGTTTGGATTCTAGTACGATTACAGAAGCTTTAAGTGGTCTTATGTCAAATGAAGAGGGTGGATTTGATTTAGGAAATATCATATCTTCGGTTACAAACTCTGAAGAGGGTGGTATTGGGTCTATCGTCTCTTCTTGGCTTGGAGATGGTGAAAATGAGACAGTAGATGCTACTCAATTGACTGATCTTTTTGGAAGTGATAAAATCTCTGCATTTGCAGAAAAACTTGGTGTTGATACAGATACAGCATTAAGTGGTCTTAGTGATGCAATTCCAAATATAGTTGATAAATCAAGTGAAGGTGGTAATCTAATAGGTTCACTTTTAAGTTCAGTTATGGATTCACAAGGTGGAAGTGGTGGCATAATGGGAATGATAGGCAAATTCTTTAACAAATAATATTCCCAATTTTTGGGGGTTTTTAAACCCTCAAAAAACTTTTTTTACATTTTATTAATAATTCCCCTTGTTTTTACGATATACTACGAGTTGCTTTAATAGTTTAAGCAATAAAATTTACTAAAGGAAAATTAATGGCTTTATATGATAGAGACTATGTGAAAAATAACACTGTAGCCAGAGAGAATGAAGAAGTTCAATCTGTACAGGGAGATCTTTCAACATTTATAAAAGCAACATATCAGCTTTTTGCTGCAACGATGATTTCGGGAGCTGCTGGAGCATATGTTGGTATAGGAATAGCAGATGTAGTTGCTGCAAATTATTGGTGGATAGCAATCCCTTGGATGCTATTTGGAATGTTTGGATTGATGATGGTTAAGGATAAAACTCCTATTAACTATATCGTTCTTTTTGCATTTACATTTGTTGGTGGTATTATATTAGCTCCACTTTTGAGTAAAGTTCTCGGAATGAGCGGTGGCGGTGCTTTGATTGCAAATGCTTTTATTACAACTTCTGTAATCTTTGGTGCACTTAGTATTTATGCGATGAACTCAAAAAGTGATTTTTCAGCTTGGGGAAAACCTCTGATGATTGCACTTGTTATAGTAATTGTTGCAATGCTATTAAATGCTTTTGTATTTAATAGCCCAATTTTGCATGTTGTTATGCTTGGTGGTATAGTGCTTCTTATGAGTGGATTTGTACTTTATGATACACAAAATATTATCAAAGGTGCTTATAGTACTCCAATAGAAGGTGCTTTTGCTCTTTATCTTAACTTCTTCAATATGTTCACAGCAATTTTACAATTGTTTGGAATTTTTGGTGGTGACGACTAAAATAAAATTGCATCGTCTTATAGATGCAAACCTCAATCGTCTTCGTGAAGGCATACGCGTTTGCGAAGATATTGAGAGATACATAAACAACAACAAAAAACTTTCCCAAAAATTAAAATCTATTCGTCATGACTGTAGAGTTAAAGATATGTTAACTTATCTAAAATCAAGAGATATTGTAGGCGATGTACTCAAGGAGACAACAGCTTCAGAATCAAAAAGAGAAGATATAAAATCAATCCAAATTTCAAATATTAAACGAGCTCAGGAGAGTGCTAGAGTTTTAGAAGAGAGCTTGAAGTTAATTAATATAGAAGAAGCACAAAAATTTAAGCTTATCCGTTATGCATTGTATGATTTAGAGAAAAATATGTTAGAATTGAGATAAAGCAGGAGATTGATTATGGGTGGAGCTATTGACTTAGAAGATTATTGTTATCAAGATTATTTAGACATCAACAGAAATACAAAAGAGTATATAGAGTTAATTGATGGCAAGATATATATGTTACTAGAAGAGAGTAAAGAGCATAAAAATATAATTGAAAATCTATTTTTTATCTTGAAAAATATTGCAAAAGAGAAAGATAATGCATATTATCCAAAAGTGGCTCCTTGTGAGTTAGAACTCTTTTGTGTTGGTGATATAAATATTGTTCAACCTGATGTTATACTATTTGATGAAGATGATAAGCCACTTGCAATTTTTGAAGTTATATCTGATACTACCTCACAAAAAGATATGGGAACAAAAAAAGAGCTTTATGAGAGATTTGGCATAAAAGAGTATTTTATTGTTGATGGTTCATTAAAAATTGTTGATAAATATGAATTAGTTGATGAAAAATACTCTTATATCAGAGGCTTTTATACACAAGAACAGATGAAGATTAACTGTTTTGATTATGAAATTAACACTAAAGAGATTTTCCCCAGATAAATATAACTTCAAATTCTAAATAATTAAAGGGATAATTTTTAATTAGATTTTTAGTTTCTTTGAAGTTCAGTTTTCTTTCTCCTCCACTTACTCCGCTATTTTTTATATAACGAAACTTTGATATATTGTCTTCAAAGTTCAATTTATAGTGAGTTATCTCATAAGTAAAGTTAAAATAATTATTTAAAAGATTGATTAAATCCTTGCTATTTGGTAAAAAAGATTTTAGTTTTGCTACTTCATAAATAGTTTTAAATGTACCGTCACAAAATATAGCAAATGCAATTTCATCACTATTTAAAGCAATTTTTTGAAAAAGTGTATCAAGATTTTTTGCCCACTGAAGGGCTGATGATGAGATAGTGATATTAGTATGTTTGAAATCAATAGTTTCAAAATCTTTATTTATAAGTTTAATTTTTGGGCTAGTAGGATGAAGTGAACACATATTTTGTGCATAATCAACTGCTGTAAACTCTTCTATTTCCCATTTGATATGTTTATAAACTGCCCCATCTCCGCATCCTAAATCAAGAATTTTTTTAGGTTTAGAGTTTATGTTTTTAATCAGTTTTTTGACAACTTTTTTTTGAATTATGTTGTGTTTTGTGTATAAAAATGCTCTTTTGGAAAATTCGTTGGTATGGTACAAAGGCTTACTTTTAAAAAATTTAGATATAATCGCAAAATTATATCTAAAAAAGGTTTTATTTTATGGCATCAGTTCTTTTAATATTGCAATTTGCCCTTGCAGTAATCTTGACAATAGTAGTGCTACTACAAAAGAGTTCATCAATAGGTTTAGGTGCTTACAGCGGAAGTAATGAGTCAGTATTTGGAGCAAAAGGTCCAGCTGGTTTTTTAACAAAAGTGACATTTTTCTTGGGGTTTTTATTTGTTGTAAATACTTTAACTCTCGGTTATCTTTATAATCAAGAGAGAAAATCTTCAGTTGTTGATAGTGTAGAGTTAAATGTACCAGCTTCTCCAATAGCTCCTATAAAAAGCAATGCCCCATCTGCACCAGCAACACCAAGTGTTCCAAGTTCAGCAACAGTCCCTTCAACACCAAGTGTACCAGATACAACAAAGGTAGCTCCTGTAACTCCTAGTACGACAGATGCTGAATCAACCAAAGAGACCCCTAAAGTTGACACTAATCAATCAAAATAGATAGAAAGGAAAATTATGCAGTTAGATGAGATATACAAACACCAAAAAGAGGGAAATTCTAAAGCTATTGAAGCTTTAAAAAAAGATTTTATCACACTTAGAAGTGGAAAGGTATCAACAGCTATTCTTGATAATGTCACGATAAGCTATTATGATAATCCAACACCTCTAAACCAAGTTGGATCAGTATTAGCCACAGATGCAACCACTATAACAATCGCCCCATGGGAGAAAAACCTTCTAAGTGATATCGAAAAAGCTATACAAAATGCAAATATCGGTGTAAATCCAAACAATGATGGCGAAGTAATCAAACTTTTTTTCCCACCAATGACTACTGATCAAAGAAAAGATAGTGCAAAAAAAGCAAAAGGCATGGGAGACAATGCAAAAATTTCAGTTAGAAATGTGCGAAAAGATGCAAATAATAAAGTAAAAAATCTTGAAAAAGATAAAGAGATAACAGAAGATGAGAGTAAAAAAGCTCAAGATTCTATCCAAAAAGAGACTGACAATACAGTTTCTAAGATAGAGGCACTTGTAAAAGATAAAGAATCGGAACTTTTAAAAATCTAATGAAGAGTTTAGAAGATATATATAGAGATGCAGGGGCATATCTTGAAGGGCATTTTTTATTAAGTAGTGGAAAACATTCTAAGTTTTATCTTCAAAGTGCAAAAGTTTTAGAAAACCCAAAAACTGCTAATCTTTTAGCCGAAAAACTCTCACAGATGATTAAAAAATCAGGTATAAAAGTAGATACCGTCTGTTCTCCTGCACTTGGTGGAATTTTAGCAGGATATGAATTAGCTAGGGCATTGGATGCAAGGTTTATATTTACCGAAAGAGTTGATAAGGTTATGACTCTAAGACGAGGGTTTGAAGTAAAAAAAAATGAAAATATCCTTATTTGTGAAGATATCATAACAACTGGTGGTTCAGCACTTGAAGCTGCAAAAGTAGTTGAAGCAGACGGAGCAAATATAGTCGCATTTGCAGCACTTGCAAATAGAGGTATTTGCAAACGACAAGATGCAAAAACAGAAAAAAAATCTCAATGTAAACTTCCAGATGATATACCATTTTTTGCTTTAGATGATTTTACATTTGAAATATATGATTCCGATAATTGTCCATTGTGTCTGGATGGAACTATAGCTTATAAGCCAGGAAGCAGAGGAAACTAAATGAATATTTCAGTTATAGGCACTGGATATGTAGGGCTAGTAACTGGAGCTTGTTTTTCAGAGATGGGAAATAGTGTAACCTGTGTAGATATAGATAAAAAAAAAGTAGATAATCTCAAAAATGGTATAATTCCCATCTATGAACCAAGTCTTGAAAAGATAGTAACTCAAAATCACAAATTAGGTACTTTGAACTTCACAATAGACATCAAAGATTCACTCTTAAATACCAATATTTGTTTTATAGCTGTAGGAACTCCAATGGGAGAAGATGGCAGTGCTGATTTACAGTATGTATTAGCTGTAGCAAAGAGTATAGGTGAAAATATGCTCTCTCACATGTTTATCATCGATAAATCTACAGTTCCAGTAGGTACGGCAGATAAAGTAAGAGAGATGGTTCAAAAAACATTAGATGAGAGAGGAAGTGATTTAACTTTTGATGTGATTAGTAATCCTGAGTTTTTAAAAGAGGGAGCGGCAGTATCAGATTTTATGAAGCCAGATCGTGTCGTGATAGGAGCTGATAATGAAAAAGCATTTGAAGTTATGAGAGAGCTTTATGCTCCTTTTACTCACTCTTACGATAGATTTGTAGCTATGGATATCCGCTCTGCTGAAATGACAAAATATGCTGCAAATGCCATGCTTGCTACTAAAATTAGTTTTATGAATGAGATGGCAAATATCTGTGAAAGAGTTGGAGCAGATATAAATAGAGTTCGTGATGGTATAGGAAGCGATAGTAGAATAGGATATAGTTTTATATATCCAGGATGCGGATATGGTGGGAGTTGTTTTCCAAAGGATGTTCAAGCATTGGCAAAAACTGCTAAAGATTTTGGTTATGAGCCACAAATTTTGGATGCAGTTGAAGCTGTAAATCATGCTCAAAAAAGAGTAATTAGTGATAAAGTTATCAAAAGATTTGGCGAAGATTTAAGTGGTAAAAGTTTTGCTGTATGGGGATTGGCATTTAAGCCAGAAACTGATGATATGAGAGAAGCTAGTTCTATCACAATCATAAATGAACTCACAAAAAGAGGTGCAAAAATCAAAGCTTATGATCCAAAAGCTCAAAAAGAGGCAAAAGAGTATTATCTAAAAGAGAATGAAAATATTGAATACTTCTCTTCAAAATATGATGTTTTAGATGGTTCAAATGCAATGATTTTAGTCACTGAATGGAAAGAGTTTAGAAGTCCTGATTTTGATGAAATACAAAAAAGACTCAAATCTTCAATAATTTTTGATGGAAGAAATCAATATAACAGAAAAAGATTACAAGAGAGTGGATTTGAATATTTTGAAATAGGTGTAAAATAAAATATTTTTAGATACTATAAGAGATAAATAATTAAAGGATTTTTATGTTTTTAAGTTTTTTCTTTTTCATACTGTTTTTTGTTACTGCACTTGCTGTGATGGTAGGATTTCTATTTTTATATGCTAAGGTAACACCCTATGATGATTATAAGTTAATTTTTCAAGAGAATAACACTGCAGCTGCAATTGGTTTTGGTGGTGCTATAGTAGGGCTTTCTATTCCTCTTTATAGTGCATTGGTTAGCTCTGTATCATATTTAGATTTTATAATTTGGGCGGTAGTTGCTATGCTTGTTCAACTTGGCTTTGCATATATGGTGACTCGTAAAGGTTGTAAATACTCTTTTGAAAATAAGATAGAAGAGGGAGTTGTACCCGTAGGGATTATGATGGCATTTTTATCAATTTCGATAGGTTTACTAAATGCTGGTTCGATGAGTTATTAAAAATAATGAAACTTTTTATCATAGGAGGAGCTGGTTATATAGGCTCTCATATAGTAAAACTAGCATATGAAAATGGTCATGAAGTAATCACTCTTGATAACCTCTCAACTGGTCATAAAGATTCGGTATTGTATGGAAAATTTGAGTATTGCGATATACAAGATTCAAATAGACTAAATGAATTATTTAAAAATTATAATCCAGATGCAGTGATGCATTTTAGTGCATACTCAATTGTTGGTGAATCAACAATTGATCCATATAAATATTATTACAATAATACAGTAGGAACTCTAAATCTATTAAAAATAATGATAGATAATGATTGTAAAAATTTTATTTTTAGTTCAACTGCTGCAGTATTTGGAAACCCAGAATATATACCAATAGATGAAACTCATCCAAAAAACCCAATCAATCCTTATGGAAAATCAAAACTTATGGTAGAACAGATGCTTGAAGATTTTGATAGTGCGCATGGTTTAAAATATGTAGTTTTTAGATATTTTAATGCAGCAGGACATGATAAGAGTGGTAAGTTAGCAGAAAGGCATGACCCTGAAACACATCTACTTCCCCTGGTTATACAAACTCTCAATGGGCAAAGAGAGTCAATTAGTATCTACGGAAGCGACTATGATACAAAAGATGGTACTTGTATTCGAGATTATATCCATGTAAATGATTTAGCTCAAGTGCATCTACAAGGAGTTGAATATCTTCTAAGTGGTGATAATGGCTCAAAAGTTTATAACCTTGGAAGTGGAAATGGTTTTAGTGTAAAAGAGATTATCGAAAAAGTAAAAGGGATTACAGGTAAAGATTTTAAGGTTATAGAAGATGAGAGAAGAGAGGGTGATCCTGCTGTTTTGATAGCTAGTAGTAAAAGAGCTAAAAAAGAGCTAGGGTTTTCTCCTAAGATTGATAAAATTGATGATATTATAAGGACACTTATCAATTAAGCTTATATAACTGACATTATGCGAGAGTATATTTATACTCTCTAAAAAGTTTTTATCCCTTCTTTGTCAAATCAATCACGATCCATCTTTGATAATTTTAACAATCTTATTACCAATTCCTTTGACATTTTTAAGTTCATCAATACTTTCAAACTTACCATGTTCCTCTCTATAGGCGATAATTCTCTCAGCCTTTTTTTCTCCAATACCCTTAATTTTAATAAACTCTTCTTGTGATGCAGTATTTATATCTATAGCAAATAAGCTAACAGCAACAAGTAAAAGTGAAAATAAAATTTTCTTCATATCATTTATCCTTTAAAAATTAGTTACAAATGTAAATCGTACTTAACTTAGAAAACTTTAGTGTAAAATAAAATTTTTATAGCATAATATAAATATCCTTTGCTAAAAACCGATCTAGATGTTATGATAAGGTTAATAACAATAAGTATATTTTTTTTCTATCACATAATTTCAGCAGATGCTATCTTTATCCAAAAACCAAAAACCTATAAAGGTTATGAAAACATCAAAGGATGGTATATGAGTGAAAAGCTTGATGGAATTAGAGGGTATTGGGATGGCAAACAATTATTAACAAAAAATGGCAATATTATAAATGCTCCAAAATGGTTTACTTATAATTTTCCTCCATTTGCACTAGATGGAGAGCTTTGGAGTAAAAGAGATGATTTTGAAAATATTCAGTCTATAGTTTTAGATTTTATACCATCAAAAGATTGGAGTCAAATATCATATCAAATATTTGAAGTACCAAAGCAAGATGGAAATTTTACACAGCGACTAAATATTGCTAAAAAATGGTTCTTGACCAATAAAAACATACATGTAAAGTTTGTAGAACAGATTTTGTGTAGAGATAAAGAGCACTTAAAACAACATTTAAGAAAGATAGAAAAAATAAATGGCGAAGGTATGATTGTAAAAGATGCTTCTCTTTCATATTTTGCAGGAAGAAGCTCAAAAATTTTAAAAGTCAAAAGCTTTGCTGATATGGAAGGTAAAGTAATAGGGATAAACCCCGGTAAAGGAAAGTTTGAAAATCTTATGGGAAGTCTTATCATAAGGTTAGAAAATGGAGTAGTATTTAGGCTTGGTGGGGGCTTTGATTCAAATGATAGAATAAATCCTCCTTTAATAGGAAACATAATCACATTTAAATACTATGGATTTACTAAAAATAACAAGCCAAAATTTGCCTCTTTTATTAGAGTTAGAAGGTTAGAATAACTTAAATAATTATTATTTAATAATAATATATTTTAACTTTATGAAAAAATAAGTCAAACTCTCTAAAGTTTAAGCTTCTTTTAAGCGGTACTTGTATATAATTTCGGCTCCCAACAAGAAGGGGAAGCTAGAAAGACCTAAGTTTAGGGATTTAGAGCGAGTTATTTAAATTTATAAAATATGTTAATCTCTGAA
>JAMONX010000049.1 GCA_027066435.1 Campylobacterales bacterium
TTAACTTTTTGATCTTTATACATACCAGTACCTACTGGAATCATTCGTCCAAGAATTACATTTTCTTTAAGATCTTCAAGATAATCAGTCTTACCAGCAATACTAGCTTCCGTAAGAACCTTAGTAGTCTCTTGGAATGAAGCAGCTGAGATAATACTATCTGCATTAATTGCAGCTCTTGTAACACCTAAAAGAGTTGGCTCTGCGATGGCAGGCTCTCCGCTCATACCAACTGTTCTCTCATTTGCCTCTTTTAGTTTTCTTCTACTGATAAGATCGCCTATGATAAAGTTTGTGTCTCCACTATCAACAATCTTAACTTGTCTAAGCATCTGAGATATGATAACCTCAATATGTTTATCACTGATAGCAACACCTTGGCTTCTATAGACTTGCTGAATTTCACTTATCATATAGTAGTGGAGTGCTTTTTCACCTTGAATTCTAAGAATATCATGACTTGAAATCAATCCATCAGTTAATTTCTCACCAACCTGAACATACTCTCCGGCGTGAACTAAAATTTGTCTATTTTTGTCTATTAAATACTCTTTTGTTTGCCCATCATGCGTATCAATTACTATTCTCTCTTTAGCTCTTAATGGCTTGCCAAATCTTATTTTCCCTGAAACTTCAGAGATAACAGCAGGACTCTTAGGACGACGAGCTTCAAACAGTTCACTAACACGAGGTAAACCGCCCGTAATATCTTTTGATTTGGCAACTGCTTTTGGTGCTTTTGCTAGTTCATCTGCAACAGAGACTTCTGCTCCATTTGTAACCAGGATAGAACTTTTAGGTCCCAATAAATATCTTTTTATCTCTCCACCTTTTGTTGCTAAGACAATTGCAGGTTTCATTCCAGCTGGTATATATTCATTGATAACTAAACTTGCCTGACCACTTAACTCATCAAGTTGCTCAGTAGCAGTAATACCTGGTTCAACATCTTCAAATGTTACAACACCATCGTCTTCTGCAATGGTTGGTGTAGAGTATGGATCCCACTCCGCAATAACCTTTTTTTCATCTTTTTCTGGATGTGCTATAACATCTTTTGAGCTAACAGCAGAATTATCATCTAATTCAATTACTGATTCTCTTGGGATATAGTGTCTTGCAGCTTCTCTTCCTTGGCTATCAGCGATAATAGCAAAGAGACCTTTTTCATCAATAACCGAACCTTTTTTTATATCTTTAAATCTCTCTAAATAATCACCTTTTAACTTATAGTATTTTATCTCGCCACTTGCATTTGCTTCTATTTTTTGAACTACTGGTTCACCATCTAATACTCTAAATTTACTACCATATTCAATACGGTTTGGAATATTCCAACCCTCTTTGATAACTTCTACTACACTCTCATTCTCTTCAACTTTGTCACCATTACCATATGGTAAATAAAACTTGCCTTCCATTTTACCACTAATACCAGCTAACTCATTTGATTTTGCAATATCATTTTTTCTAAGCACAAATTTTACAGTATCTTTTTTACCTTTGATTGTTAGAATCATCTCTTCATGGGCAAATTCAACATTTACAATTCCTGCAAATGGTGACTTTATCTTAGGTTCAACCAAAAGTACAGCTGCATTTCTTCTGTTTGCAACGATACTGTCACCACTTTTTGTTGTGAATGTTTTAAGATTATAAAATCGTATAAACCCTTCTTTTTTTGCAACAATCTGTCTATCTTGCTGTTCAGTAGATGCAGTACCACCAACGTGGAATGTTCTAAGTGTTAGTTGTGTTCCAGGCTCTCCAATTGATTGTGCAGATATAATACCAACCGCTTCGCCTTTTTTGACAAGCTTGCCTTTTCCAAGATTTAGACCATAACATTTTGCACAAACACCTTTTGCAGCTTTACAAGTGATAGGAGTTCTTATCACCGCGGACTTAATTCCTACATCTTTTATGTTTTTAGCATCCACATCACTTATTAGTGTACCTTCTACATAAAGAACTTCATTAGTAATTGGATCTATAATATTTTCTGCTAATACTCTACCTTGTACTCTATCTTCAATAGTTTCAACAAGCTCACCATTAACACTGATTTCAGTAATCTCAACACCTTCATGAGTTCCACAATCATCTTCTGAAACTTTAACATTTTGACTTACATCAACAAGCTTTCTTGTCAAATATCCTGCATTTGCAGTCTTTAGTGCTGTATCAGCTAGACCCTTTCTTGCTCCGTGAGTTGAGATGAAATATTCTAGAACATTTAACCCTTCTCTAAAGTTTGAAAGAATTGGAGTTTCAATAATTGAACCATCAGGTTTTGCCATAAGTCCCCTCATACCAGCAAGTTGCCTAATTTGAGCAGCACTACCCCTAGCACCTGAATCAGCCATCATAAAGATTGAATTAAAACCATTTTTATCACTTTCAATAAGCTTCATCATTTCATTTGCAAGTGTATTGTTCGTATCAGTCCAAATATCAATAATTTTATTGTATCTCTCTTGCTCGGTTAAAAGACCAGCAGCATATTGCTGTTGAGTCTCTACCACTTTTTTCTTTGAAGCTTTGATGTAACCCTCTTTAGTTTCAGGAACATTAATATCATCTATTGAAATTGATATGCCTGCATCAGTAGAGTATTTAAAACCTAAATCTTTAAGATTATCCAAAATTTCAGCCGTTGCATAAGTATCTGCTATCTTATAGATATGGTCTATGAGTATACCAATGTCTTTTTTCTTCAACACTTTATTCCATAGTTCTTCAGGAACAAAATCAGGCAAAATTGATTTTACAATCATTCTACCTGTTGTAGTATAGACGATTCTTCCATCAATTGCTGTTTTAATTTTTGCCTGAGTATCAAGTACTCCTGCATCTAATGCAATCATAATTTCATCAATACCAGAAAAAAGTTTATTCTCTCCCTTAACACCAACTCTCTCAAGACTCATGTAATAAAGTCCAAGAACCATATCTTGAGTTGGTACTGCTATAGCTTTACCAGAAGCTGGCAATAAAATATTGTTAGAAGCTAACATGAGAATTTTACACTCAGCAATTGCTTCACGAGAAAGAGGTACATGAACAGCCATCTGATCACCATCAAAATCTGCATTAAATGCAGAACAAACCAATGGATGAAGCTGTATAGCCTTACCTTCTATAAGTTTTGGATGAAATGCTTGAATAGATAGTTTGTGCAAGGTTGGAGCACGATTTAACATAACAGGATAACCATCAACAACTTCCGCCAAACACTCCCAAACTTCGTTTGTCTTCTCTTCAATCATTCTTTTTGCTTGTTTGATTGTTGTTGCATAACCTTTATCTTCAAGTTTTGCTAAAAGATGTGGCTTAAATAACTCTAATGCCATACCTTTTGGAAGCCCACATTGATCCATTCTAAGCCCAGGTCCTACAACAATAACACTCCGCCCAGAGAAATCTACCCTTTTTCCAAGTAAGTTTTGACGAAATCTTCCCTGTTTTCCTTTGATAACTTCACTAAGAGATTTAAGAGGTCTTTTATTTGCTCCTTTTACTGCATTAGCTCGTCTTCCATTGTCAAAAAGCGCATCTACCGCTTCTTGAAGCATCCTTTTTTCATTTCTAATGATAATCTCAGGAGCTTCAAGATCTACCAATCTTTTAAGTCTTGAGTTTCTGTTTATCACCCGTCTATAAAGATCATTTACATCAGAAACTGCAAACTTACCACCATCTAAAGCAACAAGAGGTCTAAGATCTGGTGGAAGAACTGGAAGCATTGTAATCATCATCCATTCAGGTCTATTTCCACTATTTACAAATGACTCAACAACTTTAAGTCTTTTTACAAGAGCTTTTTTCTTAGTTTCAGAGTTTGTGTTCTCCATATCCTCTTTGAGTGCTACAAGAACATCTATTAAATCAAAATCTTCCAACAAATCCCTAATTGCTTCTCCACCCATTTGAGCTTCAAAACCTGTATCATCAAATCTTTGAAGAAGTGATTGATACTGCTCTTCATTAAGAATATCAAATTTTGCTAATGCATTTGAGTTTTCATGGTCATAAAATGCCTCGCCTGGATTCTTAACAATATATGCTTCATAATAGAGTACTCTCTCTAGGTCTTTCATTTTTACACCAAGAAGTGTACCGATACGACTAGGAAGTGAATTTACATACCAAATATGAGCAACTGGAGTAGCAAGTTCTATATGACCCATTCTAGATCTTCTAACTTTACTGGTTGTTACTTCAACTCCACATTTTTCACACTTAATACCTTTATATCGCATCTTTTTATACTTACCACAAAGACACTCATAATCTCTCACAGGTCCAAAAATTTTAGCACAAAAAAGGCCATCTCTCTCAGGTTTTAATGTTCTATAATTGATAGTTTCAGGCTTTTTAACCTCTCCATAACTCCATGAGTGAATTCTCTCAGGACTTGCTAGCTTTAATTTAAAAGCTTCAAAGTCTCTTGGTCTATTCTCTTCATTAATCTCTATCGGAATCAGATTCTTCATGCTCTTCTCCTTCTTTAAATATCTCAACATCTAGTGCTAATGCTTTTAACTCATTTGTGAGTACAAAAAATGTCTCTGGGATACCAGTTTTTGGAATATTTTCACCTCTTGTAATCGCTTTGTAGGCATGCATCCTACCTTCAACATCATCTGATTTTATAGTTAGCATCTCTTTTAGTGTATATGCAGCACCATACGCTTCAAGAGCCCAAACTTCCATCTCTCCAAATCTTTGTCCACCAAATAGTGCTTTACCACCAACAGGCTGTTGTGTAACAAGAGAGTAAGGTCCAGTACTTCTTGCATGAACTTTTTCATCAACAAGATGATGAAGTTTTAGCATATACATAACACCAACATTGACTCTCTCTTTCATCGCATCACCAGTTCGACCATCATAAATCTTTGTCTTACCATCTGAATCCATTTTTGCCAACTCAAATAACTTAGCAAATTCTTCTTCATTTACACCTTCAAAAATAGGGCTTGCAAAACGAACACCCTTGCTCCAATCTCTTGCATACTTTAAAAGTGTTTTATCATCCATTTTTCCTAAAAACTCTTTTGCATTTGCAAATTTTGCAACATCTGAAATTTTTATCATTTTGGCTCTTAAATCATTTAACCAATCACCTTGTTTCTCTTCTAACTCTTTGGCAATCTGTTGACCTAATCTCTTTCCAGCAAAGCCTAAGTGAACTTCTAAAATTTGTCCAATATTCATCCGACTTGGAACACCTAGTGGATTTAAAACGATATCTACAGTTTCACCATTTTCAAGATATGGCATATCAACATCAGGTACAATATTTGAAACAATACCTTTATTTCCATGTCGTCCAGCCATTTTATCGCCAACTTTTAGTTTCCTTTTTGTAGCAACATAGACTTTAACAAGCTTAGTAACGCCACTTGGTAAAATATCATCTTTCTCTAAAATTGCTAACTTTTCATCATGGTTTAATCTTAACTGTTTTTTCTCTTGTTGAAAATAGTGTTTAATATCTGCATACTTTTTTTGCACTTCATCACTATACTGTTTGATAATATTATTTAATGCAAACCTGTTAACTTTTTCAAACTCTTCTTTTGGTACATTTGCACCTTTTTCATATGTTTGACCATTTATTTCACAAGTTCCTAGAAGTTCAGCTTTTGAGAGGAGTGAATTTACTCTTAAAAGTTCTTCTCTATCAATCATAAGGAGTCTGTCATGATGGTCTCTATCTAAAACATTTTTTTCTGCTTCATAAGACTCTAGTGCTCTTGGGTCTTTTTCATACCCTTTTTTAGTAAAGATTTTAACATCAACAACTATACCTTCCATTGACTGTCCACAGTAGAGTGATTTATTTACCACATGGCCTGCTTTTTCGCCAAAGATAGCACGAAGTAATCTCTCCTCAGGAGTTGGCTTAACCTCACCTTTTGGAGAAACTTTACCTACTAAAATCATTCCAGGTTTTACATAAGTACCAACTTTTACAATACCACTATCATCAAGGTGAAAAAGTTTTTCCTCTTTTACATTTGGTATATCTTTTGTAATCTCTTCAGAGCCATCTTTTAACTCTCTAGCCTCTACATCTTTTTCATAAATATGAAGTGAGGTAAAGGTATCATCACAAATTAATCTTTCATTGATAACAATTGCATCCTCATAGTTATATCCACTCCAAGGCATAAAGGCAACTGTGATATTTTTACCTATAGCAATTTCACCTTGATCCATACTTGGACCATCTGCTATAACTTGACCTTTTTCAATTACATCACCTTTTCTAACAATTGGTGCTTGCATAAATGAAGTATTTTGGTTTGTTCTCATGTTTTTATGAAGCCAATAATGATCTATAAATGCACCATTTTCATCTTCACCTAAAATATAAATATTTTTACTATCAATTTTTTCAATTACCCCTGCTCTTTTTGCTTTTATAGCTTCCCAAGCATCTCTAGCTACTGTACTCTCCATTCCTGTTCCAACAAACGGTGCATCTGACCAAACAAGAGGAACAGCTTGTCGTTGCATGTTTGACCCCATTAAAGCACGGTTGGCATCATCGTGTTCTAAAAATGGAATCATTGAAGCAGCAACACCCATAATCATTGCTGAAGATAAATCATAATAATCAACTTTTGATTTATCCTCTAATTTAATTTCACCATCAACTCTAATTTCAATCAAATCATCTATGATATTTCCATCTTTATCAAGCAAAACTGAAGCAGGAGCCATAACCTTGCCCTCTTCTTGAGTAGCTGTAAGATATACAACATCATTGCTAACTTTACCATTTTCTACTTTTCTATAAGGTGATTCAACAAAACCTAAATCATTTACCTTCGCATAAGTTGAAAGAGTATTGATAAGACCAATATTTTGACCCTCTGGTGTCTCAACTGGACAAATTCTACCATAGTGAGTAGGATGTACATCTCTAACTTCAAATCCAGCTCTCTCTTTTACAAGTCCACCTTCACCAAGTGCTGATAATCTTCTCTTGTGTGTAACTTCACTTAAAGGATTTGTTTGATCCATAAATTGCGATAACTGCCCACTTGTAAAAAACTCTAAAATAGTATTTGTAATCATTTTTGAATTTACTAAATCATGAGGCATAAGCTCTTCAATACTTCCACTTAAAGTTGTAAATTTATCACGAATAGACTTTTGCATTTTTACAAGTCCAGAATGTAGCTCACCTGAGAGAAGTTCGCCAATTGCTCTAATTCTTCTATTTCCTAAGTGATCTCTATCATCTATATGACCTTGACCATTTTTAACTTTTATCAAGTATTTGACTGTATTTATGATATCTTCACTCGTAAGAACTGTTATAAAAGCGGGAACTTCAATATTTAGTTTATGATTCATTTTCATACGACCAACTTTTGTAAGGTCATATCTTTCAGGGTTGAAAAATAAATCATTGATAAATGATATAGCAGCCTCTTTTGTTACAGGCTCACCTGGTCTCATTACTTTATAAATTCTAATAGCAGATAAATCATTTTCATCTTCAATCTCTTCGCTCTGCTTTAAAAGTTTCATAGTTTCAACATCAGCAACAAATGAATTGATAATTGAATCATCTACACCCATTGCTAAATCATTAGCAATCTCTATCTCTTTTTCACCTATCTCAATCAGTTTAGTAAGTTTTGTTTCATCAAGTTGTGTCAAAGTCTCAAATATAACTTCTCCACTCTCTTGATCTATTATTGGAGATGCCAAGAATCTACTCATAAGCGTTTCAACTGGATACTCAATCCACTTAATACCATCTTCTTTTATCTTAGCAATCTTTTTTGCTGACATTCTTTTTCCAGCACCAAGAATTAAATTTCCTTTATCATCTCTAATATCAAATTCAATCTTTCCAGAAAAATCATCTTCATTAAATTCAACTAAAAATTTATTATTTTTAATTTTAATCGTCTGTATAGGGTAGAAAAGTTTTAAGATATCCTGTTTACTATAACCAAGAGCTCGAAATAAAATTGTAACAGGTACTTTTCTTCTTTTATTAATTCTAACATAAAGAGTATCTTTAGAATCATATTCAAAATACAACCAACTCCCTCGATCTGGTATAATTTGTGCAGTGTAGAGAAGCTTGTTTGATACAGTTGCACTTTCAGCTTCTTTAAATATAACACCAGGACTTCTATGAAGTTGATTCACAACAACTCTTTCAACACCATTTATGATAAAAGAGGTACGATCTGTCATTAAAGGAATATCACGAATATATAAAAATTGTTCTTTTATATCTTTAACACCAATTTTTTCACCAGTCTTCTCATTTCTTTCATGCAATATAAGACGGATTTTAATCTTTAAATGTACTGAGTATGTAAGCCCTCTCTCCATACATTCACGAATCGTATATTTTGGTTTACCAATTTCACTTTCAACATACTCTAAAGTTAACCTATTTTGTGCATCGTGAATAGGGAAAATAGACATAAATACTTTTTCAATACCGCTATCTTTTGCACTACCGCCTACACTTAAAAAGTGTTCATAACTTTTTTGTTGTAAATGTAATAAATTTGGAACATCTATATGTTTAGGATTTTTGGCAAAATCCACTCTGAGTCGGTTTCCTGACCTTAAACTATTTAACATGGGTACCTCGTAGAAGAATTTTAAATTTGCAAATTTTGGATAGTTAATTAACTATTTTATCCAATATATATTATATATATCTAAATTACTAAAATATATTGCATATAATAGAAATTAATAGAAATATAAAAAAGAGTTTTAAGCCTCTTTTTTATATAAAAATCACTTAAGCTCTACTGTAGCTCCAGCTTCTTCAAGTGTCTTTTTAGCAGCTTCAGCATCATCTTTTGTGATACCTTCTTTTAATGTAGTTGGAGTACTCTCAACTGCATCTTTTGCTTCTTTTAATCCAAGACCTGTTAATGCTCTTACTGCTTTAATAACATTTATCTTTTTAGCTCCTGTCTCTTTTAGAATTACATCAAACTCTGTTTGCTCTTCAGCAGCTCCACCAGCTGCTTCACCACCACCTGCTACAACTGTAGGTTGTGCTGATACTCCAAATTTTTCTTCAAACTCTTTTACTAATTCTGAAAGCTCTAAAACTGACATATTAGAGATAAATTCTAAAACATCTTCTTTTGTTGTTGCCATTTTATTTCCTTTTTTAATTCTATATTTATATTTTTTAACTGTTTATGCTGATTCTTCAAGTTTAACTTTAAGATTATCAAGTCCTGTAACCATATTTCTAGCAGGTGCTGTCCAAACTGAAAGTAACATACCAATAAGTTCATCACGAGATGGTAATTTTGCCATAGCATTAATTGTGCTAAGATCTGCAACTTTTCCTTCAATCAAACCACTTTTAATTATAAACTTATTTTCATAATCATTAGCAGCTTTATCTGCTACTTTACAAGCAGAAATCTGATCTTCACCCCAAACAAGAATGTTATTGTTAAGAATTTCAACTTCTTCAATTTCTGCATTTTTCATAGCAATTTTTGAAAGGGTATTTTTAACAACTCTAACTTTTGCTCCAGATTCTCTAGCAAAATTTCTAACACTCTCTAAATCTTGAACTTTCATACCTTTGTAATCACAAACTATGATTGCTCCTGCACCTTTGAACTCTTGTGTTAAATCATTTACAATTAACTCTTTATTTTCTCTAGTCATTTTTCCTCCTTTCTAGCCATTATCGATAGGGAAATCCAAATAAATTTGGAAATTGGTTAAAAACCACTTTAAACATTTCTGTCCCTATTTTCTTAGACTAAAGATAAATTATTTTATTTCTAATAACTCTAAAACATCGATAGACAATGCTGGACTCATTGTAAGAGAAAGTGAAACGCTCTTCATGTATCTACCTTTAGAAGCTGCAGGTTTATGCTTATTTATAGCTTTTATAAAGGTTTGAAAATTTTCACCTATCTGCTCTTTTGAAAAACTAGCTTTACCGATACCTGCGTGAATATTACCATGCTTATCTACTCTAAAGTTAACTTGACCACCTTTAGCATTTTCAACAGCTTTTGCTACATCCATAGTAACTGTTCCAGTTTTTGGATTTGGCATTAGACCTTTTGGGCCTAGTGTTCTACCAACTTTACCAACCATACCCATCATATCAGGTGTTGCTATAAGCACATCAAAGTCAATCTTTCCAGCTGAAATATCATCTATAATTTCTGAGCCACCTGCTATATCTGCTCCTGCTTTTTTAGCTTCATCAGCTTTTGCATCCTTTGCAATAACAGCAACTCTTACTGTCTTACCAGTACCTGAAGGAAGTATAACCGAACCTCTTACCATTTGATCTGCATGTTTTGGATCAACATTTAACTTCATTGAAATTTCTACAGTTTCATCAAATTTAGCAGTTGCCAAATCTTTTATAGAAGCTACAGCTTCATCTGCACTATATACTTTTTCGCTATCTAACTTGCTTACTAAATCTTTATATCTTTTTGATATTTTTTTTGACATTTATCTCTCCGCATTTTGCTTCCACAATTAACCCTGTGGTGAGGGTTTTTATAAACTATCTTAATCTACTATATCAATACCCATGCTTCTCGCACTACCAGCTATAATTCTAGCTGCCATTTCAGGGTCATTTGTATTTAAATCAACAATCTTTTTATCTACAACTTCCATAAGTTGTGCTTTTGTTAATTTTCCAACTTTATTTTTAAACGGATTATCAGTACCCTTTTTAAGTCCTGCTGCTTTTAAAAGTAAATCTGAAGCTGGTGGTTGTTTTGTGATAAAAGTAAAACTTCTATCTGCATACACAGTGATTACTACTGGTATATTATAACCCATCATTGGCTTTGTTTTTTCATTAAATGCTTTACAAAACTCCATTATATTTACACCTTGTTGTCCTAGAGCTGGACCTACTGGCGGTGATGGATTTGCCTGACCTGCTGGAATCTGTAACTTAATCTGTCCAGTAACTTTTTTTGCCATATTTCTTCCTATATCTTAATTTTTATATAATTTTTTCTACTTGTGAATAAAGAATTTCAACTGGTGTACTTCTTCCAAAAATAGAAACATTAAGTTTTAAAGTACCACCAACCATATCATATTCTTCAACAACACCTGTAAAGTTTGTAAAAGGTCCTTCTGTTACACGAACACTCTCATTTACTTCAAATGAAACTTTTGGCTTAGGTGCAGCTTTTTTACTTGCTTTTTCAATAATAACACTAATATCTTTTTCACTTAAAGGCACTGGTTTTTTTGATTCACTAATAAAACCACTGACCTTTGGTAAAGATTGGATTTTATGCCATATCTTCATATCTAACTCTATATGAGCAAAGACATACCCTGGATACAGACATCTCTCGGTAATCTTTTTTTCACCATTTTTAATTTCTATAACATCTTCTGTAGGAACAAGAACTTCTTTAAGCTTCTCACTCACTCCCATCTGTTCACATATCATCCCAATAGCTTTTTTAACACTCATCTCGCTTCCACCGTGAGTTTGTATCGCGTACCATTTATGTTCCACAACTCACTCCTTAAAGTATTGATGACAATGAAAAAGACATAATTGCATCTATAAGTGCCAAAAACAATGAAACCACTGTTACAACTATAAAAACAGATACAAAAGCATTTCTTATCTGCTCTTTCACTGGAAAAATAACTTTTGTCAATTCCGCTCTTGAGTCACTTATATAACTTAATAATTTTTGCATCTATCTTCCTAAATATTTGTGGCAGGGCAAGAGGGACTCGAACCCCCAGCCATCGGATTTGGAATCCGGCGCTCTACCATTGGAGCTATTGCCCTTTAACTATTTGCTTAAAATAAATGCAAAGCATTTTACTTTAAGCATCTAACTTATGCTACTTCTAGCTTTTTAACTTTACTTCTTTATGAAGTGTTCTCTTTTTGAGTCTTGAACTATATTTCATCATTTCAAGTTTCTCAGTTTGAGTTCTACTATTTTTTGTTGTTGTATAGTTAATATCACCAGTTTCAACACACTTTAAACCAACTTTTATTCTCATCTCTTTATCCTCAAATTATTTGGGAGATACACTCCCAAATGATTAATTGTTATGATTGGATTGATGCAACAACACCAGCACCAACAGTTCTACCACCCTCACGGATTGCAAATCTAGTACCATCTTCCATTGCGATTGGAGCAATAAGCTCAACTGTAATTTTAACATTATCACCAGGCATTACCATCTCAGTTCCTTCAGGAAGCGTAATAGAGCCTGTAACATCTGTAGTTCTTACATAAAACTGTGGTCTATAGTTGTTAAAGAAAGGAGTATGACGACCACCCTCTTCTTTACTTAGAACATATATCTCAGCTGTAAATTTTGTATGAGGAGTGATTGAGCCTGGCTTACAAAGTACCATACCTCTTTCTATATCCTCTTTCTTAGTACCTCTAAGTAAAATTCCGCAGTTATCTCCCGCTTCACCTTGATCCATCTCTTTTCTAAACATTTCAACACCTGTAACAGTTGTTGTTTGAGTGTCTCTGATACCAACAATTTCGATTGTTTCACCAACTTTAATAGTTCCTCTTTCGATTCTACCAGTTGCAACTGTACCACGACCTGAAATTGAAAAAACATCTTCAACAGGCATTAAGAAATCTTTATCAGTCTCTCTTACTGGAGTTGGGATATAAGAATCTACTGCATCCATAAGTGCCATAATTTTTTCGCCCCACTCACCTATACTACCGCCTTTAGCTTCTTCAAGTGCTTTAAGTGCAGAACCAGCTATAATTGGCGTATCATCACCTGGAAATTCGTACTCGTCAAGAAGTTCTCTTATTTCCATCTCGACTAATTCCATAAGCTCTTCATCATCAACCATATCTTGCTTATTCATAAATACTACTATATAAGGAACACCTACTTGGCGAGAAAGAAGAATATGCTCTCTTGTTTGAGGCATAGGACCATCAGCTGCACTTACAACTAAAATAGCACCATCCATTTGAGCAGCACCTGTAATCATATTTTTAACATAATCAGCATGTCCTGGACAATCAACATGTGCATAATGTCTAGCTTCTGTTTCATACTCAATATGAGAAGTAGCGATAGTAATACCTCTCTCTTTTTCTTCAGGAGCATTATCGATATTATCATAATCTTTCAGCTCTGCTAGACCTTTAGTTGCTAAAACTGCTGAAATTGCAGCTGTCAATGTTGTTTTACCATGATCTACATGACCGATAGTACCTATATTTACATGTGGCTTATTTCTTTCGAACTTTTCTTTTGCCATCATAATCCTCCGTT
>JAMONX010000050.1 GCA_027066435.1 Campylobacterales bacterium
TCCTCTATACGACTACTTATTATATCTACATTTTGTAAACCATATGTAGATTTTATTAGATGCAAAAAAGCACTTCTCTTCATAAGTGGCTCAACCAAGGTAAAATGCACATCAGGCAAAGAGATAGCAAGTATCATCCCCGGAAACCCTGCTCCTGTTCCGATATCAACAACTTTTTTTATATTTTCAAAATCTATAAAGTTTATAGGATAAAGTGAATCTTCGATATTTTTATAAACTTCTTTCTCATTCTTAGCTCCACTTAAACGATGAACTTTATTGTATTTTAAAAGAAGGTCTGTATATTTTTTAAATTTTTCCATAGTTTTAAAATAGATGACCCATCTTCGCTTTTTTAGTCTTTATATACTCAACATTACATTCATTGAAATTTGTAATGATTGGCAATCTCTCTAAAATTTGAATATTTCCAAGACTATCAATTTTTTTAGGGTTATTTGTCAAGAGTTTAATCTTTTTTATTCCAAAGTACTCTAATATATATTGAGCCATCTCATAAGTTCTCTCATCTGCCTCAAATCCTAACTGATGATTTGCCTCAACCGTATCAAGTCCTTTATCTTGGAGGGCATAGGCATTTACTTTATTTAAAAGTCCGATATTTCTCCCCTCTTGTCTGAGGTAGATAATCATTCCACCATTTTCTTCGATCATATTAAGTGCAAACTCTAGCTGGTTTCTACAGTCGCATTTCAAACTCCCAAGTCCATCACCTGTTAAACATTCGCTATGAACTCTAACTATCGGTGTATCTAAAAGTGGCTCTTTAAAAATCACCAAATGCTCTTTTTCGCCTTCTTTAAAAGCCTGAATTTTAAACTCTCCAAAACAACTTGGGAGGTTTGCAACTTCAGATATCTCTATATTCATATTGTTTTTCTTTCATAATGTGTTATAATATAGTATCACACAAGAGGATAAAGAATGTTTAAAAGATTTAGAAGAGTTCGTATTAACGAAAAATTAAGAGACTTACTAACACAAACAAAACTTAGTACTGATGATTTTATCTACCCACTTTTTATCAAAGATGGAACCAAATATAAGAGAGAGATAGAGTCGATGCCTGGTGTATTTCAGATGAGTATTGATGAGATACTTAAAGAGTGTGAAACACTCAAAAAGCTAGGTCTTTATAGCATTATTCTTTTTGGAATTCCTGATGCAAAAGATAGTGTTGGCAGTGATGCACTTTGTGAACATGGGATTATCGCAAAAGCTATAAAAGCTATAAAACAAGCTCATCCTGATATGTTTGTCACGACTGATTTGTGTTTTTGTGAATACACAGATCACGGACACTGCGGTATCTTAGACCCTGTCAATGAAACAGTAAACAACGATGCAACACTAAAAATATTGGCCGATCAAGCAGTAATTCATGCAAAAAGTGGAGTTGATATGATAGCACCAAGTGGCATGATGGATGGTATGATAACAACTCTTCGCAAAGCTCTTGATAAAGCAGGTTTTGTTAATCTTCCGATTATGAGTTACTCTACAAAGTTTGCATCTGCGTATTATGGTCCATTTCGAGATGTTGCTGAGAGTAGTCCATCTTTTGGAGATAGAAGAAGTTATCAGATGAACCCTGCAAATAGAGATGAAGCTATTAATGAATCGATTGAAGATGAAAAAGAGGGAGCAGATATCCTTATGGTTAAACCTGCTCTTGCCTATCTTGATATCATCAGAGATATCGCAAATATAACACGCCTTCCTCTTGCAGTTTACAATGTAAGTGGAGAGTATGCGATGCTAAAAGCTGCTCATAAGGCAAATCTTATAGATTATGATAAAGTTATGATGGAAACATTGCTTGGGTTTAAAAGAGCTGGAGCTGATATCATCATCACTTATCACGCAAAAGAGGCAGCAAAAATATTGAATGAAAGTAAATTATGAGACATTTTTTAACACTTAAAGATTTTACAAGAGAGGAAATTTTAGAGATTATCAATCTTGCTTTTAAAATTAAAAAAAAGAGTAAAGAGGGAAAAAGAAAGAAATATCTAAAAAATCAGACTCTTGGTATGATATTTGAAAAATCAAGCACAAGAACAAGAGTTAGTTTTGAAGTTGGAATGTATCAACTAGGCGGTAGTGCTCTTTTTTTATCTAGTAATGATATTCAATTAGGTCGTGGAGAACCAATGAAAGATACCGCACGGGTACTCTCTCGCATGTTAGATATGGTTATGATACGAACATTTTCGCAAAATGAGCTAGAAGAGTTTGCAAAACACTCCTCAATTCCAGTCATAAATGGCTTGACTGATTTATGCCATCCTGTGCAACTTTTAGCTGATTATATGACTATGGTTGAACATAAAAAAGATAAAGATATAGTCGTAACATATATAGGAGATGGAAATAATATTGCTTCCTCTTGGCTTATACTTGCAGCAAAACTCAGATTTGATTTAAAAATAGCTAGTCCAAAAGGTTATGAGTGTAATCCATTAATTATAGATTATGCTTTAAGAGAGGCTAAAAAATCGGGTGCTAAGATTAGATTTTACCACGATCCCAAGAAAGCTGTAAAAAATGCCGATATAGTTACAACAGATACTTGGGTATCTATGGGACAAGAAGAAGGGAAATCAAAAAGAGTAAAAGATTTTAAAGGCTTTATTGTTGATTCTGATATGATGAGTCTAGCAAAAAATAATGCAATTTTTATGCATTGTTTACCAGCATATCGAGGTTTAGAGGTGAGCGAAGATGTACTTGAAGGAGAACAGAGCGTCATTTTTGATGAAGCAGAAAATAGACTTCATGCACAAAAAGGTATAATGGTCTGGTTAGATCGAAATAGAAAATAATTTATTTAGGATAGAGGAGGAGATTGTGGAAGAGAAACAAAATGCAGAACTGATGAAGAAAATCAATGCACTCTCTAAAAGCTTAGGCTTTACACAAGAGAAACAGACACTTGTAAAAATAAAAAAGACAGATAATAAAAAAATCAGAGAGTTGCATCTAGAAAATGGTAGCTGGGAATCAAGCGAGCCTTGGTTTGCTATTGATGATGATGACGATAATAAAGCTTATGCTTTTATCCCTGCTGATACTTTCTCTCAAATGCTAGAAGCTTTAAAAAAAACAAGCCAAGAAAACTTCAATCTTAAATTAGAAAAGACTATTTGGCAAAATGTACCAATTGATTTTGAAGATGTTTGGGTTGTGGCACTTGAAGAAGTTAGAGCTCATGCCAGAAAAGAAGACCCAAATAAACCAGTTTCAATTGATCTTGATAAATTATTAGACAAGATAAAAAATGACCATCCAAACCTCTTTATAAATCTAAAAGAGCTAATCCCTCAACAATTAAATAATCACAATTTAGGAAACACATGATAGACTTTAATAAATTTACAAAATACTCAAAACCAGGACCTAGATATACAAGTTACCCAACAGCATTAGAATTTGGAGAGAGCTTTGATGTAAAAGCTTATGACAATGAACTTGCAAACCAAGATAGTGGTAGACCAATTTCTCTATATTTTCATCTTCCATTTTGCAGGAGTGCTTGTTATTTTTGTGGGTGCAATGTTGTTTTTACCTCAAAAGATGACAAAAAAGATAGATATATCGGTTATTTAGAGAAAGAATTAGAGATATTATCTAAACAATTAGATACAAAAAGATTAGTTACTCAGATGCACTTTGGAGGTGGAACACCTACATTTTTTGATAAATCTCAGATGACAAAAGTGATAAAACTTATTAAAAAATATTTTCAAAATTTTTCAAAAGATGCTGAAATCAGTTGTGAAATTGACCCAAGATTTTTTACGACTGAACATATGGAAGTGCTTAAAAGCGGAGGATTTAATCGTATCAGTTTTGGTGTTCAAGATTTTGACCCAAAAGTACAAGAGGCAGTTCATAGAATCCAACCCTATGAAGTAACAAAAAATGCTATCGATATAGCCAGAAATGCTGGTATAAAATCGGTAAATGTTGATCTTATCTATGGACTTCCTTATCAGACATTTGAAACTTTCAAAAAGACTCTCGCTCTTGCTGTAAAGCTAGATGCAGATAGATTTGCTATCTTTAACTACGCTCATGTACCGTGGCTTAAAAAGACTATGAGAAAGATAGATGAGACTACCCTACCCCATCCATCTGTAAAACTAGAGATTTTAAAATATACTATCGAATTTCTTGAAAGTTGTAACTATAAAATGGTCGGGATGGATCACTTCGCAAAGCCAGAAGATGAACTTTTTAAAGCCATTGAAAAAGGTGAACTTCATAGAAATTTCCAAGGCTATACAACAAAAGGTGGAGCAGATCTTGTTGGCATTGGACTTACTAGTATTGGTGAGGGTAAAGACTATTATGTTCAAAACTATAAAAACATGAAAGAGTATGAAGAGGCAATTGATGAGGGAAGACTCCCTGTGCATCGTGGAATTAAACTAAATGAAGATGATGTACTTAGAAACTTTGTCATTATGGAGCTTATGAGTAACTTTAAACTAAACATAAAAAGAGTTGAAAAAGAGTTTGGGATAAATTTTTCTGACTATTTTAAAGATGCATTAGACGCACTTAAAGAGTTTGAAGAGGCTGAACTTCTTACAGTAACAGATGAGGAGATATCTGCAAACCTAACAGGAGCGATGCTTATAAGAAATATCGTTATGCCTTTTGATGCCTATATGAAGCAAGGTGAAGATAACAAAAAAAGGTTTAGTAAAACTATATGAACCAACAACTAAAAGAGATATTTGACTTTACAAAAATCTCTGATGATTGTATAAAATGCGGTAAATGCATCCCAGTTTGCACCATCCACAATGTAAATGCAGATGAAGTAACATCTCCAAGAGGATTTATTGACCTTTTGGGTGCTTATAAAAGAGGAAATCTAGAGCTAGATAAAGCTGCCAAAGATATCTTTGAGAGCTGTTTTTTATGCACAAACTGTGTAGAAGTCTGCCCAAATGATTTACCAACAGATATGATTATCGAGCAAGTAAGAAATGATATCCGTAAAAAATATGGACTAGCCTGGTATAAAAGAGTATTTTTCTTTCTTCTTCGCAATAGAAAGATTATGGATATCTTAGCTCGTCTTGGTTATGTTTTCCAAACATGTGGATTCAAGATAAAAGAAAAACAAAGTGCAATGGAACCTAGATTCTCTCTCCCTATCATCAAAAAAGATAGACTTCTTGCAACTGCTTCTAAAAAGAGTTTTTTAAATTCATATGAAGATGTTATAAAAAATGGCGGTAAAGCAAAAGTTGGTATATTCATAGGTTGTCTTGCAAATTACTCATATACAGATACGGGAAAAGCTCTACTAGAGATACTGAAAGTTTTAGAAATTGATGTTTATCTTATCAAAAAACAGCTCTGTTGTGGTGCTCCTGCCTATTTTACCGGTGATTTTGACACGGTTGAGTATCTATCAAAACACAATATAGAGTATTTTGAAACTTTTATGGATGATTTAGATGCAATCATAATCCCCGAAGCCACCTGTTCAGCGATGATAAAAATCGACTATGAACACTTTTATCATGATGATAAAATCTGGCGTAATCGTGCAAGAATCGTAAGCAAAAAAATCTACATGGCAACCGAATGGCTACACAACAATACCTCGCTCAAAGATATTCTAGCAAAAAAAGGTCAAAATTCAGATCTTCTTATAACCTATCACGACCCATGCCATGCCAAAAAGATGCAAGGAATTGAAAAAGAACCCAGAGACTTACTAAAACAAAACTATAAATTCAAAGAGATGAGCGACTCTAACAGATGTTGTGGATTTGGTGGAGTTACTATGCAGACTGAAAAGTTTCATTTTGCAAAAGCTGCTGGAGTTCCAAAAGCTACTATGATAAAAGAGACAAAGGCAGATATAGTTAGTGCAGAGTGCAGTGCATGTAGGATGCAAATTACAAATTCGCTTTATGATGAAGAAGTTGATGTTGTATTTAAAAATCCAATAGAACTTATTGCAAAGGCTTTAAAGGATTAAGGCAACATATAGCCTTTATTTGTTATATTAATTAAGATATTTAAGCTTAAAATAAATAAAACATTGGTAAGAGGAGCTACACCTGCTACTATTAAGGATGAGATTTATGACACAACACTTGAAAAGAATGCAACTGCTTTTGACATCAAAGGAGTTTGTGTTAAATAAGTTTTCTATAATACTTTGATAAAGCAAATATCGATACAATATCGAACTTATCGTAAAGGCTTTTAGAAAATGACATTTTGGAACAATATATATGCAAACTTCGACCCAGTGGCATTTAATCTTTTTGGATTAAAGGTTCACTGGTATGGAATCATGTATGTCACAGCTCTTCTTTTAGCAATAGTTGTTGCACATTGGATTGTAAAAAAAGATAAACTACCAATAGAAAAAGATTTACTTGATAGTTATATAATCTGGGTTGAAGTTGGTGTAATCTTAGGTGCTAGAATTGGCTACATACTATTTTATGATCCAAATACCTCCTATTATCTCACACAACCTTGGCAGATTTTTAATCCTTTTAATGCAAATGGGGAGTTTGTTGGCATTGCTGGTATGAGTTATCATGGAGCATTGTTAGGTTTTATCATTGCATCTACACTGTTTTCACTAAAACACAAAGTAAATCAATGGTTCTTACTTGATATCGCTGCTATTGCAATTCCTGCTGGATACATTTTTGGTCGTATTGGGAACTTTTTAAACCAAGAGCTCATAGGAAAACCAACTGATGCCTCTTGGGGAATATATGTAAATGAAGTGTTGAGACATCCTTCACAGCTTTATGAAGCATTTTTAGAAGGAATTGTTGTCTTTGTTATCATTTACCTTTATAGAAAACGAAAGAGTTTTGATGGGGAACTTATCTCACTTTACCTTTTCTTTTATGCACTAGCTAGATTTAGTGCTGAATTTTTTAGAGAACCAGATGTTCAGATAGGTTATGTCTATTTTGGTTGGATGAGCAAGGGACAAGAGTACTCTATATTTATGATGATTTTTGCAATTGCACTTTATCTTTATCTTTATCTCAAAAAAAGAGGATACAAAACTACATGAATGAAATATTTAATGCCATAAATGGATTTTTATCCAACATGCTTTTCTTTGATATACTTTTTGGGCAAGTAGAGGGAACAACTATCCCTTTTTTGGTAGCTTGGCTTATCGCTGGAGGAATATTTCTAACCATTAAAATGGGCTTTGTAAATCTAAAGATGTTAGGACACTCTTATAAAATAGTGTCTGGGAAATATCATACAAAAGATGACAAAGGTCTTATAACTCCATTTGAATCACTTACAACTGCACTCTCAGCAACTGTGGGATTAGGAAATATCGCAGGAGTTGCTATAGCAATCTCTATTGGAGGAGCTGGGGCTACATTTTGGATGATTATCGCTGGATTTTTAGGAATGACACTAAAATTTGTAGAAGTAACACTCTCTGTACAGCATAGAGAATTTTTAAAAGATGGCACTATCATGGGTGGAGGTATGGAATACCTCTCTAAAGGGTTAGCCCAAAAAGGAATGAGTGGGTTTGGAAAAGTACTTGCAATCGTTTTTGCTATCTTTATGATAGGCGGTGCGATAGGTGGTGGAAATACTTTTCAAGTTTCACAAGCTTTAGGTGTTGTACAACAAGAAGTTCCATTTTTACAAGAGTATCCAATTATTTTTGGCATAACTTTAGCTCTTATCACTGGTGCTGTTATCATAGGTGGAATTAAAAGAATAGCCCACACAACTGTTAAGATAGTACCCGCTATGGTGCTTATCTATGTGAGTGCTTCACTTTGGATACTTTTGACGAATTTTACTCAAATACCACATGCATTTGCACTAATTTTTAGTGAAGCTTTTGCTCCAACAGCAGTTGCTGGAGGTATGATAGGAGTAATTGTACAAGGGTTTCAAAGAGCAGTATTTTCAAGTGAAGCGGGGCTTGGCTCTGCTGGAATTGCCCACGCACCTGCAAAGGTAAAATACCCAGTTAGACAAGGTATGGTATCTCTTTATGAGCCATTTATAGATACTATTGTGGTATGCACCATGACGGCACTTGTAATCATCATAACAGGAGTATATGACCCAGCAAATGGATACAAAGAACTGATAGAAGCACAACAAGGAGCAGCACTTACAGCCGCAGCTTATGGAACAGTGATTGAATGGTTTCCAATAATTCTTACTATTTCTATAGTTTTGTTTGCATTCTCAACTATGATATCCTGGTCATATTATGGAGAAAGAGCTTGGGTTTATCTATTTGGAGCTAAGTATTCACTTCTATTTAAACTTATATTTTTAAGCTTTACTATTATGGCTTCTATAGTTAGTACTGATATATTAGTTGATTTTAGTTTTATGTTGATTCTTGGTATGGCTCTTCCTAATATTTTAGGTCTTTATATACTTAGTGGAGATGTTAAGAGGGCATTAAATTTATATCTTGATAAGTTAAAGAGTGGGGAATTAGACAAAGAGAGTATAAAGTAGTGGTTTACTCTAAAACCACTACCTCTTTTTTAAATGCTTTACTTTTATAGCCTTTACTATCTCCATCATCTTTAATTTCATCAAAGATATCCATTGCACTATATTTACTAGCTATATTTTGTAACTGGTGGTCTTTCCCATACAACTCTATATAGTTTGCAAATGTTCTTTTCCATTCAATAGAGTTTTTATATTTTGAAGGCTCCATTGAGTTTAAGTATGCTAATTTAAGAGTAAAAGCAACTCGATCTTTTAAATAATCAATAGATATATACTCATATAAAGTATCAATAGCTTGTCCTACATCTCCAGCTACAGCATACTCTACAGCACTCTCATCTTCTTGTTCAAACTCTTTTAAGATGCTATTATATTCAAGTAAACTCTCTAGAAATTTATGTTCTTGAGCTAGCTTAAATGCAGTTTTATAATTTTTCTCTTTTACTGCTTTATTAAAACTTTCAATCGCATTAATCTCTATAATTTTTCTCTCAACCTCATCTTGTACTGGCGTAAAACTTAATAATTTTTTTGCAGTCATACTTGCATTTGCATAATCTTTTTGTACAATTGCTTTGCTAATATTTCCTAAAAGAAGTTCAGCCACCAACATTATTTTATTGTAAATTTTTGTATCTTCTAAAAAACTATACTCTTGGCACAGTACAAAAAATTCTGAGAATTTTTTCTCTTTTGCTAATGTATCAGCTTTGAAAAATATTATTGAATTTTCTAAAAGATTTTTTATTGTATCCTTTTTGCAAGAGACATTTAGAAAAGCTTGCAACTTACCCTTTGCTCTAATTTTAGCAGCACTATCATTTGGATTTTTTGCTATAAGATTTTTTGCTTCTGTAAAACTCTGATGCCAAAATTCTTCTAATTCTTGATATTTTTTAAGCTCTTTGATATAGCTGTATTCATCACTTAGTCTGTATGCAGTTTGAAAATCTTTTGCACCTACACAAGCTATAAATTGTGCTATCTCCTTTTTTTGTGACATATATGATTCAAACTCTCTACTAAACTTTTCATCACCTAAAAAAGGTTCAGCCTCTTTTACGGCCTCCTCTATACGACCAAGTTCAATCAATTTTACAATCTCTTTTAAAACTTTCTTACCATTTTTATAAAGTTTCTCTATCGTACCATCAAGATATAAAAGAATATTTGCGTCTATCAACTCTTTTGCTTTTGTATAATCTTCAATTTTCAATGAAACCAAAACTTCATTTCTATTTTTCTTCATATCACACACTAACATATTTCCATCAGCAAAAGCCATAAAAAGCTCATTTATACTAAAATCTAAAGAGTTTAGTCCTGTGCTTTGTAAAGATAGTTTTTTAATTATTTTACCACTTTTTAAGTCCAAAATTATAAAATCATTATCTCTAGCTCCTACAATTGCATAGTTGTTAGATTTATACCTCTTGATAACTCTTAACCAATGTTGACCTAAACTTTTTGTATAAATAATCTCTCTCTTCTCTATATCTAAACTTGCAATATTACCATCACGATGTACTGAATACAAGTAGTTAGAATCTTCACAAAACTCCATATCTTCAACTACAGAATCTAACTCTACCTCATAAACAATTTCCCAATTTTTAGTGTTATAAACTTCTATCTTTTTATCAAATGAAGCTATTGCTACTAATTTATCATCATTTGAGAAAATAATTGAAGAAATTTCATCAGCTCTTGGAGCTAATACATATATAATTTTCTCTAAAACTACATCATATAACCAAAGAAATCCAGTATCACTACCGATAATAAGCATCTTAGAACTGTTTGAAAATTTTGTTATAGCTATATTTTCATTTAATTTTAAACTTGAAACTACTTTTAACCCATTCTCATCTTTAATAAAAATCAATGATTTTGAATCCCTTTTAGGATAGACACAAAGAGAGTTATTTGATATATCAAATTTCTTCGAATACTCATGCACTTTAGCATCTTTTTGGATAATAGTGCTTCTATTTTTTCCAAAAGTTTTTTTATCTAACTGATGATAAACATATGCATTATCAATTATTGCTATTTGATTAGAGTTATATTTTATATTGAGCAATGACTTGTTAAAATTCAGAAGCTTTTTTGCATGTATCATATTTAATTACCTTATATAAAAGCTGCAATAAAGCTATTTTCTGTCTCTTCTTTTAATCTTAGAGAAAACTTTTTCCCACTATTTTCATGCTTAAAACTAACTTCAAAAGGTTCCCCGCAAACAACCATTTCATCTTTCCAATCAAGTAAATCATCTTCTTCTCTATCAAAGTTAATAATATCTTCAATATTAGCTTCATTTTTTGCTAAAAGGGTTAAAAAATCGTTTGCAGTATCGATATCAAATAAATCATGAAATTCATCATTATATTGCAATATATTACTATTTTTATCTAATGACACTAAAGGAACAGGTACAGATGCAAGCATCTGTGATGTTTTTATTGAAAGTGCTTTATCAGTAACATTTTTTAGATTTTCACTATTTAATCTCTCTATCTCTTTCTCTTTCTCTATAAGCTCTGTTATATCTTCACGAAGTCCTATATACTCTACTATATCTCCAGCTTCATCAAGCACTGGAACTATAGTAGCTTTCACAAAATATGAATCACCATTTTTTTTAAGATTTTCTACTATACCTTTCCAAACTTTTTTAGATTTTATAGTTTCCCAGAGATTTTCAAAGGCAGATGAAGGCATATTTGGATGTCTTACAATATTATGGTTTTTACCTATAAGTTCATCTTCATTGAAACCAGATATTCTACAAAATTCACCATTTACATAGGTAATTATTCCTTTTTTATCTGCTATTGAAACAATAGAAGATGCGTCTACAACCTTTCTATACTCATTTAAAAGCTGAGAATCTTTAGAATCGTTCTTGTCAAATAGTACTCGTATCTTCATACTCAAACTCCTTATTTTTATATCATATCTTATGAAATCGACATAAATTATAAAAGTTTTAGTACAAAAGTCCCTCTTTTTTCAATACTTCTTTAATTTGCTTCATTTGTGAGTGTTTATCTCTACACCACAAAGGAGCTAATAAACTATCATCATTTATCCCAGCACACACTCTTTGGATCATTATATCCTTTGGAAGCATCTTTATAGTTTTTACAACAGTATCTATATAAAGCTCCTGGGAGATTGTTTTTATTTTTCCAAGTTTGTATTCATTTGCCATTATAGTATTTTTTGTGATGTACATCGAGTGCAATTTTAGTGAATCTATTTTAAGATTAATTGATGCAGTTACACTATCTAGCATCATCTCTTGTGTCTCATTTGGCAATCCATAGATAAGATGCCCACATACTTTTAATTCTCTATCTTTTGTCTTTTTTATCCACTCAAACATATTTGCTACACTGTGTCCACGGTTGATTGCGTCTAGCGTCTGATCATAAACACTTTGTATTCCATACTCTACCCATATCTCTTTATCACTTGAAAGCTCTTTTAGATAATCCAAAATTTCATCTGTGATAGAATCTGTTCTAGTTCCTATACTAAGCCCTACAACATCATCAAAACTAAGTGCCTTTTCATAAAGTGCTTTTAGTGTTTCAAGTGGTGCATAAGTATTTGAAAATGATTGAAAATATACAATAAACTTTTTAGCTCCAAACTTTTTAGCCAACCTCTTTTTTGTATATTTAAACTGGCTCTCAAGTTGAAGCAGTTGATTTTCAAGTTGTGGATTTTCAATAGAGTTTGGATTTAAATAAAATTTCTTTGGTGCCTTTTGTGTCAAGTTTGGACTAAATGACTCATTTTCACAAAAAGTACAACCACCTTTAGCGACTGTGCCATCTATATTTGGGCATGTAAAACCTAGTATCGATATAGGTACTTTGTAGACATTGCATCCAAACTTTTTTCTGTAGTACCTACCTGCGGTTAAAATTTCTTTCATATTACCTTATAAAGTAGTTACCATCAAAGCTTACAAGTGAATATTTTGTTTCACGCCCTAAACTTTCTACTAAACCATCAAGTGATAAAAAAGAGAGTGAATCAGCTCCAATCTGCTCTCTTATCTCCTCCTCGCTCATGTTAGCACTGATAAGCTCTCCATAGCTTGGAGTATCAATACCATAACAACAAGGATGCTTGATAGGAGGTGAAGCGAGTCTAAAATGAACTTCACTTGCACCTGCCTCTTTTAGCATTTTAACGATTTGTCTGGATGTTGTCCCCCTAACCAGCGAATCATCAATGATAACAACTCTTTTCCCCTCTATAATTTTTTTTATTGGTGAAAGTTTTAGTTTTACTTTCAAATCTCTCATCTCTTGTATCGGTTCAATAAATGTTCTACCGACATAATGATTTCTAACAATCGCATTTTCAAATCTTATACCACTTTGCTCACTATATCCTAATGCTGCTGCTATGCCACTATCTGGTACGGGAAGTATTATATCAGCTTCTACTGGAGATTCTATAGCCAATCGCCTTCCCATCTCTGCTCTTTTTTCATATACATTTTTACCCTCAATCACACTATCAGGTCTTGCAAAGTATATATATTCAAATGCACAAGGTCTAGGAGAAGGTTCATAAAGTTGTATTGATTCTGGCTCTTCTCCCTTTTCAAAAATAACCATCTCTCCTGGTCGTATATCTCGTACAAATTCGGCCCCAACTAGGTCAAATGCACATGTCTCACTTGCTACGATATATCCACCATTTTTAAATTTCCCCAAAGCAAAAGGGCGAATACCATAACGATCTCTTATTGCAAACATCTTTTTTCTACTTTGAATCAAAAAACAGTAAGCACCTTTGACTTGATCTATCGCTTCTACAATTCTATCTTGCAAACTATCTTTTTGACTTCTTGCAATCAGATGGATAATATTTTCTGTATCCATGTAGGATTGAAAAATAGCACCCTCATCTATCAACTTTTGGCGAACTTCATCTCTGTTTATCAGATTGCCGTTATGAACAACTGCAATCTCTCCAAGCTTATATTTTGCGACTATCGGTTGGGCATCTAAAATAGAACTACTTCCCGCTGTTGAATAGCGATTATGACCTACCGCCATAGAGCCTTTTAAATTTTCAAATGTATCTTCATCAGAATAAACATCAGTGACTAAACCTCTTCTCTTTTTTGTAAAAATATTCTCACCATCACTTGAACTTATCCCTGTTGCCTCTTGTCCACGATGTTGCATCGCAAATAGAGCATAATAGGCTACTTTTGAAGCATTTTTAACATTGTAAACACCAACTACTGCACACATACTTTATCTAAACTCCTAAACAATCTGTGATATTATAAAGACCGTTCTTTTGATTTACTAACCATTTTGCTGCCTTTATAGCACCTTTTGCAAAGGTATCACGACTAGTTGCTGTATGGTTTATCTCGATAAATTCACCATCATTATAAAATCCAACTGTATGACGCCCCACTATATCTCCACCTCTCAAAGCCATAACAGCAATCTCATCTTTTGTTCTTTCACCGATATTTCCATCTCTTCCACTAACTCTAACATTATCAAGATCAAGACCTCTTGCATCTGCCACATGCTCAGCCAATGTAAGAGCAGTCCCACTAGGAGCATCTTTTTTGTATCTATGATGTTGTTCTACTATCTCTATATCAAAATCAGGCAATGCACCAGATGCTAAATGTGCAAGTTTATTCAAAATCGCAACTCCCAAAGACATATTTGTCGCATAAAGAATTGGCATATATTTTGAGGCTTCGCTTAAAAGATTTAGCTGATGTTTACTAAGTCCTGTAGTACCAATCACCAAAGGTTTTGGACTATTTTCTATAGCACACTCTAAAAGTGCTTCTGTTCCATTTGGCAATGTAAAATCAATTACAACATCAGAATTTTCCAAAAGTGTTTTTGCATCATTTGTTACAAGAATATCTTCATTAACAGAGTATTTAAACTCTTCAATTGCATGAAGTGTACCTACAAAAGCTTTTTCATCATCTGAAAGATTTTTAACCAAAAGCTCTCCAACTCGTCCAGTTGAACCGTGAATTCCTACTTTTATCATCTATTTAATTCCTTAATGTTCTCTAGCTATTACTTGAAGTGCTGCTATTGCACCATCTGACGCTGCACATACTACCTGTTTTGGAGCTAAGATTCTAATATCTCCCGCTGCATATAAGCCTTCAACTGATGTCTTCATACTTAAATCTACGATTACTTCCCCAGCTTTACTTAATTCACATAGGTAACTTCCATCTTCTTGTTTTAATACTTCATTGTTTATATTCATCCCAACAAATGTAAAAATTCCAGGAACTTTCAAATCTCGCTCATTTCCATCATTGTCCACTGTTAAAACTCCCAAAACACCCATCGCATCTCCATATACATTTTTTACTTTAGAGTTTAAAATAAGCTCGATATTTTCTCTATTTTTAACACTCTCTACAGTACTAGGAGCTGCTCGAAACTCTTCTCTTCTATGGATAATATAAACTTTTGAACAGATATTTGAAAGATAGAGTGCCTCTTCAAGTGCTGTATCTCCCCCACCTAACACTGCTACTTCTTTATTTTTGTAAAAAAAACCATCACATGTTGCACAAGTACTAACACCCTTTCCAAAAAACTCAGCTTCCCCATCAAAACCTGCTCTTTTTGGTGTACTCCCTGTACAAATAATAACATTTTTTGCAAATTCCTCTTTGCCGCCAGCTAAAATAACTTTAAAATGTTCACCATCTCTAACAACACTTACAACTTGAATCATCTCATGCTTTAATCCAAATCGCATACACTGTTCAGGCCACGGCTCCATAAGCTCCATACCTGTTAAAACTTCTTTTATCCCTGGATAATTTTCAACTTCACTACTGTTCATAATTTGCCCACCAGGCATTCCCATCTCAAACATTACAACATCTTTAAGTCCGCCACGAGTTGCATATAATCCCGCAGTGAGTCCTGCAGGTCCACCGCCGACAATCGCTAAATCAAGCATGTCTTTCCCCTTATTCTAAAATTTCAATTCTTGTGTTTTGTTTATATTTTAAATCTTTATATTTTACTATTTCAAATACACTTGGTACTTCATAAATATTAAATTTTTGAATAAATTTAAGTAGTGTATTTGTCCCACTTGTGATGTGTATAGTACTATCTTCTTCTTTAAACCTATTTTGATACAAATCAATTGCTAATATTTTATTATCTTTTTTGATTTTTTTTATTAAATCTTTACTTTTTTGTCCCTTTGAGCTATAAACTAAAATTGTATATTTTTCATCTTTTGGCTCAAAAAAATCACTCTTTTGATAAAATGTAATCTCTTTAAAATCAAAAAACTTATATTTGGAAAATTCATAATTATAATAAGCAAAGGCACTAGCGACCATAGCAGCACCAAAAAAGGAGGCAAATAGATACGAGAGGGAAAAAGGACTCTTTGTTTTATGTTTCTTTAACAAGAGCAAAAGCCCTTGTTAAATTCATTACAACTAAAGCTACGGCTGTCGCCGAGAAGTTGCTTTTTACTCATTAGAGATACGAGTCAATTTTATCAGCTAGTACTTGTTTGCCAGCTGCTCCAACCATAGTATCAACCATTTCACCATCTTTAAAAACTAAAAGTGTTGGTATTGATCTGATACCATATTTTATAGCGATATCTTGCTCTTCATCAGTATTTACTTTTGCAATTGTCGCCTTTCCATCAAAATCTTCAGCTAACTCTTCGATAACCGGAGCTATCATTCTACAAGGTCCACACCAAGGAGCCCAGAAATCTACAAGAGTAACACCCTTGGCAATTGTATCAGCAAAATTATCGTTTGTTAAATCTACATATTTTCCCATTATTTATTCCTAATTTTTTATTTTATATTGTTATTAACAGCTACATTAATAACTCGACATTATAACTCTTTTAATCTTATATTAATGTTAATATTTACAAAAAATATAATGTCAAAATTAAATATTAAATAATTTTTACAATTTATAATAATTGTAAAACTAATTTTTTATTTTTTTCTGTTAAACTTAAACAATTAAAAAATACAAAAGGTTTTAAATGGGGTTTATTACCAATATACTACCAATGAATGTCTTTCCACTCTTACTTGTAATTCTTTATGAAAAAGGAGCACTTGCAGATAAATATCTAAGTTTTGATCCAACTACGGTTATTAGTGAGTATGCATTTTTATATATTATTGCATCACTTTTGCTTTTTACACTATCCTATGAGATGATTAAGGCAACGATGTTTGCTTCAAAAGGTTCTGGCACTTGGGTAGACTTTATTATGTCATTTTTGTTATTTATTGGAATTATCCTGTACATTGCATACACTATCTTAAAACTAAACGAGAAACCTTCGCTACTTATTTTACTCGTTGCGGAAGCACAGCTACTTGATGTAATGGTCGGATTTTATCTTACTATCACAAATGCGAGAAGAGATTTTAATGCAGGAGGATAGTTATTTTATAACTATCTCTATCCTTCTATTTTTTGCACGCCCCACCTCTGTATCATTACTTGCAAGTGGATTAACTGAGCCTTTTCCAACTGCAATAATTTTATCAGAATCAACTCCATATTGAATCATCAGACTTTTTACAGCCTCCGCCCTTCTCTTGGATAGTTCTAGATTTTTTTCATATATTCCAGTGCTATCTGTATAGCCTTCTACAGTTATTTTTGAATATTTTAAGTTATTAGTAGCTTCAACAAACTCTCTTACAATAACTCTAGAATCTTCAGCTATCACATCAGAATTTAATTCAAAGTGTATATTTAAAATTTTTCTTGTTAAGGGAAGTGATTTAAAGTTTTTTGCAAATTTTGGAGTATACTTTTTAACAGGAGTAATGCGAAGTTTATCATCTCTTATAGGACAACCAACTCTGTTTACTGCACTATTTAATGGTGTATCTGGGCAAATATCTATACTATCTTTAACCCCATCACCATCTGCATCTGAGAAAAATTTGTCACTTTTGATAACAGGTGCAATAATCTCATCTATCTCACTTTCTTCAAAAGGTAAATCATCTTCAAATTCTGCAAATTTTGGGGAAAAAGAAGAGCTTTCAGAATTTATTGATGTATCTCCATAATAGGAAAATGTATCCGCAAATGGAATTCTTAACCCTAAAAACAGTGCTATCTCATTGTCTTGTCCATCTTCTGAACCAATGAGTTGAGTAAATCTAACCTCTGTAACGATATGAAGATCATCGGTGGCTTCAGAAATAGGTATCTCAAATCCTGCTCCACCTTGAAAATAGAAGCTATTATCAAAATCTGCTCTTTTTCCACTCACATATTCGTACCCCAATCCACCATAAAAATATGGTCTTATATTATTATAGCCATATCCTGGCTTAATAAAAAGACCAAATGCAGTTTGAAATAGAGAGTCAACACCCCATTTTTTATCAATATTTACATATGTTAAATCAAGTTTTGGCTTTATATCATGACCAACCTCTCCAATAAAATCAAGAGAAAAAGAGTGCTGAGATAAAGATAACTCATCTGTAATTGAAGTTAGACCATATTTAAATGACATATATCCTATCTCATCATAACCATTTCTAGCATCCAAAGAAGATATAGATAGTGCCAAAACAGCAGAAAGTAATAATTGTTTTTTCATAACAAACCTTTTTTAATTACTCATAAATTTTTATTACAAAATCAGAGTTTAAGTTTGACTATTTTAACAAAATGAAGATTAATGTCAATTATTTTGTAACATAATCGAACAATAATCTATATCAAACAAATCAAGAACTGACTTAAGATATGGCTCATTAGTATAACATTTATAGGGATATTTCTCACTATCAAGTATAATTTGATTTGAATTTATATATGGTTTATCCTCCCCCACCTTCAAAGCTGCATCATATGCATGTTCATTTTTGTTAAAAGTATACTCCATCAATGCATCTAAAGGCTTGAGAATAATTTGCATCTGCTCATATGTTCTATTCCCTTCAGGATAACTATGATTTACTCCTTGATAGACTTGATAATCGTGATTTTTTTTATCAAATACCTCAAATTTACTAAAAATTGTCAAAGGTATTCTAGGATCGGTAGTATAATCCTCAGCATATTGTTGCATCACTACTTTTATATCAGAAGGTAAGTTTTTAAAATCTTTACTATTCATACCAAATGAAAACCAAGATGCCATTGAAAAAATAAATCTCCCATTTCCTCCATAACCTCTCTTTGAAAACTCATTCATAATACCAAAGGATAATCCACCACCAGATGAAAAACCAACCACACCTAACCTCTTTTTGTCAAGATGTACAGATATATTAATATCCTGTAATACATCATCAAATCTTTCAATAAAAACCTGTGGGCTTAATCTTTTGGGACACTTTGAATACAACACCACATACCCTTGACTAGCAATAAAGGTCAATAGTGTTTTATAGCTATTATGATTTTGTGAACCCCATCCAGGGGCAAATAAGACAATAGGAAAAGTAACATTTAGATCAAAAGTTTTGGGGGCATATAGAGTAACATCTCCAAAAGTTTTTATCACTGTCTCTTTTTTTAGTGATATACCATAAGCTCTGTTTGTAAGATTAGTTTCATTGTTTTCCAAAATTGCAGAATTTTGAGCTGTGCCACAAGCTGATAAAAAAAGAGTAAAAGCAAAATAGATACTAACAAAAAAAATATTTTTCAACTCTCACCCCTATCAAATAATTTTATTCGATTAAAATCGTCTCATTTTCAAGAATCATTATATCAAATATTTTAAGTTACTCCATAATTTTATATGAGAATTTGGCTCTTTAAATATCGTAGCTAAATTAAATATGTTATAATATTTATAAAACTATAGAAGGATATGATTTGTCGATCATAGTCATTGTAAAAAAAGATAAAGATATCGTTATCGCTTCTGACTCATTAACTAGTCGAGGCGCACTTAATATAAGTTCACAATATAAAATCAATAATGAAAAATTCATCAAATATAAAAATAGTTGGATAGGTTGCGATGACTATACTATCTCAACACAAATGCTTCTTCACGCATTGGAAAATAGAGAAGACGAACTCTCTTTTGATGGGATTGATAATATCTATACGAGTATGTTAAAACTACATAAAACATTGAAAAAGAGGTACTTCTTGGATCCAAAACAGAAAGAAAATCAAATAGTACAATCTACAAAAATGAGGCTAGTCATAGCAAATAGTAGCGGCATTTATAGAGTAGATGAAGATAAACATGTAGATAGTTTTTCCAAATTTTGGGCAATTGGAACTGGTGGGACATTTGCACTAGGAGCAATGCACCATGTATATGACAAATATGATGCAACCAAAATAGCAGAAATTGGAGTTAAAACAGCTTGTGAATTTGATGAAGGATGTGGTTTGCCTATGCATATACAAACAATCAAGGAAAAGATATGTCAGTTGTAGTTGTAGTAAAAAAAGATAGAGAAATTGTTATCGCTGCTGATACATTAACAACCCATTATGGATATATCGGCTTAAATGCAACTCATAAAGCAAATAGTGAAAAAATGGTAAAATATAGGGATAGTTGGATTGGTTCTGTTGGTGCGGCTATGGCAAAACAAATGTTTCTTCAAGCCTTGCAAAGTAATAACAAGGAGTTTTCACTGCACGGTACTGAAAACATATATATAACTATGCTAAAAATCCATAAAATACTAAAAAAAGACCACTATCTACTAGCTTCTAATAGAGCCAGCAAGGTAGAATCATCACAATTAAATCTTCTGATTGCAAATAGTAGTGGTATATTTGGAGTGAGCCCAGATAGATATGTTGCAGATTATTCTAGATTTTGGGCAAATGGTAGTGGTAAAAATTTTGCTCTTGGAGCAATGGAACAAGCTTATGAAAAATACTCTGCATCTGAAATAGCTCGTATTGGTATTGAGGCTGCTTGTGAATTTGATAAACATTGTGAACTACCAATGAATCTACACTTAATAAAAGAGGATTTAGATAAAACAAAAACAAAAGTTATACAGCCTATCGCACCTCGCAAAATTTGCGATAATTGGTGCGATAATACCTCAGCTTGGATTAACAAAATCAAAAAACATTCAACAAAATGGTATAGGCCATCTTGAAAACCCCTATAGCCAATAAATCTTAAAGCATCTTTGCTATCTTTTTATAATCGATTGCTTTAGCATAAGATATCAAATCCTCCCTAGATACTTTAGAACCTTCTATCGTAACTAAAAATCGTTTGGCTACAACAATCTTGATATCACCACTTTGTCGTTCTTTATTGTACTTTACAATTGCTTTTTGGCGATTGATACGCTCTAACTTACCACCGTCTGATGTAGCAAACATTGGATTTGAAAAAAGCCCCATCATTCCCTGAAGGACAGGTGAATCTGCCATAATTTGAATTTTTACACGACTTTTACCTTTTTTATACTCTCTTTGAGTAGAAATACCCCCTCCAAACATAGCACTTCCAGCCGTTTGAGATTGTGCATCTTTTGCATTCCATCCATCCAAAGGTTCAGGAAGATAAGTTTGTAATCCTTCACTTTTTTTTTGCTTAATAAGTTCTAATGCATAGTTTAAATCCTCTACTGCATCTGAATATTCGCCACTTTCATATGATTTTAGTGCCTCCGATATGCTATCACTAACATCATCAGCGTGGACAGACAATCCCAGTGAAATCAAAAGAACAGGTATAAGACTCATTTTTTTTAAACTATTTATATTAAACATAACACAACCCCTTAAGTAAATTTATATTTCTAATGTAATTATAAGATAATTTAAGTGAATTAGATATTAAAATCAACCTTTTTTTATTTTGCCTCGATAACTTATGATTCCAGGTCTTAGGTTTTTTACATGATTGAATCCTGAAGCTTTCATTGCGTGTTGAACCTGAAAACTTCTACTTCCAGTATGACAGTAGAGTATGATAGTTTCATCTTTTTTAGAACCTAACTCCTCTTCTACTTTTAGATAAAATAGTGAAGTAGGCAAAAGTAAATCCGTACCCACAATATGACCCATTTTATACTCCATCAATTCCCTAGTATCTACAAGCAAAAAATCAATCATCCCTAAATTTCTAGCTTCTATAAGTGATTCTAACTCATCACCATCAAGCTGTTGAATTTGTAGTAGCTTTTTAGCTTGCTCTTTTGTAAGACCTTTGGAGTGCTGATGTACAATTTCTTCTATCTCATCATGTTGTGCTTGTGCAGATGCATACTCTGGCGTACAAAAGATTCCACAATGACAAAGCCCAGTTTCTGGTATCTCCTTTTCCAAAGCTGGTTTACAAGGACAGATACGATTGTCAGCCTCTTTTTGTTCTTGTTTATCTACTCCTTGAACCATAAAACAGGGGCAAAATCTAGTACCATAAATCAGTTTATTTCGTGCAAGCCCCATAGCCACACCTTCATTTACCTCTGTATTTGGATTTTGCACAAAACCAAATTGGTTATTGACCTTTTCTATAAAAGTCCATGTCTTTCTAAGTTCAGTTTGAAATTCATCCGAATTCATATCTATCTGTTTCATCTACTTCCTAAGTTATAATTTAGATTCTATTTTATTATATCAAAATACTCTTTTCGTATAAGCTTCTTCAATCTGATTCATAGCCTTCTCTAAAATACTTCTAGGCACTGCAAAGTTAAGCCTCATAAACCCTTCCCCACCTCTTCCAAAACTTATTCCAGTATTTAGCCCAAGCTTTGCATCTTTGATAAAAAAAGCTTCTAAAGATTTATCATCAAGATGCAACTCTTTACAATTTAGCCAAAGTAAAAAGGTTGACTCTATATCCATAGGTTTTATTTTTGGCATTTTTACTAAGCGATTTTTGATATATTTTAGATTTGCTTTGAGATATATTAACAATGCATCTAGCCACTCATCGCTTTGAGTATAAGCTGCTACGGTTGTACAAAGTGAGATAGGAGTTGGCTGAACTAGCGAGTATCTTTGGAAGATTTCATGATATTGTTTTTTTAGTGAACTGTTTTGTATGATTGCATATGCACTCACTATTCCTGCAACATTGAAAGTTTTTGATGGAGCATTTAGTGTTATGGTTATATCTTTTGCATCATCAAGTGTGGCGATTGGGATATGATTATTTTCATAAACAAGGTCAGCATGAACTTCATCGCTTATGATAATCACTCCATTTTGTTTGCAGATATAAGCCAATTTTTCAAGATTATCTTTGCTAAAAACTTTCCCCGTGGGATTGTGAGGAGAGCAAAACACAAACAGTTTTGCATCTTTTGCTTTGTTTTCAAAATCTTCAAAATCTATCTCATATCTACCATCAATAATCTTTAGTTCATTTTCTAAAAGTATCCGTTTTTGATTTTTTACAGCACTATAAAACGGCGGATATATAGGAGGTTGGATTATAACCCCATCACCTCTTTTAGTCAATACTTCAACTGCTAAATTTAATCCAGTCACAATAGCATTTATTGGTGTAATCCACTCTCTTTGTATCTCCCAATCGTGTGCTTTTTGCATCCATCTTTTGATAGAGTCAAAATAGGCATCATAATAGTCTGTATATCCATAGATTGGATGCTTTATGCGACTAATCAGTGCATCTTGAATAGCTTGTGAACTTGGAAAATCCATATCTGCTACCCAAAGAGGTATAACATCTTCTGTTCCAAACTTTTCTATTCTTTTGTCATATTTTTCTGTGTGAGTTTCTTCTCTTGAAACTATTTTGTCAAAATTCACTTCTTCTGCCAAACACTCATCTGTGCTATTGAGTGTTGATATTTTCTCGCACTCTCACGAATTACAAATGGTACATCTTTTACATCTATGAGTCTAAAGTGTTTCTCTAGAACCTCTTTTAAACCATCCAATGTTGTAAAATTTTCACCATTTTTTTTGTAGCCACCTAGCCAATGCTCTTTTTTTGTAAACTCTTCTAGCCAAGTATAGGGGCTTGTTAAGATAAACATACCATCATCATTTAACCTGCCGTGAAGTTCGTTTAAGAACTTTTTTGGATTATAGAGTCTATCTATCAAGTTTCCTGCAAAGATTAAATCATATCCTTTGTAAATAGGTTTTAAATTACATGCATCCCCTTGCCAAAAAGAGACTTTGGAAGCCTCTTTTTCTAAATATAACTCTTTTAGTGAAGTGCTTTTATAAGAAACTAAATCACCCTCGATAGGAACAAAAAAGCTGATAGCTCCCTCCTCTTTCATCTTAGTCGCAAATCCGATAAACCTAGCCGTAAAATCAACTCCTACCACCTCATCAAACTCTCTAGCCAATTCAAAACTGCTTCGCCCTATCGCACAACCGATATCCAATGCTCTTTTTTTAGGCTTATCTCCCATATAACTCAAACATAGTTTTGCACAAGCTGATGGATAGTTTTCTACTCCAAAATAACTCTCTCCCCAGCCAAATTCAGCATATTGACTTATGAGTGCATCACTTTCATATATGTTATCTGTAGATGGAGGTTTGTTCTCACTCTCTACATATCTAAATCCTGCATGTTGAAAAAAGTGTCGTCTAAATGCATATCTAGCACTTAAAAGAGTTTCATTTCCCGTACTTATCCATGAACCGCCTTTGATGAGATTGTGTTTTGTGTCAAATGTCGGGGTTGTAAAATCATCATATATTGGATGTACTTTAAATCCTTCAAATGGATAAATTGGAGTCTCACTCCATTGCCAGACATTTCCAATGACATCATAAAACTCTCCGTGCAAAAAATGATTTACTGGTACTGTAGATGCAAAATATTCAAGATTGATATTGGCTTTGGTCTGCTCATTTATATCACAAAAATCCACCATTCTTTTCCACTCATCTTCTGTTGGCAATCGTAAATTTTTACCCTCTTTTTGACCAAGCCAATTACAGTATGCTTTGGCTTCATGGTAATTTACTTCTACTGGATGATTTAAGGGTAAATTGACGATTTGTGTCATAAGACGAAGTTTATCATCTATCCAAAATGTCGCAGATGAAGCATTGGAAAACTTAAGCCACTCCCTGCCCTCATCTTCCCAAAATTCATTTTTATCATAACCGCCATCTTTTACAAAAGTTAAAAACTCACCATTACTGACCAAATATTTAGAAGCTTTAAAGTCGGAGATTTCAACCTCTCTAAAGCCATATTCATTGTCCCAGCTATAAAAATCATCTTCTATTTTTTTACCAAGAGTTACTTTACCGCCTGACACATTTAGAAGTTCATTTTTAGGTGCATCTGCACTATCTGTACAGATATTCCAATCAGGCATGTTTTTCACAAACTCTATAGAAAGCTGACGGATAAGAACCGAAGAAGTTTCAACATGAATTCTCTCATGTTCGCATCCCATCATGATAATCCAAAACGGCGATTCCCAACTGATAGGAAGAGTTAAAGGAAGTGTGTCAATGAGTTCATTTACTAGCGTGCGGACACTATCTCGATACTCTCTAGTCTCTTTAAGAGTTGGCCACTCATAACTTGTTTCACTTAAATCATCCCAACTCATCTCATCAACACCAACTGCAAAGATAGACTCTAATTTTGGATTGATTCTATCTGAAATGACTTTTGCAAGTATGAGTTTGTTTATAAAAAATGTTGCAGTATGTCCAAAATAGAAGATAAGCGGATGACGAAGCCTATCTGCTTTTATATAATATGCCTCATCAGTTATAACTTCAAAAAGTTTTTCATAAATATCAAAAGTATCATTAAAATACTCTTTTATCTCTTGTCGCTTTTCCTCCACATCGATACCGTTTAACGATATGTTTTTACTAATTTTAATTGCCATGAAGTTTATTACAGATGCAACTTAAGCCCAAGTGTAAAGTTTGCCGTATCCATATCTTTTATGTCAAAATCATTACCATAATCTGTATAACCCAAATAAACACTAACAAAATCATTATAATAATAATCCAGCTCAAGACCATATGTAAATTTTGTTGAGGATTTAGATAGAACTTGTGCTGTTTCAAGTATCTCAAAATCTCCATCTGTTTTAACTAAACCTATCTTTGGAGTAATAGCAATATATGGAATAAGCGAAAACTGATAAGTAGCAAAAAGTCCATATCTACTAACATCTTCTTTTGTAAACTCTGGATGCTCTGAAAAGTTTTTAGTATATTCAAGCCTAACCCCTGCACCCATAAAAAGCTCAACTCCTGCAAAGCCAGTTACATGATTTTCTCCATTGTTACCTTTTGAATAACCAAGCCCTGCTTGTCCTAACCAATCAGCTGAGAGTGTACCTGCAAGTAGCATAACTGCTAAAACTATTTTTTTCATGAAAGTCCTTATATGTAATATTTTGATGTAATATAACATTTTTAATCTTTTAAAAGGTGCTAATAGTGAGCTTTACAGGTTTTTCAAAAGTTAATGATATACTTCTAAAAAGGTTAATAGCTTGTCAAAAATAAAATACAACATCACTAGAAAATTCAACCTTATGCATACCTACATTGAGATAAAACCAGATGCAAGTGTTGAAGTGAAAACGAACTTGACTACATCAACAAAATCTATCTCAGATTTTGTTGAAAGAAAAAGTAGTTGGATTTTAAAAAAACAATTACTTTTACAAAATATTAAAACTATCAAATCTTCGCAACTCTATCTTTTTGGAGAAATATTTGAAAAAGAGCATTTTGGGCTATTTTCACAAAATGAATTGGATGCATTTTATAGAGAAAAAGCGATTGAAACAATTAACCCACTTGTAGTTTCTTGGAGTGAGAAGATGCAACTTTTTCCTACATATGTTGGTTATCGAAAAAACAGAACAAGATGGGGAAGTTGTAGTGGCAAAGATAGACTTTCATTTAATACTCTCTTAGCTCGTACTCCATTAGAGTTTATAGAATATGTCGTTGTACATGAACTTTGTCATATCGAACATAAAAACCACTCAAAAACATTTTGGAATCTTCTAAAAGAGCATCTTCCAGACTATAAAAATAGACAAAATCTAGTAAAAACTCAATCTTATTTGAAAAATTTAGATTAATTTGCTAATATATATTTATACAAAGGAATTAAATTGGATATTTTTCAAGCTATTATATTAGGAATTATTGAAGGTCTTACAGAGTTTTTACCAATCTCATCAACTGGGCATCTCATAGTTGCATCTCACTGGATGGGAATAGAACAGACTAAAGCAAACACTGCATTTGAGGTTATTATACAACTTGCAGCTATTTTGGCTGTGGTTTTTACTTATAAAGATAAATTTACTCTTGAAAAAATCGATATGTGGATAAAGATATTTATCGCTTTTTTACCAATTGCAGCTATCGGATATATCTTTAGTGACCAAATTAAAATGATGTTCAATGTAACAATAGTTGCGATTATGTTTATAATCGGAGGTATAGTATTTTTGGTTCTTGAGAAATTTTATAAAGAAGAGAGCCATACTACAACAGAGGTTGAAGATGTCACATATAGACAAGCAGCTTGGATTGGATTTGCACAAATATTTGCTCTAATTCCTGGTACTTCTAGGGCTGGTTCAACCATCGTTGGAGCACTTTTGGTTGGACTCTCACGAAAAGCTAGTGCTGAGTTTTCATTTCTTTTGGCACTTCCTGTTATGATAACTGTTAGCGGATATGACCTCTTAAAACATTATAAAGATTTTAGTGATGCAAATCTTTTGGCACTTGGAATTGGGTTTGTTACTGCATTTATTGTGGCTTATTTGACTATGTTACTTTTTATTAAGTTTTTGGAAAAGTTTACATTTGTAGCATTTGGAATTTATCGAATCGTCTTTGGCGTTATCTTGCTAGCATTTTTTATATAAAGGGTTTTTATGATTAGTGAGATAGTAAGTTTTGTACTAAATCTTGTTGAGCAATGGGGTTATTGGGGTATTTTTATCATGATGTTTTTGGAGAGTACTTTTTTTCCTTTTCCTAGTGAAGTTGCTATGATACCTGCTGGTTACCTCGCATTTCAAGGCAAGATGAACATTTGGCTTGCAATTTTTGCAGGAACTACAGGCTCACTTAGTGGAGCTCTTTTTAACTACTTTTTAGCTCGTTCTATGGGACGAACACTCTTAATAAAATATGGTAAATATGTTTTTGTTAAAGAAAAATCGATTATAAAACTAGAAAAGTTCTTTGCATCTCACGGACACATCTCTACTTTTACAGGCAGGTTAATTCCCGGTATCAGACAACTCATCTCACTTCCAGCTGGATTATCAAAGATGAATGTTCTTCAATTTTCTATTTATACCACTTTAGGTGCAGGGATTTGGGTAGCTATTTTAGCAGCTCTTGGGTATTTCGCGGGAGCAAATGAAGAGCTTTGGAAATCTTATCTTAAAGAGATCATAATTGTACTATTTGTGTTATTAAGCGTAGGTATTTGGGCTTACATATACAACCTAAAAAAGAAAAAAGCTAAAGAGAATTAAGAAAATAACGATAGTACTCATTATAAATAATAAAGGGTATTATCACAATGCAAAAACAACGCTTTTTCGAAGTTGCCATCATCGGTGGAGGAATTTCAGGAACATCACTACTATACACACTAGCAAAATATTCAGATATAAAAAGTATCGCACTTTTTGAAAAGTATGATGATATCGCTACTGTCAATTCAAATGGATTAGGAAACTCACAAACTCTTCACTGTGGAGATATAGAAACAAATTACAATTTAGAAAAAGCGGCAAAAGTAAAAGAGACTGCATCTATGGTAGAAAACTATGCAAAGATGTACGGATATGATGATAAGTATATCTACAAATGTACAAAAATGGCACTAGGAGTTGGCGAAGAAGAAGTTAACTATATCAAAAAAAGATACGATAACTTTAAAGAGCTATACCCATACATGGAGTTTTGGGACAAAGACCAATTAGCAGAGATAGAGCCTATGTTAGCATATGAGAGAAAAGAAAACATCGTAGCAATGGGAGTCAAAGATAGATACTCAGCTGTAAACTTTGGTGAAATATCAAAAACTTTTGTTCATAATGCAAAAGAGACAAACAAAGATATAGATGTACACTTAAATGAGGAAGTTTACCATATAGAACAAAAAGGAGATGCATTTGTTATTTCTACTATGAAAGGTACTTATTTTGCAAGCTATGTCATCGTAAATGCTGGAGCTCACTCACTTCTTTTAGCACACAATATGGGTTATGGTCATGAGTATTCTTGTCTTCCAATAGGCGGAAGTTTCTACTACTCAAAAGATGAAGTTTTAAACTCAAAAGTTTATACAGTTCAAAATCCAAAACTACCGTTTGCTGCAATTCACGGTGACCCTGATATCGTTATGAGTAACAAAGTAAGATTTGGACCAACTGCTTTAGCACTTCCAAAATTAGAGAGATATAAGTGGATTAATATCGTAGAATTTGTAAAGTCTCTTGAACCAAACAAAGATGTAATAAAAGTTTTATACAACCTTATGAAAGATAGTGAGATAAGAAACTATATACTAAAAAACTTTACTTATGAAATACCTGGAATCAGAAACTCATTATTTGCAAAAGAAGTTAGAAAAATAGTACCAAGTATTCAAGCTAGTGATTTAATATATGCTGATGGTGTTGGAGGATTAAGACCACAAGTAATTGACAAAAAAAATCAACAATTACTTCTAGGAGAAGCAACGATAGACACAAAAAAAGGAATAGTATTTAACATGACTCCTTCTCCTGGTGCTACTAGCTGCTTAGGGAATGCAAGAAAAGATGCAATAGCTACTTGTGCATTTTTAAATAAAGAATTTAACAATAAAAGATTTGAAAAAGAGCTTGTAGGCGAGATAAAAAGTTCTAAAAAAACTGTTTATTTTGAAGAGGCATTGGCTTAATTATTTGTAGATAACCTATAATAACTAAGGTTTGTTTTGGTTAAAAATGTCTTTCTTAATATGACTTATTTATAAACTTAAATCTTCTAAAAAATATTTCACTTTGAAATATTTTTTTCTGAAACTTCATATTTAAGATAAACTAGTCATAATAAATTTTTAATAAGGACAAAATTGTTTGAAATATCACAGAGAAGATACTTAGGTAATAAAAATTCTATTTTAAATTTTATTGAAAATATAATCAAAAATGAAATTGGACATTTTAATTCATTATGTGATATTTTTGCAGGAACTGGTGTAGTTGGTAGTTATTTTAATGAAAAGAACAATAAAATTATAACTAATGATTTGCTATATCATAATTATATATCATTAAGTGCTTTTTTAAATCAAGATAGTTTTAATCAAGAAAAAATACTAGAATTGATAAATAATTTTAATAATTTTTCGGCAAAAAAAGAAAATTATTTTTCTATCAATTTTGGAGGTAAATACTTTTCTGAGGATAATGCAAAGAAAATAGGCTTTATAAGAGAGCAAATTAGAAAACTATTTATTGAAGACAAAATAAACTTAAAAGAAAAATTTATTTTACTAACATCTTTAAATTATTCAATCGATAGAATTGCAAATACTGTTGGACATTATGATGCTTATATTAAAAAAGAAATGAAAAATTCAAAATTTGAATTAAAAATGCTAAATACAGACATTGAAAAAAATAAAAAAAATAAAATTTACAATAAAGATGCAAATTACTTAATAAAAGATATTGAGTGTGATATTTTATATCTTGACCCACCATATAATTCAAGACAGTATAGTGATGCATATCATGTACTAGAAAATCTGACTTTATGGCAAAAACCAGAAGTTTTTGGAGTAGCTAAGAAATTTGATAGAAATAAGATAAAAAGTGAGTATTGCAAAGTTACTGCAATTAAGAGTTTTGAAGATTTAATCATAAATGCAAAATGTAAATATATACTTTTATCATATAACAATATGGGAAATAATGGTAATCACAGAAGTAATGCTAAAATTAGCGATGATGATATTTTAAGGATATTAAATTTAAGAGGGACACCTAAAATTTTTGAACAAAATTATAAAGAGTTTAATGCAGGTAAAGAAAAAAGGAATGATAATAAAGAGAGAATCTTTTTTGTGAAAGTTACAAGATGAAAAAAGGAGGCATTATGCAGTTGAATAAGATTTATAATGATGATTGCATTTCAATATTAAATGATTCTAATAAAATCTTTCCAAATAGTATTCAAGTTGTTTTTGCAGATCCACCATATAATTTATCTGGAAATGGATTAAAATCAAAGGATAGTACAACAGGTGGGGACTTTACGATGGTTAATGAAGATTGGGATAAAATGGAAGAATCTGAATTTATAAATTTTACTAATGAATGGGTAAAATCATGTAAAAAAATTTTAAAACCAAATGGCTCAATATTTATAGCTTGTAGCTATCATAATATAGGCGAATCAATAATGAGTTTAAAAGCCAATGGATTTGAAGTAAAAAATATAGTTACTTGGAATAAATCCAATGCAATGCCAAACCTTACAAGAAGAGTTTTAACTCATACTACAGAGTTTATAATATGGGCAGTCAAAGGTAAAGGCTGGGTTTTTAACTATGAAAAATTAAAAGAACTTAATCCTGATAAGAAAAAAGATGGAGCAGTTAAGCAAATGAGAGATATTTGGACTATGCCACTTTGTCAAGGACGAGAACGATTAAGAGATGAAGATGGGAAAAAGGCACTGCATCCAACCCAAAAACCAGAAGAACTTTTAAAAAGAATAATATTAGGATTTTCAAATGAAAACGATGTAATACTAGACCCATTTGCAGGAAGTGGGACAACACCATATATTGCTAAAAAATATAATAGAAATTTTATAGCAATAGAAAAAGAAAAGAAATATTTTTGTGCAATAGAAGAAAGAGTATGTAAAACTGAAATAAAAAAACCAACACAATATACCAAACAAAACACAACAAAACACCAAAGTGAACAAGACTATTTATCTGGATTATTTGGTTTTTCAAGTCAAGATAACACAAAGCAAGCTCGAAAGATACAAATGTAAAGTTATCTTGTCTCTTAATTCAGCTATTGTGATGGCATTATATTCGGGTTAAAAAGCTTCTTTTTGATATCATCGCTTAAAAAACAGGTTATTTTAAAATGATAAATTTTCAAGCACTTGGTGAAAAATATAATACTCCACTTTATCTATATGATTTTAATCATATTACAACAAGATACAATACACTAAAAGAGGCTTTTCGCGCGAAAAAGTCACTCATATGTTATGCGGTAAAGGCAAACTCAAACTTATCAGTTATAAAACATTTGGCAGATTTGGGTGCTGGGTGTGATTGTGTCTCTATTGGGGAAGTTAGGAGAGCATTTTTAGCTGGGGTCGCTAATTATAAGATCATATTTAGTGGTGTTGGAAAAAGAGATGAAGAGATAAAAGAAGCTATAAAAAAAGATATTTTGATGATAAATCTTGAAAGCGAAGCAGAACTTTTGCGAGTAGAGGCTAAAGCAAAAGAGCTTGGAAAAGTTGCAAGAATAAGCATAAGAGTAAATCCAAACATCGACCCCAAAACACATCCTTACATCTCAACTGGGCTTAATTCTAACAAATTTGGTGTAGATATTGACGATGCAAAGCGGATGTATATCAAAGCTAAAAATTCATCTTTTTTAGATCCTGTGGGGATTCATTTTCATATAGGTTCGCAGCTAACAGAGCTTGAACCTATAAGAGAATCTAGTGAGATAGTAGCTGATTTGGTGAGGAGTTTGAAAGTTCTTGATATCAACATCAAATTTTTTGATATCGGTGGAGGACTAGGGATAAAATATAAAGATGAGACACTGATAACTCCTTATGATTATGCTCAGGCAATTTTTGGCACTTTACAATCACTTGATGTTACAATTTTGTGTGAGCCAGGTAGATTTTTGGTAGGCGAGAGTGGATATTTTTTGACAAAAGTTCTTTATGAGAAACAAAATGGCGATAAAAGATTTGTGATAGTAGATGGAGCTATGAATGACCTTATCAGACCTGCTCTTTATGGTAGTTTCCATGAAGTAGAAGTTTTAAATGATTCAGAAAACGAAAGTTTAGCTGATATTGTAGGTCCCGTGTGTGAAAGTGGTGACTTTTTTGCAAAAAATCTATCTTTAAAAGAGACAAAAACAGGCGACCTTATCGTTATAAAAGCAGCTGGAGCTTACTGTTTTACGATGAGCAGTAACTATAATACAAGAGGAAAAGTTGCTGAAGTTGCCATAGAAGATGGAAAAGATAGATTAATCCGAAGAAGAGAATCATTTGAAGACTTGATAGAACTCGAAAAGGAGTATTTAAAATAAGATGAATTTAGATGAACTTAGAATACAGATAAACGAGATTGACAATAAACTTTTAAAACTACTAAACAAGAGAATGGAGTATGTTCAAGAAGTTGGTAAACTAAAACAGAATGATGGTTCTAGCATCTATAGACCAGAGAGAGAACAAGAGATTATCCAGCGACTTTACTCTCAAAATGATGGAGATTTAACTATTGAAGCAATTGAAGCGATATATATGGAGATATTTGCGGCTAGTAGAAACCTTGAACTTCCTGAAAAAGTTGCATATCTTGGACCTGAGGGGAGTTACTCACACCAAGTAGCTGAGAGTAAATTTGGGGCAATGAGTAGTTATCTTCCATTAAACTCTATTGAATCAGTTTTTAGAGTCCTTGACAATAAAGAGGTAAAGTTTGGTGTAGTTCCTATCGAAAATAATACTGACGGTGCAGTTGGTGCGACACTTGATTGTCTAAGTAAATATGATTCATTGATTGTTGCTGAAGTTTTTATGGATATTCATCACTCATTTTCAACCCAAGCTGAAGACTTAAAAGATATCAAACGGATATACTCACATCCTCAAGGCTACAACCAATGCAAAAATTTCCTAGAAGAACACTTTTTACAAGATGTAGAGTTTATACCAACAAGATCAACTTCAGCGGCTGCAAGGAAGGCAAAAGAAGACCCAAATTCTGCTGCTATCTGTTCTCACATAGCAGCAAAACTCTATAAATTACCAATCTATTTTGAAAAAATTGAGGACAATTTGGCAAATCAAACTAGATTTTTAATCCTTAGTGATTTTAAAAACCAAAAAAGCCAAAATGATAAAACATCAATTTTAGCAAAAGTTGAAGATAGACCAGGTAGTTTGGTTGATTTTTTGAAAAGCTTTCAAGATATCGGTATTAACTTAACCAAAATTGAGTCAAGACCTACAAAAGAGAAGAAGTTTCAATCAATATTTTTTATAGATTTCAAAGGGCATATTGACAATGAAGAGGTTAAAAAGCTTGTGAAGAATTCACCAAATAAGATAAAATGGCTAGGAAGTTATGTCAATGGAGAGATAGATGCAATTTAACAAAGAGTTAGAACAGATAAAAACTTACGAGGGGGGAAAACCTATCGAGATGGTTGTTAGAGAGTTTGGAATTGACCCAAAAGACATCATAAAACTAGCCTCAAATGAGAATCCATTTGGGGTTAGTCCAAAAGTAGTAGAAACCATCTCAAAAAATGCTTCATCAGTCTATATGTACCCAGATGACAGCATGAAAGATATAAAAGAGGCATTGGCAAAGAAGTATCAAGTAACTTCCAAAAACCTCATAATAGGTGCTGGAAGTGATGAAGTCATCTCTTTTGCCATCAGAGTCAAAGCAAACAAACATAAAAAATTGCTAATGGCAAAAACAACCTTTGCGATGTATGAAATCTATGCTAAACAAATTGGAGCAAAGGTTATAAAAACTCCTTCACATCAACATAATTTGGCGGAACTTTTGCATCTGTATAAAAAGGTAAAAGATATAGGTATTATATTTTTATGCCTTCCAAACAATCCACTTGGAGAGTGTCTTGATAAAGAGGATGTTTTTGATTTTCTTAAAAAGATAGATAACAACACATTAGTTGTAATAGATGGAGCTTATCAGGACTTTGCACAAAACAAAGATGAGAAAAAAAAGATTGACCCAAAAGAGTTAATCGAAACTTTTCCAAACACTCTATATCTTGGAACATTTTCAAAATCTTATGGTCTTGGTGGGATGCGTGTGGGTTATGGAATCGCTGGAGAAGAAGTTATGGATGCACTTTACAAGATGCGCCCTCCTTTTAATGTCACAACACTCTCTTTAAAAGCTGCACTTACGGCATTAGAAGATAAAGAGTTTGTAGAAAAAACAATTAATTCAAACTTCAAAGAGATGAAAAAGTATGAAGATTTTGCAAAGGAAAATAAAATAACCTTTATAGATAGCTACACAAATTTTATTACTTTTACTTTTAAACAAACTATGAATGCTACAAACATTGCTCAAATATTATTAAAAAAGGGTATAATTATCAGAGATTTAACAAGCTATGGTGTCAATGGTATAAGAGTCACGATTGGAACCCCTGAACAAAATAGCAGATTTCTTGAAGCCTTTAAAAAGGTTTTGACTACATAGGAATAAAATGGACTTTAAAACACTTTTAGAGCAAATTACAGCACTTTTTCAAAGCTTAACAACTAAACAAAAAGTTGTGATTGGTGCTTCAACAGCTTCTGTGATAGGTTTTATCGTCTTTTTAGTCCTCTACACTAATGCAAAAAATGGCACAATGGATGGATATAGAGTCCTTTTTGATAATATAAATGCATCAGATTCCGCACTTGTTATAGAACAGCTTGAGAAAGAAAACATCCCTTATAAAATCGTTGATGAGGGAACTATAAAAGTTCCAAAAGATTTTGTATACAAGCAGCGAATTGCAATTGCAGCTTTGGGTATTCCTAAAAGTAGCAAAGTAGGCTTTGAACTTTTTGATACTCAAGCTTTTGGAGAAACCGACTTCTCACAAAAGATAAAATATCTAAGGGCATTAGAGGGAGAATTAGCAAGAACCATAGGAAGCTTAACACCGATTGAAGATGCAAAGGTACATATCGCCCTACCAAAAGATAGTGTTTTTGTTGAAAAAACAACACTTCCAACTGCCTCTATAGTTTTAAGTATAAATCCAAATTTAAAACTTTCATCAAAACAAATTGCAGGTATTAAAAACCTAGTCTCAGCATCTGTATCAAAACTCTCTGTAGAAAATGTAAATATCGTCAATCAAAATGGTGAATCATTAGGTCAAGATGCAACTGATGGTTTTCAATCTGATATCGTAGCTGCACAAATCAAATATAAAAACCAATATGAAAGAGCATATGAACAAAAAATTGAAAAGATACTCGCTCCAGTTCTTGGTGGCAATAAAAAAGTAGTTGCAAAAGTCTCAATAGATTTTGATTTTGAACGAAGAAGCACAGTAAGTGAAGTTTTTGATCCCGAATCAGTTGTAAGAAGTGAACAAAGTACAGAAGAGACAAAAGAGGGAGGAAGTAGCAAAGAGATAGGCGGAGTTCCAGGAGCTATCAGCAATATAGGTCCAGTGCAAGGTGTAGATGAAAATCAAAAAGGTGGTGAAAAATCAGAAAAAAGCTCCACAACGACAAATTATGAAATTTCTAAAAAAGTTACAAATATAGAGGGGGAATTTGCACGAATCAACCGAGTAACAGCGTCTGTCGTAGTAGATGGTAAATATCGTAACAAAAAAGATGAAGAAGGAAACCCAACTGAACTTTTAGAGTATTTTGCGTTAGAAGGAAGTGAAATTGAGGCTATAACAAATATAGTCAAAAATAGTTTTGGCTACAATGAAAAAAGAGGTGATCAAGTAACGGTTAGTAACTTTGAGTTTAATCCATCTTCAACAGAAAAACCAAAAGATTTAGCACAAAATCTATCGCATATTGTTTCAAATTATATAAACCCTTTATTACCACTTATCAAATATCTAACAGCTATTTTTCTACTTTTTATTTTCTACAAAAAGATAATTGCACCTTTTGGAGAGAGAATGATTCAAGATTACAATATAAAAGAGGAAGCTATTGATGAGATAGAGATAGAAGAAGATCAAGAAGACGCAGATACACTAAAAGAGTATAATGACGCCAAGAAAAAAGCACAAGAAGAGCTAGGAATGACTGGACCACCTGACAAAGATGAGATAAAACATGAAGTATTGCTTCAAAAACTTCGTGCCGAAATTGAACAAAATCCAGAAGAGGCAGCCAAACTTATAAAATCCATAGTTGAAAGCGAAAAAGAGTTTTTAAAATGAATACAACACTCACTGATGAACAAAAAGCAGTCTATGAGGAGTTAAATATTGATCAAAAAATTGCCATTATGCTAACACAAATTGGAGATGAAGCAACTTCAAGACTATTTGCCAATATGGATGTAGAGATGGTTACAAATCTTTCAGCTGACTTGGTAACACTTCAAAATGTTGATAGACCGATAGCCACAGCAGTACTAGAAGAATTTGCAGCACTTTTTCAATCAAATCAATATATCGTTAATGGTGGACTAGAATATGCTAAAGAAATTTTATTTAAAACTTTTAGTCACGATGCAGCACAAGCCATCTTGGATAAATTATCTAAAGAATTAAATGAGTCTAAGAGCTTCAACTACCTTACAAAAGTAAAACCTGAACAGTTAGCTGACTTTATTGTAACTGAACATCCTCAAACTATAGCACTTATCTTAGCACACATGAACCCTGTAGCCGCAGCTGAAACCATATCCTTTTTTGATGATAATTTAAGAGCAGATGTAACAATCCGTATGGCAAATTTAGGGGATATTTCACCTGCTGTGATAAAAAGAGTTTCAGCAGTATTAGAGAGTAAACTTGAGTCTCTAACATCGTATAAAGTTGAAGTCGGTGGACCTAGAGCAGTTGCTGAAATACTAAATAAACTAGGACAAAAAGCTACAAAATCAACAATGGATTTAATAGAAAAAACAGATACCACTCTTGCAAACGCTATAAAAGAGCTTATGTTTACATTTGAAGATATTGATAAGCTAGATGCAGTAGCTATCAGAGAACTTCTAAAAGTATTAGATAAAAACCAACTCATGGTCGCACTCAAAGGTGCAGGACCAGAACTTAAAGATAAATTTATGGAAAACATGTCTCAAAGAGCTTCTGAAGCATTTGAAGAAGAGATGGGATTTTTGGGAGCTACAAAAGTTAAAGATGTTGAAGATGCACAAAGAAAAATTGTTGATGAAGTACAAAAGCTTGCAGAAAAAGGTTTAATTCAAATAGGTGAAGCTGACGAGGTTATAGAATGATTAGCAATATCATAAATTCAGATAAGATAAGCGATATAATTGTTGAAAAATACCAATTTGGTAAAATTGATATAGATGACAGTAATCTAACTGTTTTTGATGAAAATATATTTAAAACCACTAAAGAGAAAATTGTTAAAAAGGCAGAAACTAGTGAAGAAGAATCAAAAGAAGCAACTGAATTATTTGAAAAAATAGAGACCCTAACTTCACAAATAGTTACACTTCAAATGGAGTTAGATGAGCAGATAAAAGATTCCCAAGAAAAATTAGAGATAGAAAAACAAAATGCATTTGATGAAGGGAAAAAAGATGGAATAAATGAAACAACAGATGCACTACAAAATGATAATGAAGAGTTAAAAAGCCAACTAATAAGATCTATCACACTTTTAGATGAACAAAAAAACTCTTTTGATGAAATGTTTAAAAATATTGAAGAAGATTTGGTTGAGAGTGCTATTGTCATAGCTAAAAAAGTAATCAAAAAAGAGGTTGATGAAAATTCAGCTAAAATTGCGAAAACTATTGCAACTGCACTTATTCACACGATAAAAAGTGTGGCAAATATAACTATAAAAGTAAATCCACAAGATTTTCCTCAAATATCAGAACATTTTAACCAAGACTCTATTAAGATAGAAGCAGACGAAGCGATAAGTCGTGGAGGTGTTATAATATTAAGTGATACCATAAATATTGATGGAACTATCACTACACGACTAAATTATGCAATTGATTTAATTGGCGAAGAGAAGTAAATGAATATAAAAGAGTATAGCGTAGATGAGTTAAATCAGTTATGCACAGATATCCGAAAAAAGATTTTAGAAACTGTAAGTAAAAATGGCGGTCATTTGAGTTCTACTTTAGGTGTAGTAGAAGTTATAGTAGCGATGCATTATGTGTTTAATGCAGAAAAAGACCCATTTATTTACGATGTATCTCATCAAGCTTATGCACATAAACTTTTAACAGATCGATGGGATAGGTTTGATACACTTAGGCAATTTCAAGGCATTAGTGGTTATACCAAACCTAGTGAATCTCCTTATGATTACTTTATTGCTGGGCATAGTTCTACTTCTATTTCTCTTGCCGTTGGTGCAGCTAAAGCTATAAAACTCAAAAATGAAGATCGCTTACCAATCGCACTTATAGGAGATGGTTCGATGAGTGCTGGTATGGTCTATGAAGCGATGAATGAACTAGGAGATATAAAACTACCTGCTGTCATAATTCTAAATGACAATGAAATGAGCATTGCAAAGCCAATTGGAGCAATAAGCAATTATCTATCTCAGGTTCTAGCTGGTCGTTTTTATCAAAAGATGAAGAAAAAAACATCTCAGATGCTTGAGCACTTTCCAGAGAGTGCAACATATCTTGCAAAAAAGTTTGATGAAAGTCTTAAATTAATAACTCCTGGTCTCTTATTTGAAGAGTTAGGACTCGAATATATAGGACCTACAGATGGTCATGATTTAGAGGCACTTATAGAATCTTTTTCTATTGCCAAAGAGATGGGGAAACCTGTTATTGTCCATATTCAAACTATCAAAGGAAAAGGTTACGATATAGCTGAGGGGAATTTTGAACATTGGCATGGAGTAAGTCCCTTTGATTTAGAAAGTGGTGAACCTATCAAAAAATCTTCTGTAAAGAATGCTACTACGCTATTTGGGGAATCACTACTATCTCTTGCTAAAAAGCATGATAATATCATCGGAGTTACAGCGGCGATGCCTAGTGGAACGGGAATAAATATACTTATGAAAGAGTTTCCTGAGAGATTCTGGGATGTAGCTATAGCCGAACAACATGCAGTAACTTCAATGTGTGCGATGGCAAAAGAAGGATTTAAGCCTTTTGTAGCAATTTACTCTACTTTTTTACAACGAGCATATGACCAAGTTATACATGATGCATGCATTATGAAGTTGCCTATAGTCTTTGCGATAGATAGAGCTGGAACTGTAGGAGAAGATGGAGAGACACATCAAGGAGTATTTGACATCTCTTACCTAAGAGCTATTCCTAACCTTACACTTTTTGCCCCAAGAGATGCATCTAGTATGGAACACTCCGTTGATTTTGCATATCACCTGCAAACACCCTGTGCTTTTAGATATCCTAGAGGTGCTTTCTTACCTTGTTCATACGAGAGCAAACCTATAGAGCTAGGAGTTTCACAACTACTAAAAGAGGGAGATAGTGATATTCTATTTATCGGATATGGAAATGGCGTTGGAAGAGCATGTGAGAGTGCAAAATTTCTTGATTTTGATATAGCTTTGCTTGATCTTATATTTGTAAAACCATTAGATGCAAAAATGCTAAATGAACTTGCAAAAAAATATAAAAAATGGTTTATATTTAGTGACTCAGCATATCTTGGTGGAGTGGCAAGTGCTATATACGAACTTGGAATTGAAGGTATTTCTATAACTTCATTTGAGTATAAAGATAAATTTATCAAACAAGGCAATACCCAAAAAGTTGAAGAATCACTTGGATTACTACCTGAACAACTTGCAAAAAAAGTAATGGAGTGCGTCTCTAAATAGTGGTGTCCTCGATGCGATTTGAACGCATGACCTCACGATTAGGAATCGTGTGCTCTATCCAGCTGAGCTACGAAGACAAAATTTTTACATAAAAAAAGGGTGAAGCTAAAGCTTCACCCTTAGAAAATGTTGTTTTAACCTTATCTACCCGTTTCTCTTTTTAATAATCTCTTCTGATACATTTTTTGGCACTTCATCATAGTGATGAAATTCCATAGAGTATGTAGCTCTCCCTTGAGTTGCAGATCTAAGATCTGTTGAGTAACCAAACATCTCTGAAAGAGGAACATAAGCATTAACAATTTTATTTCCGCTTCTATCATCCATACCTTCTATCTGCCCTCTTCTTCTATTAAGATCCCCGATAACATCACCCATATAGTCTTCAGGGACTTCTACTTCAACTTTCATCATAGGTTCCATTATAACGGCACCTGCTTTTCTAGCTCCTTCTTTAAATCCCATAGAAGCAGCAAGTTTAAATGCCATCTCATTTGAATCCACATCATGGTAAGAACCATCATAAAGTGTTACTTTAACATCTTCAACAGGATATCCTGCAAGCACGCCACCTTGCATAGCTTCTTGAATACCTTTATCAACTGCAGGGATAAACTCTCTAGGAACTGAACCACCCTTGATAGAGTTAACAAATTCATAACCTTCACCAGCTTCCATAGGCTCAAGCTTAAGATAAACATGACCAAATTGACCACGACCACCTGATTGTTTAGCATATTTGTACTCTTGCTGTACTGCTTGTTTGATAGTTTCTCTATATGCAACTTGTGGCTGACCAATTTCTGCTTCAACTTTAAACTCTCTCATCATACGATCAACTAAAATCTCAAGATGCAATTCACCCATACCAGAGATGATAGTTTGACCACTCTCTTCATCAGTCTCTACTCTAAAAGATGGATCCTCTTGAGCTAGTTTTTGTAAAGCTATACCCATTTTTTCTTGATCTGCTTTTGTTTTTGGCTCAACTGCAACTGAGATAACAGGATCTGGAAAATCCATTCTCTCTAATACTACTTTATCTGCAGGATCACATAGTGTATCACCAGTAGTAGTGTTCTTTAGACCAACAACTGCACCAATTTCACCAGCATAAATCTCTTTAACTTCTTCTCTTTTAATCGCATGCATCTTCATGATACGACCAATTCTCTCTTTTTTATCTTTTGTTGAGTTATGAACAAAACTCCCAGCACCTAATTTTCCTCTATAAACACGGATAAATGTTAATTGACCAACAAAAGGATCTGTCATAATTTTAAAAGCCAAAGATGCGAAAGGACCATCATCTGATGATTCTACAATAACTTCTTCCTCTTCATCATCCATCATCGTACCTTTAATATCAGCAACTTCAGTAGGAGCAGGAAGGTAATCTACAACAGCATCAAGAAGTGTTTGAACACCTTTATTTTTAAATGCTGTACCACAAGTCATAGGAACGATATGCATCCCAATTGTAGCAGCTTTAATTCCTGCAATAATTTCATCATTAGTAATTTCTTCACCCTCTAAGAATTTCTCCATAAGTGCTTCATTGCACTCTGCTTCAGAAATTTTCTCAATCATATTTTCACGATACTCTTGGGCTTTTTCTAGCAAATCAGAAGGAATATCTTCAACATGATAGTTTGAACCCATAGCTGCATCTTGATCCCAAACGATAGCCTTCATTTTTACAAGATCAATAATACCCGCAAACTGATCTTCAGCTCCTATTGGTAACTGAATTGGTACAGGATTTCCTTTTAGACGATCTACGATTTGTTTCTCAACTTCGTAAAAATCTGCCCCTGTTCTATCCATTTTGTTTACAAATACTAAAGATGGTACTCCATAACGGTTTCTTTGTCTCCATACTGTTTCAGATTGAGGCTGAACACCACCAACTGCACAAAAAACAGAAACTGCACCATCAAGTACACGCATAGATCGTTCAACTTCGATAGTAAAATCAACATGACCTGGAGTATCGATAATATTTATCTGTTTTTTATTCCATTCACAAGTTGTAGCAGCAGAGGTAATTGTAATGCCTCTCTCTTGCTCTTGTTCCATCCAATCCATGGTAGCAGCACCATCATGTACTTCACCAATTTTATGCTCAACCCCAGTATAAAAAAGGATTCTCTCTGTTGTTGTAGTTTTACCAGCATCAATATGTGCAGCAATTCCTATATTTCTTACATCTTCAAGTTTATGACTTCTTCCCATGTTAACTTCCTTTTACCATCTATAGTGAGCAAATGCTTTATTTGCTTCAGCCATTTTGTAAGTATCTTCTTTCTTCTTGTATGCAGTACCTCTCTCATTGGCCGCATCCATAAGCTCATTTGCTAATCTGTCTTTCATAGTTCTTTCAGACCTTTTTCTGGTATAAGAAATCAACCATCTAATTGCCAATGCTTGTTGTCTAACAGGTCTAACTTCGATTGGAACTTGATATGTAGCACCACCTATTCTTCTACTTTTTACTTCCATAACAGGTTTTACATTTTCAATCGCTTTGTTAAAGATGTCGATACCTTTATCTTCGCCTTTTTTATCAATTGCTTCAAGAGCTTCATAAAATATTTTAGCAGCAACTGATTTTTTACCATCAAGCATTAAAATATTGATAAATTTTGATACTATTTTTGAATTGTAGATTGGGTCAGCTAATATCTCTCTGACGGGAGCTTTTCTTCTTCTCATATTTTTCCTTCAATTGTTTATAATTTACTCAAACTCAACTTGTGAGCCTGGTCGTTTTGACAATTATAATTTATTTTATTTAACTAAAAGCCTAAATTATTTAGGTCTTTTTGTACCGTATTTACTTCTTGCAACTTTTCTATTTGCAACACCTGATGTATCCAAGGCTCCACGAACAATATGATACTTAACACCTGGTAAATCTTTAACTCTACCGCCACGAACTAGTACGATTGAGTGCTCTTGAAGGTTATGACCCTCACCACCGATATAACTAATTACTTCAAATCCACTTGTTAGTCTTACTTTTGCAACTTTTCTAAGTGCAGAGTTAGGCTTTTTTGGAGTTGTAGTATAAACTCTTGTACAAACACCTCTTCTTTGAGGACATTTAACAAGTGCTGGTGATTTTGATTTTACAACCACCTTTTTTCTCTCTTTACGAATCAACTGATTTATAGTTGGCACATTTTTTCCTTTTTCAATTTTTTTTAAGGTCGGCTATGATACTTAAA